>DCVB01000121.1 GCA_002327965.1 Candidatus Aminicenantes bacterium UBA2199 | reverse complement strand
GGACCGCATGCTGGACCTCGCCGAATCATTCAGCCGCGAGGTGCCCTGCTTCGAGCTGCGCTTCACCAAGCAGGCCGACCTGGCATCCATGCTGCGGAGAACCCCTTTATGAGTTCCCATGTCGCTCAGGCCGGTGCTCAGGGGGTGAAAAACGCTGAATGGACGGGAACACATCAGGCAATCCCCGATTGCCAAAACCTTCTAAATGTGACATAATTGATTATAAATAACCCATGGTGAATTTGCTTATGGAGGAATGAATGAAAAAAAAGATATGGCTGACACCTAGGCTAACCATTTTGCTTCGCAGTCGCCCTGAGGAGGCGGTCCTCACCCTCTGCAAGGCCGGTACCGGTTATGTGGGGCCGGGCAGCAACTCCCAGGGGTGCGGGACCGATGCCTCGGCCAACTGCGGCGCCTGCCAGTCCCGCGGCGGCGGCGGATCCTGAGTTCAAGGCTTAATAGCATATGGCCGAAGAGATTTTCATTGACGACATATTTGGGCCTTCGGAAGACGTGGTGGCCCGGCTGATCGAGGGAGAGATGATTCTGGTGCCGATCGCCGCCGGCGTCGGCGATGCCGAGGACGCCCTGTTCACGCTCAACGAGACGGGCAAGGCGATTTGGGAGAAACTGGACGGCATCCGCAGCCTGCGGCAGGTGGCCGCCGAGCTTACCCGGGAATTCGAGGCCACAACGGCCGTCATCGAGGCCGATGTCTTGGGGCTGGTCCGGGAACTGGCCTCGCGCCGCATGCTCGTCAGAAAATAGCCGGCCGGCTTGGGCCTTGATGATCCTTCCTTGAAAATGGCGGCTGCTCTCATTTCCCATCCCCGACCGTCCAGCAAGTTCTCCTTTCGCGTTCCGGTCTCGATCGCCGATCCCCCGCTCCGCCGGGAAGGGTGATGGGATGGGCAGACCGAGGATCGCGCTGGCCCGCTTCATCCTCCGCCTGGGCCGCCTGCTCCAATCCTCGGCCATCGCCGTGATGAAACCGGCCGACCTGGTCGAATTCAGCCGCCGATCGTACGCGCCGGTCCGGCGGCTGAAGGACTGGGGGCGGAGTGAGCTGGTGGACGAAGGCCTGTACTCCAACGAGGAGGCCCTGCTGGCCAGGCTGCCGGCCCGGCGGGGGCGACTGCTGCTCCTGGGCGGAGGCGGCGGCCGCGACGCGGTGGCCCTGGTCCGGCGCGGGTTCGCCGTCACCGCCGTTGATTTCGCCCCCGGGATGCTGGAGCAGGCACGGCGGAACGCGGAGCAGCGGGGCTTGAAGATCGAGACCTTGGTCCAGGAAATCTCACGACTGGCGCTGGCGGCGGATTCATACGACGTCGCCTGGCTTTCGGCCCGCCTCTACTCCTGCATCCCCACCCGGCGCCGCCGCCGCGAATTCCTCAGCCGCCTCTCCGGCTGCTTGCGGCCCGGGGGCCATGCCGTCATCCAGTTCCACCTGGACCCCGACCGTGCCGCTTCGTCCCGCAGGAATGGTTTCATCCGATTTATCAGCTGGGCCACGCTCGGCTACCGGCAGATCGAGCCGGGCGACACGCTCTGGCAACAACGGGAGTTCATCCACGCTTTTGCCGACGAGCAGGAGCTGCGCGACGAGATCCAGGACCGGGATCTCGCCGTTGTCCACGTCGAGATCCATCCGAAAATCCTGAGCGGCGGCGTTGTGCTGCAGAAGAAACCGGCAGGGGCATGAATCCTTCGCCGGTGGTGTCGATTCCCCCTATTCCCGTCCGGTAGTTTTCCCGCCGCGGACCGCCGCCGCCCGCGCCCGGGCCACCCGGCAGAAATAGTCGACCGGCGTGTCCATTTCGCCCGTCTCCAGGTGGGAATGGGCCGGGCACCACAGGCAGAGGTTGATGATCGGGCAACGGCGGCAGCGCTCCAGGAACTCCCGCCGCTGCGAGCGCATGTCGCGGACGCGGGGCACGAACTTATCCCATGCCTCGCGCAGCGTGCCCCGGCGCAGGTCATAGGTCGTCCCGGGCGCCCACAGCGAGGAACAGAGGCGGAACTGGCCTTCGTAGCCGACCGCGAAGCTGCCGTTCCCCGCCCCGCAATGGAACAGGTGATCGCAGCCCACATGCGCGAAATCCTCCTGGATCAGGTCGCCGCACCGGCTTTCCAGGGCGGAGGAGCGTTCGCTGTCCGCCTGCTCCAGGGCGACGATCTCCTCGGGCGCCAGGCGCTCCGCGAGGATCTCGGCATTGCGCCGCTCGTCGCGGTCGAAGCGCAAGTGCAGCAGGGGATCGAAGCGGAAATAGTCCTTGGTGCGCGCGCGGCAGAAATCGGCGATCGCCGGCATCTCCGGGAGGTTGGAGCGCAGCGCCATCGCCTTGAGCCGGATCTTGATGCCGCCGGCCATGATCCGCTCCAGGCCGCGGGTGAAAGCGGCGAAGGAGCCGGGAACGCGGGTGACGCGTTCGTACGTCTCCGCCGTCGTGCCGTAAACGGTGACCTCGATGTCCCGGGGCGGATATTTCATGAACAATTCGAAGTGCTCATCCCGCAGGAGCGTCGCGTTGGTGTACAGCGAAACGAGGAGGCCACGGCGCTTGAGGCCCAGGTAGATCTCCGGAAAATCCTCGCGCAGCAGGGGCTCACCGCCGGTAACCAGAACCCACATGGCCCCCATGTCCGCCGCCTGGGCGGCGATGTGCTCGATCTCCGCCGGCGTCAGTTCCCGGGAACGGGCCTGCGCGTCGGCGGCGGGGAGATTGATGTAGCAATGGCGGCAATTCAGGTTGCAGCGGGCGGTGATCTCCAGGTCGAAGGAGAATACGCCGCGGCGCTCCCTGAGCCGGCTCCAAAGGGGGAGGTCCTGGATTTCCATTTTGGAATGCCTTCCCTCCCCGGCAGCCACGGGTTTCCCGCTCATGTTTCCCCCTGCGCTGGCCCCTCGCGCTGCCGACAACCGGCATCCCTTGCCGCGTCAAATCCGTCGGCGGCGGCTCCATCTTCGCGGCGGGGGCGCTGCACGCCGCCAGCAATGAAACGCGCGATCCGTTCCCGCCAGTTTTCGACTTCCCAGGCGTTCTCGCCGGCCGCGATCAATCCCAGGAAGCGCGCCTGGGCGTGGGCCACGGCGCACAGGTATTCCACCGGCGTATCCAGCGTGCCATGCTCCATCCACGACTTGGCAGGGCACTGCTCGCACAACCCCTTGAGGAAGCAGCGGGCGCAGCGGCGCAGGTATTCGGGATTCGTCGCCCGTTGCTCGCGCTGGCGCGGGAAGAATTCGCTGAGCGCCCGGCGCAGGGAGGCTTTGACTCCGTCGCCGGCTGTTTCGTTGCCCCCGGCGCGGAGGTCTACCACCGTCTCAGGAGCGCGCAGGCTCAGGCACATCTGCGCCCGGCCATAGGCATCCACGCAGGCGCCAAGCCCGGCTCCGCAATTGAACAACCTGTCACCGGGCGGCCTCATGAATTTTCCGCAGAACTCCCGCATTTCTTCCCTATAACGGGGATTCCGGGCCAGCCAGGCGACGGCCTCATCGGGCGTCGCCCGCAGCCCGGCGATCCGGGCATTTTTCGCCGGATCGTCACGGCGGTGCCGGAGTTCGAAGCACATGGAGACTCCAGGCGGTTCATTCCTGCCTGAAACCGTCCGCGCCCAGTCCTCGAATTCGGTCATTTCATCCTTCAGCAGGGGCAGCAGCGCTCCTTTCACGATGAAGGGGACCCGATGCTCCGCCAGGAGCCCGATGCCACGGCGGAACTCGGTGAAGGCCCTTTTGCGGCGCACCACACGGTCATAGGACTCGGGTCGCATGCCATAGGCTGAAACCTCCACGGCGCGCCCCGGCGGGATCCGCGCCAGCAGGCCCGCCAGTTCCGGGGTGATCCGCCGGCCGTTGGTGAACAGGATGACCTGCATCCCCAGGCGGCGGGCAAATTCGTACAATTCGGCAAAGTCCTCCCGCAGCAAAGGCTCGCCGCCGGTGAAGCGCACGGCCAGGCAGCCCAGGCCGGCCGCCCCGGCCAGGACTTCCTTCACGAAACCGGTGCCCATCTCGCGGTTGCGGGCGCCGGCGTCATTCTCCGGGAGGTTGACGCAGCAGTGCAGGCAATCGTTGTCACAGCGCTCCGTCAGCTCCACGTCGAGCTGGCCCAGCAGCGGCTGCCGGTCACCCCAGATACTGAACTCGTGGGGCTTGAGTTTTTTTACGTATTTCATTTGCCGTTTACTTGACAATGGCTGCCAACGTGAAAGCAGCATAATCAGCGGGATATCCTTCGTCCCCTTTTCGCTCATGCCGCTAAAACAGGAGGAAATGTTTTCTATCGCCTCCGCCGGAAGATTGACAATCACCCCCGAGCTCACAAGGATCAAAAGATCACGATATGGCCGTCACCTCACAGAACAAGCATCTTGTCCCTGGTTTCTCCTGGCAGCCCATATCTCCATATACCGGCGCGTGCCACCCAGTTTTCCATGTTCTGTATTTGCATACCGACAATACGGCCTCTTCCGGCCTGCTGCGGACCAGGACGATCAACTCCGGCGTCTGCCAGGCCTTTTTGCTGGTTCCCAATCTACCCTCCTCTATTTACCGGTCAAGGCGGTTTGGAAGTTTCCTTAATTCTCCCACGATCTCCCCGCTCTTGTCAAATCGCATCAGATAGCACGGCACATCGTCAGCCAGCCGCTCAATCAAATCCAGCGTTTTCTGCCACCAGTCGGCGGTGGCGAAGGGCCTGATGACGCAGGCCAGAAGTCGCTTCCTGATCTCCCGGCGCTCGGCCAGCAGCGTCAGGGTGTTTTCGTTCGCCTTCTCGATGAAGCAGATGGCCCGCAGCGGCGCGTCGTTGGCGGAGACGGCCGCGACGTCCCCGTGGCTCCAGGTGCCGAACACCCGCCAGCCGCCATCCGTGCGGCGCACGATGTTGCGGTCGTCGCAGAGGATCTCGACCTGGAGGGGCGGCGTTCCCCGCGCCTTTTCCGCCGCCGCCTGCAGCAGCCGGGTCGTCGTCGATTTTCCGGCTTCGGAGTGGCCGACGAAGAGCATTCCCGCGCCGTCCAGGACCGCTCCCGCCGAGTGCAGGTAACAGCCGCGGCGGTCGGCCAGCAGGCGGGCGATGAGGATCTGGTCCGATGGGAACAGGGTCAGGGTATGAATGCCACCCCGCCGCCATGGTTCATCGTTGCCGACGTAGATGTGGGCGCGGGTGTGATCGGCGCTGAAGGTCGCGACGCGGTGAATGGACGGGTCGCCGGCATCGGGCGAGATGCCGAGATAAATACAGGATCCACCCCGTTGGAAGATCGCCCAGGGCGGCTTGCGATATACTTCCCGGCCCAGGTCACGGCCATGAAGATCGGGCAGGGTGAAGTGATAGCGGAGGGCCACCCGGTCGGCCCCGGGGGCGGCGACACGGAAGGCGGCGAATTTCGGGTGAAAGGTCCGATCGTCGAAGGGCAGGTCGCTGTCCACCTGGATGTCGATCCCGGCGATGCGATAATAACGGCGGTGGCGCGCCTGCCATTCCTCCTTCCAGCGTCGGCTTTCCCGGGCCACGGCGCACAAGTGCTCCACGGGCGCTGAAAAA
This sequence comes from Candidatus Aminicenantes bacterium UBA2199, assembly GCA_002327965.1. Lineage (GTDB taxonomy): Bacteria > Acidobacteriota > Aminicenantia > UBA2199 > UBA2199 > UBA2199. The sequence continues at coordinate 7,169 of DCVB01000121.1, read as the reverse complement.
CGGCCGTGCTCGAGCCAGCCGTAAACCGGGCACCAGTTGCAATCCCTGCGCAGGTCGCAGGCGGCGCAGTTCTCCCGGTATTCCGCACCGCCCCGCACCGTGCCGGCCAGGGAGGGGATGAACGTCTCCCAGGCCTCGCGGAAAGTCCCCCGGCGCAGGTCGTAGCGCATGCCGGGCTCCTTGATGAAGGCGCAGAAGGACATGCCCCCATAGGGGTCGACATGGAAGTTCCGTCGCGCGGCGATGCAGGGGGCGAACAGGAGATCGTCACCTGTTTCTCGTTCCAATTCATGCGCCGCGGCCGTTGTTGCGGACATGTCGGGCGGGTCGAGGTTCACGACATCACGGGGATCGAGGCGCTGGCGGGAGATCTCAACGTTACGCGCCGGATCGCGGGAGGCGGAAAGGTACAGCCAGGGAGCGCCGACGCGCCAGTTCCTGCCCAGGGATTGGGCCAGTTCCAGCATCCGGCTCCATTCGTGCCAGTTTCCCCGCAAGGGAACCAACTGGACAATGAAGTCTGTTCCGGCTTCCTTGAGGTAGCGAAAGCCTTGCATGGCCTTCTCGAAACCGCCGGCATGACGGGTGATATGATCATAGGTCTCCCGCGTCGCCCCGTAAAGGGCGATCATCGCGGTGCCCCGTCCCTTGAGCCTGCGGGCGATCGCCGGGGTGATCAATGTGCCGTTGGTGTTGAGGGAACAGGAGGCGGCCCTGGCGGTCAGGCAGTCGAAGATCTCGGGAAAGTCGGGTCGCAGCAGCGGCTCACCGCCGGAAACCGACCAGTCCCGCGTTCCCAATGCGCGTGCCTGATCGATGATACTCGTGATCTCGGCGAATGAAAGCTCGCGCTCCCGCGCCGGGTCATCACGGCCCAGGCTCAGCCAGCAGTGACGGCAGCCGCTGTTGCAACGATAGGTCAGGTCAAGATGACCACACGAGGGGATGCGGATGTCGGAAAGATTTTTTCTCCTTACATATCGGCTCATGGCTCAGCCTTTATGCCCCGGCATTGCATCGCGCGGGTTGAAGCGCGAGGCGAATCCATCCGGGAATATCCCCATAAATCCATGTTTTTCTGCTCTCTCTCCACGATTTTCGTTAGATTATAGATGAAACATTCTGGAAAAGCAATCGATGCGGTCATGCTGCCGGCGGAGAGTCGCCGCGGAAAAACTCCGCGGAATCGGATCCGCGCGATCCCGATTTTCCTCGCGGGCTAAATTCGGCTATAATTCCCAGCGATGAAATCGTGGTTCGCTTACCTGAAGGGGGCATGGGCGCGGAAGATGCCCGCCGACAAGATCGGCGGGTCCGCTCGGGACAAAAGAAAGACCCGCGACGCCCTGAAGAACCTGCTCCCCATCCTCAGGCGCCACTGGAGGAAAGGGGCGCTCGGGGCTGCGCTGATCCTACTCACCTCGCTGCTGGCCTTTCCCGGACCGATGATCACCCGCTTCCTGATCGACAAGGTCATCCTGGGCAGGAAGCTGCAACTGCTGCTGGGGGCGATCCTGATCCTGGTTGCCATCAAGGTCGCCGGCATCCTGTTCGGCATTCTGCAGGAATACTACTTCACCCGCTTCGAGCAGGAGGTGCTTCTGGAAATTCAGCAGACCCTGTTCGACCGCGTCCTGCGCCTGCCCAAGGCCTTCTTCGACGGCAAGGAGACCGGCTACCTGATGTCGCGGCTGTTGGACGACGTCAACGGCGTGCGCTGGTTCTTCTCCTCGACCATCGTCCATATCTTCACCCAGTCGATCCGCTTCGTCGGCGGCGCCGTTTTCCTGGTCTGCCTCAACTGGCGCCTGGCGCTGGCGGTGCTGGTGGTGCTGCCGCTGATGTTCGCAGCGGTGCGCTTTTTCGGCCGCAGGATGCGCGTGCTGAGCCACCACGGCATGGAGCGCCGCGCCGAGGTCTACCAGTCGGTGCAGGAGTCGCTCTCGCAGACATCGCTGATCAAGGCCTTCGCCACCGAGAAGCGCACCCTCAAATCGCTGACCGCCAAGCTGCGCGCCTCGCTGCAGCTGGGCATGGAGCAGAACGTCTTCGGCTCGCTGGCCAACCTGGCCATCGGCTTCGGCCCCGACCTGGCCCACCTGATCGTGCTGGCCGGCGGCGCCGTCCTGATCATCCGCGGCGAGTGGAGCGTGGGCTCGCTGCTGGCTTTCCAGTCCTACGTCGGCTTCGTCTACGGCCCGGCCCAGTTCCTGGCCACGGCCAACTTCCAGCTGCAGGGGGCCATGGCCTCGCTGGAGCGGATCTCGGCCCTGTTCGACGTCGTCCCCGAGGAGAACGAGGAGAGCGGGGAAAAGATCGGGCGCCTGCGCGGCGAGATCGAGTTCCGCCAGGTCGGCTTCTCCTACAACGGCAAGGAGACGGTGCTGGACGACGTTTCGTTCTCGATCCGGGCCGGCGAGCACGTGGCCATCGTCGGCCCCAGCGGCGTGGGCAAGACCACGCTGGTCAGCCTGCTGCTGCAGTTCTACCGCCCGCAGCAGGGCGAGGTGCGCGTCGACGGCCGGCCGGCGGTCGAGTACGAGCTGCGCTCGCTGCGCCGGCGCATCGGTTACGTCCCCCAGTCGCCGACGCTGCTCAAGGGGACGATCGCCGACAACCTCCGCTACGGCGACCCGGAGGCTTCCGACGCGGAGGTCGAAGCAGCGGCACGCGCCGCCGGCATCCACGACTTCATCGCCTCCCTGCCCGACGGCTACCATTCGCTGGTGGGCGAGCGCGGCGTCAATTTCTCCGAGGGGCAGAAGCAGCGCCTGGCCATAGCCCGCGCCCTGGTCAAGGACCCCGACATCGTGATCCTTGACGAGCCGACCTCGGCCCTGGACTCGCGGACCGAAGCCTCGATCTTCGCCACCCTGCCCGAGATGGTGAAAGGCAAGACATTGTTCATCGTCGCCCACCGCCTGAGCACCATCCGCCAGAGCGACCGCATCCTCTGCTTCAACGACAAGGGGTTGGTCGGCGACGGCCGGCACGAGGATCTCAAGGGAAATTGCCCCTATTACCAGGAATTGCTGAAAAGCCAGGAAGTCAAGAACTGAAAAAGAGAAGTGGCGAGGTGCGGGGGGGATGCCAAAAGCCGAAGATTCTATGTTCCACGTTCCATGTTCCATGTTGGCAATTGTTGTAAAATTCATTGGAATTTGGTGCTTTGAAATTGGGATTTATGCCCTAATATTGCATATTTTTGACCATCAACCGTAAACCGTACACCGTAAACCGATTTCAATTGCTGAAATTGTCACTGAAACTGGATTCCGCTCCAACCTCTGGCTACCACTACCACTATCACTACCACTAAGGACTGCTAGTGCTAGCACTTGTCGCGATTTCTTTTTTCCTGACTTGCAAGTTGATTTTCTCTATGGTACTTTAATGCAGGAAAATGGAGGTTTGTCATGAAAAAAATACTGCTTCTGCTGTCGGTCTCATTAATCCTCACGGGATGCGCCTGTTTCCCGGTGGCCGGCGGGCTTCCGGAGGGGAAGCAGGTCAAGGTCAACATCCAGGACAAGACCTTCAAGGGCGAACTGCTTTCGGTCACTCCCGAGCTGATCGTCATCCGCTACAAGGACGTGGACAAGAACAAGGACGTCGTCCTGGGCTGCCCGACCAACGAGACCGAGATGGTCCAGGTGAAGAGGGGCTGCGGCCCAATCGTCGGTTTGCTGCAAAAAGACAAAAAGTACGCTTTCAAGGACAAATCCCCTGACAAGATCACCGAGAACGTCGCCGACCTTTCCCACGACTCCCTTTACGCCTCCAAGATGCCCGACTGGGTCAAGGAGCAGATGACGCTTTTCAGCCAGCTGTAATAATTTTGCTGTCTGATCAACCTCCGTACGAAAGTGAGGCGCCTGCTTGATCTCGGTCTGAGACTGGCCATCGTCTTTTTTTCCCTGTGGCTTCACGACAGGGCGCGTGTCTGGATGGCCGGCCGCTGCGGCGACCCCGAAGCCGCCTCCCGGCAGCGGTCCCTGGAAAACCCTTTCGCCCGCATCGACTGGATCGGCAGCGTGCTACTTCCCGCTTTTCTCGTATTCCGCGGCCAACCGGTGCTAGGCTGGACCCGGCCCCTCGAGCTGGACCTGGAAAAGCTTTCCCGCCCCCGCTTGGACGCCCTGCGCATCGCCCTGGCCGGACCGGCGGTCAACCTGCTGCTGGCGCTGATTGGCATCGGCGTTTTCCGCGGCCTGGACGCCGCCGGCCTGCTGACCTCGCCGTTCCTGCTGCAGATCCTGCCGTTCTTCTGCCTGGCCAACGCCTGCCTGGCCGTCTTCAACCTGCTGCCCATCCCGCCGCTGGCCGCCAGCGGCGCCGCCGAGCAGCTCCTGGACGGTGACGCCCTTTCCTCTTATGAGGACATCAAGCCCTTCGGCTTTCTCCTGCTGCTGGCCGGGGTCTATTTCAATTTCTTCGATTTTCTCACCATTCCGCTGGGCCGGCTGGTGAATGCCCTGCTGGGATTTTAGAGCCACAGTGTTAGTGTTAGTGATAGTGTTAGCAGGAGACCAGAGCGGAATTCAGTATCAGTGACAGTGACAGTAATTGAAATCGGTTTAAGGTTGAAGGTTCAGGGTGTAAGGGAAGAAAGAAATTTCACCTTGCACCTTTGACCTTAAACCTTGCACCGATTACCCGCCTTAATTTCATCTCGTTTAAGATCACTTTTACCCTTGCCTGCTCAGCGATGGCGCTTGCTTTCCCGGAAGGACGCCCGGGAATAGGAATTGAGGTACAGGTCGTAATAGTTCAGGTTGGGATAGGCCGCGTACTTCTCATAGCCCAGCCAGGCGATCATGGCCGCGTTGTCGGTGCAATACCGCGGCTCGGGCAGGTAGAGCGGAAGTTCCCTGGCGGCGCAGGCGTCGGCGAAACGCCGGCGCAGCAGGGCGTTGCGGCTGACCCCGCCCGAGACGATCAGCGAGCGGACGTTCAGGCGCGCGGCCGCGGCCAGCGTCTTGTCCAGCAGGTAGCCGACCAGGGCGTTCAGGAAAGACGCCAGCAGGTCATGAAAATCCTGGCCGCCCGGCGCCATGTTCAATTCCTGCGCCCGGCGCAGCAGGGCCGACTTGTAGCCGGAGAAGGAAAAATCGTCGCCGCCGTCGCTCATGCGCGGTTGGGAAAACCGGAAACGGTCCGCGTCGCCCTTTTCGTACAGGGCATCCAGCAGCGGCCCGCCGGGGTAACCCAGGCCGAAGTGCTTGGCCACCTTGTCCATGACCTCGCCGGCCGCGTCATCGCGCGTCTTGGCGACCACGGAACCGCTGAACTTGCTCTCCTGGTGGAACAGCGTGGTGTGGCCCCCGGAAACCACCAGCGCCAGCAGCGGATAGGCGATATGCTTGTGGCTGATGAACGGGGCCTCAACATGGGCGGCGATATGGTCGACGGCCACCAGCGGCAGGTTGTGGGCCATGGCCAGGCCCTTGGCGAAAGCCAGCCCGATGAGCAGGGAGCCGACCAGCCCCGGCCCCAGCGTCACGGCCAGGACCTCGATGTCCTTGATGCCCAGCCCGGCCTGCTGCAGCGCCTGGCGGCAGAGCAGGTCGATGACCTCGTAGTGCGTGCGGGCGGCGATCTCGGGGACGATGCCGCCGTAGGGAGCGTGCAGCTCGTCCTGCGACTTGATCGCCTCCGAGCGCACGGCGTTGGCCTCCCCCCTTTCGACAACGGCCACGGCCGTCTCGTCGCACGAGGATTCGATGCCCAGGATGTACAAATGCCCTCCTGGCTGTCATCATAGCAAAACGCGGCCCGGCGGGCAATCGCTATGGCCGGTTTGGGCGATCGTGAAGCGTAACGCATGAATAGGTAAGTCTAAAATTCCAAAATCCAAGCACCAAATTCCAAATAAATTCCAAATTCCAAATTACAATGACCCAAACAAAAATCCGGCAATGAATTAATCTCTGGGAATTGCCTTCGTTTTGGTCATTGGGTAATTGGAATTTGGTGCTTATTTGGAATTTGGAATTTGTTATTTGGAATTTTAGTTCCTGCTATTGCCTTCCAATAGGCAGCCACCGTACGCCCCAGGCCGAGTCCTTACCAGTCCCGGTAATAGGTCCCGTCCAGCGCCTTCTTGTCCGAGTCGCAATAGACGTCCCAGACGTTCTGCCCGCCCCAACTGCGCGAGCCGAGCCTGTCCTGGTAGGAACGCAGCCCCCAGTCGGCGGAATTATTGATGGGGTCCAGGGGGATGCGGCGCAGGAACTTGACGATGCGCTCCTTGTTCTTCTTGTCCTTGTATTCAATGCCCTTGACCAGATCCTCGAGTTTCTCGGGATAGCCGTAGGTGTCCTCGTCGACATCGATCTTGTTCTCGACGACGAATTTCCTGTGCTCGTCGATGGCGGTGCGCAGGAGGCGCAGCGCCCGGCGCAGGTCGATCTCCTTTTCGCGCTGGAACGAGTTGTGGGCCAGGGGGATGGCGGCGACGGCCAGAACGCCGATGATGACGGTCACGGTGATCAGCTCGATCAGGGTGAAGCCGCGACTGCTGCCGCGCGCCCGCGGCGCCGCCGGGCCCGACGCCCCGCCGCCTTGAACGGACATGGTCACGCCTCCCAACCGGGCGATGCGGCCGCCCCTTTACCGGTCCCCGTCGCGCGAACTGTTCTCCAGGACCTTGTGGCTGAGCTTCATCTTGCCGTCGCGGTCCAGGGACATCACTTTTACTTCGATCATGTCCCCCAGCTTGTATTCCTGGCGGACGTCGCGGATGCGGCGCTGGGAGACCTCCGATACGTGCAGCAGCCCGGTGACGCCGGGCATGATCTCGACGAACAGCCCGTAGTCCTCGATGCGGTTGATCTTGCCGTTATAGACCTTGTCGACCTCGGGAGAACCGGTCAGTTCCTCGATGCGGGCGATCACCCTCTCCCCCAGCTCGCGGTTGGCGGCGGCGATGGAGACCTTGCCGTCGTCCTCGACGTTGATCTTGGCATTGAACGTGGCCACCAGCTCCTTGATGGTCTTGCCGCCGGGGCCGATCAGGTCGCGGATCTTGTCGACGTTGATCATCATGGTCAGGATGACCGGGGCGTACTCGGAGAGCTTGGGCGACGGGGCGGGGATGGACTCCTTCATCTTGGCCAGGATGGACTTGTAGGCCGCGGTGGCATCCTCGATGGTGCGGCGGATGACCT
>DCVB01000028.1 GCA_002327965.1 Candidatus Aminicenantes bacterium UBA2199 | reverse complement strand
ACATGCACATCATTGCCTCCCTGCTTCAGGCGTTTCTTCCAGCCGTACACCGTCGAACGCGATACTCCATAGACGATCTTTATCTCCTGCACCAAACCACGGTCCAGCAGGTAGATCGCCTTCAGCCGGCGCTCGATCTCCGCCTTCTGGGGATGATTCCCGATCTCTTGGATGCGTAGCATAGACCGATTATAGCCACGAAGACCGCGGAATAAGAAAAAAGCCCGCATTTTAGACTCCTGCCCGCCTTCAGGAACTCACTTCGTGAGTTCTTCTAAGAGTCCAATATGTATCTGAACTTCTGCACCGGGCGTTGTTTCCTCCATGGCTTTCTGCTACCATGGAGGCACATGATCATCAAGGCGATTCTTTCTCTTTTCATCCTGATCCAGCCCGGGGCGATCCTGGTCGACCGCATCGTAGCCCAGGTCAACGAGGAGATCATCACCCTGCACGACGTCGAGCGCGCCGTCGCCCTGTTCCCGGCGCAGCGCCTGGAGAGCGAGTCCGAGGATGCATTCTATTCCCGCGTCCTCGACGACCTGGTCACCTGCAAGGTGATCGCCCTGGAGTACGGAGACGAGTTCAACCTGGACGAAGAGGACGTCGAGGCCGTTCAGCGGCAGATCCTGCAGAAGGCCGGTTCGCTGGAAGCGCTGCAGGCCACTCTGGACAGCTTCGCCATGAACTGGGCCGACTTCAAACGGTTCATCCGCGAGAAAGTGCTTTACGAAAAGGTCCTGCGCGAAAAATTCCCCATGGAGCTCATCATTCCCTTCGAGGAGATCGAGGCTTTCTACCATAGCGTCTACCTGCCCTCGCACCTGCAGATCGGGCTGGAGCCGCAGAGCCTCGTCGAGATGGCGCCGCAGATCGAGACCTTCCTGCGCCGGCAGCGCATGGAACAGCAGTTGTCCGACTGGCTGGCCGACATCCGCTCCGCCTACCGGGTCGAGATCAAGCTAAGGAGCCCGCAATGAATCTCTTTGACAAGGCCAAGGACGCGGCGCAGCCGATCGCCGGCCTGCAGGTCGGCGACGCCGTCAACGGGTATTACCGCGTCCAGGAGGTCAGCCGCCGCAAGACGCTGGCCGGGAAAAAAGATTATCTGGACCTGGTGGTGATGGACCGCAGCGGGCGCATGACCGCCAAGGTATGGGAGAACGTCGATCCCCTGCACAAGGTGATCCAGGCCGGGAACATCTACCGTATCGCCGGCGAGGTCAGGGAATACCGCGGCAAGCTGCAGCTGACCATCACCCGCGCCCGGCCCCTGGAGGCGGGCGACGAAGCCTGCCGCCCGGAGGATTTCGACGAACAGCCGCCTTTCGACAGCGTGGCGTTGCTGCGGGAGACCTTCGCCCTGCTCGACGAGAACATCCGCGACCCGAACCTGCGGCGGCTGAGCGAAATGTTCCAGCAGGAATACGGTCCCGTTTTCGCCCAGGCCTATGGCGCCCAGAAGATCCACCATGCCTTCGCCGGCGGCCTGATGCAGCACACGCATGCGCTGCTGAAGCTGGTCCTGGCCGTGGCCCCGCATTACGGCCTAGACACCGAGCTGCTTCTCGTCGGCGCCCTCTTCCACGACATCGGCAAGACCGAGGAGTTCAAGACCCAGCCGGCGCTGGAGACCACCCTGGCCGGGGGGCTGCTCGGGCACCTGGTCATCAGCCTGACGATCCTGGTGGACATGATCCGGCGCCTCCCCGATTTTCCCGAGCCCCTGAGCGTGCGCCTCCAGCACCTGATCGTCTCCCACCACGGCGAGAAGGAGTTCGGCTCGCCCGAGGTGCCCAAGACGCGCGAGGCCTACCTGCTGCACATTCTTGACCTGCTCGATTCGCGCATGAGCATCTTCAGCGAGCAGCTCAATGTCGGCGACGCCCAGAAGCTCTTCTCCGACTTCAACCAGGCCCTGGGAACGCGCATCCTGCTGGAAAAGTGACGCGGCCGTTCCCATCCTGCCCGGCCTGCGGCTCCAGCGCCACCATCCCGTTTGAAAGCGACGATCCTGCCGGCGACGGGCAGTCGCCGCTCGACGTCGCCCTCGGCACGCTGTTTTTTTTCCTGTCCCTGCTGGCGATTCTGCTGTTCTTCCTGCTCAGCCGCGCCAGCCTGCCGGCCGCCGTCCTGCTGCTGCTGACCCTCGTCCTGTTCTGGCGCCGGCGGCGAGAAGCGGGACGGCAGGCCAAGGAGCGGCCGCGCCTCTATGTCTGCCTGGACTGCAACCGCAACTTCCTGGCTCGTTGAACTGCCGGCGCGAAATCACGGATCAGAAGAAGCGCCCGCTCTCCTTGTGGGACACTTCGCCCTTCAGCACGCGGTTCAGCACCTTCTGGGCGATGGTCAGGTTGCCGGCTTCGGAGATCTTGCGGTCCAGGGTGGCCAAATGCCGCTTCTGAAAAAGCGACCGCTCATGGTTGTCCAGGGTGAAGACTTCATGGACGATCTCCTCGCCGCCGTAACCGCTGGACTGGCACTCGGGACAACCCGCTTCCTGGAACACCGGGTAGTCGCCGCTCAGCTTCTTGTTCCTGAAGAGCTCGCGCGCCGGGACCGGGTTCGATTTCTTGCAGGCGGCGCAGAGAACCTTCACCTGCCGCTGGAACAGCACCAGGCGCAGGTTCTCCACCAGGAACGACGGCGGCACATCGTGCTCCACCTGCAGCTTCTCGAAGATCTCCTCGTAGGAAAATCCCTGCAGCTCGATGAACAGCTTGCCCATGCCCACGAAATCGAGGAACTGGCGGTTGTAGTTCTTCTGGAAATAGTCGAAAAGGAACATGGAATCGGGCTTGTAGAACAGCAGGTTCTTGTAGACGGCGTCGCTGACGTCGCCACCCTGGTTCTCGATCTGGAAGAAGCGCTCGTTGCGCAGGACCACCATGGTTTCGACGGTGGCGATGCGCTCGCCCGCCAGGGCGTTCATCAGGGAGTACATCGTTTCGGCGGTGCGGTTGTAGGTCGGGCCGGCCACGATGAACAGGCCGGCCGGCTTTCTCAGGAAGGCCTGGACGCGCTCCAGCTCGTCGCTCTCCAGCCCGAGGTCGGCGACATTCCGGGCATAATTCCTCAGGTTGAAGAAGCGAAAGCGGAGGTTCTCCTGCGAGCCGCCGGCATAATACAGCGCCTTGGTCTTGAGATGACTGAAATTCCTGCTTAAATTCAGCCACGATTCCCGGGCCGACGGCCCGTTGCTTTCGCGGAATCCGCAGATCTCCTTGACCTTGACGAAGAACTCCCTGGGGTCCTCGATGGGCTGGTTGACGCGTGCCAGCTGTTCGCCGCTACGGAAGTAGATATCCAGCTGGCCGTCCTTGAATTCGAACAGGATGTCGGAAACCCCAACCTGGACGGCCGACTTGACCAGCGCGTTCAGCACACGGACATGCTTGGCGCTGTCGGGAGATGTGTAGATCCTGATCTCCCGGTCGCCGCCTTCCAGGATCTTCAGGAGATTCTCGATCTCCTCCTTCTGGGCCAGGTGGGGTATCAGCTTGAAGCGCTGCAACTCGCCGCGCTTTTTCAGTTTCGGCAGCTCGTTCATCGAATAGAAGGCGAAGCGCAACACGCGGCCGTCGGCAACCTCCTGGATCTCGATGGGGATGATCTTCTGGCCCAGGCAGAACTCCCGGCCGACCTGGCTGACCAGCCCGGCATCCAGCGAGAAGTTCTTCAGGTCGATCTTCTCGATGCTCTTCTGGTTGAGCAAATACAGCTGCAGCTCGTCGGGCGTGATCAGCGACATCATGATCAGCACCTCGCCCAGTTTCTTGTTGAGGATGCGCTGCTTGTCCAGGGCCCGGTCCAGCTGCTCGACCGAGATCTTGCCGGCCTTGACCAGGATCTCGCCGATCTTGAGGACCAGGGCATCCCGGGCGGCGTTATGGTCGGCCAGCAGTTCCTTGGGGCAGTTCTTTTCATAATTTGCCTTGTATTCGTCCGAGGCATTGCAAAAGCATTTCAGGCAGAAGGGGCAGATCTTGGTCGGAGCTGAATGGCCGCAGTCGGCGGCCGTGGCCGCGTCGAACTCGGTCATGCAGTACCAGCATTTGATGATGTAACTTTCGGCCATGTCCGCTTCCATCCCCGCGTGCTTTCCTTTTTCCATGTATACGCAATCGACGGCGAAAAAGCAATGTGCCCGGCCATCAGGGAATTCCTGAGGCGGCGCGGCAATGGCAATCCATTATCGTTCATGATATATTTGCGGCAACGGAGGTTGACATGATTAGCAAAAAACTGGAAGCGGCCCTGAACAAGCAGATCAACGAAGAGATTTTCTCCGCTTACCTCTACCTGTCCATGTCGACGTACTTTCTCACGCTGAACCTGGACGGTTTCGCCGCCTGGATGAAAGCCCAAGCCAGGGAAGAAATGTCGCACGCCATGAAATTTTTCGATTTTCTGAATGAGATGGAGGGACGGGTCACGCTGCTGGCCGTCAAGGAGCCGGAAAGGACGTGGAAGTCGCCGCTGGCCGCCTTCACGGCCGCCCACCGGCACGAGCAGTACATCAGCGGCCGTATCAACGCCCTCTATCGCCTGGCCCTGGCCGAAAGCTGCTACCCCATGCAGATCATGCTGCAGTGGTTCATCAAGGAGCAGGTGGAGGAAGAGGCCACCGCCGCCGGGATCGTCCACCAGCTGTCCCAGATCCAGGACAGCACCCAGGGGCTGTGGATGATCAACCGCGAACTGGGGGAGCGGAAGGCCGACTGACAATCCCCGATGTGCCCGCAAGATCCGCAGCGTCAATGATTCGTCGTGCCCTCAATGGAGGGCCGAGCTTTGCCCGGGAACGTTTTTTTGCTACAATGAACCTCGGATCGGCTTAGAATCCTGACCTGGAGGCCCACGATGGACGAGAAGGTGTTCGACGTTTCCATGATCTATATCCAGAACACGTCGGCGGGGAACTACAGCCTGGAGTTCTACTGCCGCGACAAGAACATCAAGCTGAACTACGCCAACGTCGAGGGCGTCGAACTGATCGCCAAGATCCCCGTGGAGCTGAAGACCACCTTCGTGCAGATGGCCGAAAACCTGCCCAAGGTCTGGAACATGAAGCTGGGCTACCCCACCAATTTCAAGATCAGCTACGGCGGCCGCATCACCATCGAGTCGATGTGACGGAGTCGGCGCGCCGCTCGCCGGACCCATGACCGCCGAAGAGCTGTTCAGAAAGATCAAGCGCATCGAGATCCTCTCGCGCAAGGCGGCACGCGACATCTTCGCCGGCGAGTACCACTCGGCCTTCAAGGGGCGGGGCATGGAGTTTTCCCAGGTGCGCGAGTACCAGGCGGGCGACGATTCGCGTTTCATCGACTGGAACGTCTCGTCGCGCCTCGGGCGCCTCTACGTGAAGCAGTTCGTCGAGGAGCGCGAACTGACCATCATCCTGGCACTCGACCTCTCGGCCTCGCTGCGCTTCGCCTCCGGCGCCCGGAGCAAGAAGGAGGTCGCCGCCGAACTGTCGGCGTTGATCGCCTTCACGGCCATGCTCAACAACGACAAGGTGGGGCTGCTGCTCTTCAGCGACCGCATCGAGCAATACACGCCGCCCCAGAAAGGCCGCACCCACCTGCTGCGCCTGATCCGCGACATCATCGAGTTCCAGCCCCAGGGCCGCGGCACCTCGATCCACTGCGCCCTGGCCTACCTGACGTCGCTGATCAAGAAAAAGGCCGTCGTCTTCCTGATCTCCGATTTCCTGGACACCGGCTACGAGACGGCGCTGAAGATCGCCAGCCGCAAGCACGACCTGATCGTCGTCACCATCGCCGACCGCATTGAGGGGATGCCCCCCGCTGCCGGCTATTTTTTCCTCAGGGACCTGGAAAGCCACGACGATTTCAGCGCCGATTTCAACCGCCCGGCCCTGCTCGGCGAGTTCCTGCGCCGCCACCGCGAGCAGATCCGGCTGCGGCAGGAGTTTCTGCGCAAGCACGGCATCGACTCCCTGGCCATCCGCGCCGACCAGGATTACGAGAAACCCCTTTTCGACCTGTTCCTCAAGCGCCGCAAGAAATACGCCCGATGAAGCACCGCACCGCCGCCCTGCTCCTTCTCTTGCTGTTGCTGACCGCACCGTCCCGCGCCGCCCAGGTAACCATGTCGGCCTCGGCCGCGACGGTGACCGTCGGCGAACGCGTCGAGCTGCGAGTGTTGGCGCGCGTCGACGCCGGGATCAACGCCATGCGGGTGCAGGTGACGCCCGGGGCCTTTGAGATCATCGCGCGCCATGCCCTGCCTCCGGTGCTCACGGATGCCGGCGGCACTCTTGAGGAGATCATCACCATCGCTTTCTTCCAAACCGGTGATTTCGAAGTCGGCCCGTTCCCGGTCAGGCTGCTCCCCGGGCAGGACGGCGGCGAAGCGCAGACCGGCCGGCTGGCCATACGCGTGCGCTCGCTGCTGCAAGAGAGCGACAGGGACATCAAGCCGCTGAAGGAGCCGTTGCCCCTGGGGGGGGATCCCCGCCATTTGCTCCCCTATGCCGCGGCCCTGCTGCTGCTCCTCCTGCTGACGGCGCTGATCCTGTACCTGCGCAGGCGGGCGCAAGGGCGGCGCGCTCTCGCCGTGGCCCCGCCGCCGCCTCCCGACGTCGAGCTCGAGGCGAACCTGCTGCAGCTGAAGCAGTCCGGGCTGCTGCAACGCGGCGAATACAGGGCTTTTTTCATTGCCCTGAGCGCCATGCTCAAGCGCTTCATCCAGCGATCCTATGGCTTCCATGCCGAGGAATGCACCACGGCCGAGACCGTGCCACTGCTCAGGGAGAAAGAGGCCGAAGCAACGATCGTCTCCGGGCTGGAGATCGTGCTCACCCTGGCCGACCTGGTGAAATTCGCGCGACGGGTGCCGAAGGCCGGGGAATTGGCGACGCTGTGGCCCATGCTGGACGCCATTGTCGCCGGCCAGCGCGCGCTCCGGCAGCAGGCCCAGGAGGCCGACCATGCTCAGGCTGGCCGCTAAAACCTACCTGCTGCTCCTGCTGCTGCTGCCGCTGCTGGCCGGATGGCGTCGCTTCCTGCTGCGGCGCGGCCAGCGCCACGTTTGGTTCCCGGCGCGCGCGCTGCTCCCCGGGCCCGCCGCCGAAATGACGGGGTCATCCGCCCCGGCTCCCGGTGTGAAAGATGTCCTGGTCCGCCATCTGGATTTCCTCAAGGCCGCGGCCCTCTTCCTTTTCATCCTGGCCCTGGCCCGGCCGCAGCAACTCAACAGCTACCGGGTCGAGGAACAGCGCGGGCTGGACATCCTCCTGACCCTGGACATCTCGGGCTCCATGGCCGCCGTCGACTTCAAGCCCAGGAACCGGCTGGAAGTGGCCAAGGAGGTCATCGCCTCCTTCATCGCCAAGCGCCGTGACGACCGCCTGGGGCTGGTCGTCTTCGCCGCCACCTCCTCCACCAAGTGCCCGCTGACCGTGGACTACGACATCCTGAAGTTCACCCTGCGGGACACCGAGCTCGGGGAACTGGAGGACGGCACCGCCATCGGCATGGCCCTGGCCGCCTCGGTGAACCGCGTGCGCCACTCGGCGGCCAAGACCCGGATCGTCATCCTGCTCACCGACGGCGTCAACAACCGCGGCGAGATCGACCCGCGCGACGCGGCCAAGATGGCCCGCGACTACAACGTCAAGGTCTACACCATCGGCGTCGGCACCCGCGGCGAGGCGCCCTACCCGGTCATCGACTCCTTCGGTCGGCGGCGGCACGTCATGGTCAACGTGGAGATCGACGAGCCGCTGCTACGCGAGATCGCCAGGACCACGGGCGGCCTCTATTTTCGCGCCACGGACCGCGACTCGCTGCAGAGCATCTTCGCCGAGATCGACCGCTGGGAAAAAACGAGCATCCAGAGCCGGAGCTATTACGAGGCGACCGAGCTGTTCCCCTGGTTCATCGCCCTGGGCCTGTTGCTCCTCTTCCTGGTCGAGACCGCCCGCCGCTCCTTCCTGCGCACCCTGCCGTGAACTGCAAATGAAAAGTTTCCCCTACACCATCCGCCCGGAAGCGGGTCGTTTCGCGGCGCGCTGCCCCAAGACCGGCCTTATCGCCCATGGCGACACTGCCGCCGAAGCGGAAGCCCTGCTGAAGGAAGCGCTGGAATCGCATCTGCGCGGCGAAAAAAAGCGGCGGTCCATCGCCGCCGCGCGAAAACGGAACCCGGCGCGCCCAGGCCCCAAGTCCCTGCCGCGCACATCCCGGAAGCTGCCGTTTTGATCCGACGGCGCGATTCCAAAATTAGAAGATCTCGATCTTCAGCAGGCGGCACTCCAGCGGGCCGTTGAACAGGACGAAGCGCCGCGAGGGCTTCAAGCCGACGGCCTTGGCCAGCTCCTGGCTGTTGCAGAGGACGTACGCGGTCGAGCCCGGACAGCGTTGCTTGAGAAAATCGCCGAACTCCCCGTAGAGCCGGCGCGCATCCCGTGCCTCGCCGACACGGACGCCATAGGGCGGGTTGCAGACGATGGTGGCGCCGGGGATCCCCGGCAGATCGCGGAAATCCTTGCGCTCCACGGCCACGCCGCGCGTGCCGGGGATCTCGCGCAGGTTTTCGCGGGCGGCGGCGACGGAGCGGCGGTCGAGGTCGCTGCCGCGGATCAGCCCCTCGGGCAGCGCGCGGCGCGCCGCGTCGTACTCGCGGCGCACCTCCTCCCAGGCCCGGGCGTCGAAACCGGGCATGACCTCGAAGCCGAAGCGCTCCCTTTTGAAGGCGGGCGGAATGCGGCAGTATTGCATATAGGCCTCGGCAAGGATGGTCCCCGATCCGCACATGGGATCGACCAGCGGCCGTTCCCCCTGCCAGCCGCTCAGGCGCACCAGGGCGGCGGCCAGGGTTTCCTGCAGCGGCGCCGCCACCGTCTGCTTGCGGTAGCCGCGGCGGTGCAGCGAGCCGTTGGATGTATCCAGGCTGACGACCGCCCGGTCGCTGCGGATGCTGAGGTGGATCCAAACGTCGGGACTCTCGGGGTCCACATCGGGGCGGCGGCCGCAGCGGTCGCGGAAGCGGTCGGCGATCGCATCCTTGACGCGCAGGGCGGCGAACTGCGAATGGGTGATGCGGCTCTCCCTGACGTTGGCGAAGACGGCGAAAGTCCTCTCCAGGGAGAGGAGATCCTCCCAGGGGACGGCGCGGGCGGCGTCGTAGAGCGCCTGCTCGGAAAAGCAGGAAAAGGAGGCCAGCGGCGCCAGCACCCGCGACACCAGGCGCGAACCGTAGTTGACGCGGTATAAGCCGGCGGCATCGTGGCGGAAATGGATGCCGCTGTCCGCGATCTCGACGTCGCGGGCCCCCAGTTCCTCCAGTTCGGCTTTTGCCGGCTCCTCCAGGCCGCGGGCCACATGGGCGAAATAGCGGCCGTCCTCCTGGTAGGCGAACATCGGGTCAGGCACGGCGGCCAGGCATGCGGGTGGCGTCACTCGCCGATCTGCAGGGTCAGGAAAGCCAGGATCTTGGCCGGGTCGTGCCCCTTGCCCTTTTCCAGCACCCCGGTGGATTGGGCGCACAGCAGTTTGCCCCCCTTGTCCAGGACGGCCAGTGCCGGGTAGCCGAAACCCTTGACGCGGTAAAGGTCGACCAGGTCCTGGTTGAGCGGCTGGCCCGGCTTTTCGCCCACATCGACCAACAGCACGAAATAGCGCTCGTTCAGGACCTTCCTTATCGCAGCGTCGGCCGCGAACAGCTCATGCAGGCGATGGCACCAGGGGCACCAGTTGCCGCCGAACATCAGCAGGATATTGCGCTCCTCGGCGCCGGCGCGCTTCACTGCGGCGGAGATCTGCGCCTTGACGTCAGCGCCGGGGTCGTAGATTGCCGGGCGTGAAGCGGGCCGGGCCTGGGCGGGCAGCAGCGCCGCCAACAGCACCAGCGCGGCGGCCAGCAGCAGCCACAGGAATCTCCTGTCCGCCATAACCGTTTTGGAATTCATGGGACGACACCTCCAGGGCAAACGAATTCTAGAACATCGGTGAGCGGAAGTCAAAAAGTCAAGCGTTGACGCGATTGACAAAAAGAGCGGCGCGGATGAAAATGAAGGACGCGATCAGCCCCAGCGGGAGCCATGCCATGAAAAAGACGAAGATCATCATCCGCCGGACGGCGCTAAAAAACGGGCCCAGGGGGGGGAATGACCGATACAGTCTATGACCGCGACCCCTATTGCCGGGAGCTTGCCACCACGGTCTGCGCCAGGGAATGCCGCGACGGCCGCTGGCGGGTGCGGCTGGAGCGCACGATATTCCGCCCCGAGGGGGGCGGCCAGCCGCAGGATGCCGGGACCGTCAACAACCTGCCCTTAATGGCCCTGGAAAGCGAGAACGACGATGTCGTCCACGTTCTGGCCGGCGACCCGGGCGGCGGCAAGGTTGAGCTGCAGCTCGACTTCGAGCGCCGCTTCGACCACATGCAGC
>DCVB01000099.1 GCA_002327965.1 Candidatus Aminicenantes bacterium UBA2199 | reverse complement strand
CTCAACCTGCCCAAGGTGCTGGAGAAGATCGCCGCCCTCAAGCGCGGCCTGATCCTGGTCACCGGCGCCACCGGCAACGGCAAGTCGACCACGCTGGCGTCCATCATCAACCACATCAACCTCAAGCGGCGGGCCCATGTCATCACCATCGAGGACCCGATCGAGTACCTCTTCGAAAAGAACCTCTCGGTCATCTCGCAGCGTGAGATCGGCCCGGATACCGAGTCGTTCGCCTCGGCTTTGCGCGCCGCCATGCGCCAGGACCCCGACGTGCTGATGGTGGGCGAGCTGCGCGATCACCAGACGGTCGACACCTGCCTGAAAGCCGCCGAGACCGGGCATTTGGTCATGGCCTCGATCCACACCCCGGATGTCATGCGCACCCTGAACCGCCTGCTGGGGTATTTCCCGGCCGACGAGCACCCGTCCGTGCGCCAGCGCCTGTCGGAGAACCTGGTGGCCATCATCTCCCAGCAGCTGCTGCCCAGCAGGGACAAGAGCGGCATGTTCCCCGCCTGCGAGATCATGCTGGCCAACAAGACCATCGAAATGTGCCTGAAAAATCCCGAAAAGACCAATGAGATCCTGACTCACATCGCCAAGAACCGCGACCTGGGCATGCAGACCTTCGACCAGCACCTGATCGATCTGGTCAAGGCCCGCAAGATCTCCATGGACGATGCCATGCTGGCCGCCGAACAGGCCGACCAGCTGGAGCGCGACATGACCATCGAGGCCTAGGAATCAGGGAACTCCGGCTGGTGATTGGGCGAGTTGACGGGGCAAGTTCACGGGCAGGGATTTTTTGAAGCTCTCTTAACCCATCAACCCATTTACCCTTCTACCCATCTACTATTTCAATTCAGCTCAATTATTTTTTTTCGCGAGCGAAGAAGACAATCACCAGGCCGGGAATGAGGATCAGCAGGTCACGCAGGATCAGAGTCCAGGCGTTCTCCTTGATTTCGGCCGATGTGGAGAAGCAGCCGCAGCTGACGTCGATGCCGCGCAGGGCGTTGACGCCCAGGGCCAGGATGAAGGCCAGCAGCAGCAGCGAGAGCAGCGCGGCCGTGCTGCGGGTCCAGATGCCGGCGACCAGCAGCAGCCCGGCGAAGAGCTCCAGCCAGGGGAGGACCAGGGCCGGCAGGGTCACCAGCGAGTCGGGCAGGATGGCGTAGTTGGCGATGATCCTGGCGAACTCGTCGGGGTGGGCGATCTTGTCCAGGCTGGAATAGATGAAGATCCCGCCCAGCGCCAGGCGGCAGAGCCCCTGCAGCCAGGTTGAGGAGAGTATCCCGAGCAGGCTACTTCTCAACGGCATGGCCCCTCCCGATCCATTCCTCCATCCCCCCCTTGAAGAGGAGGAAGTTCCTCAGCCCTTCGTCCCACAGGCGGCGGGCCAACTCGGGTGAGTCGCTGCAGGTCGGATCGCTGCAATACAGTATCAGCAGACCGGCCTGGCGCAACTCCGGTTCCAGGCGGGAGAAGGCCGCGGCGAATTCTCCCAGCGGCAGGCTGATCGCGCCGGGGACATGGCCCAGGCGGTACGCGGCCGCGGCACGGGCGTCCACCAGCAGGGTGCCGGGGGCCCCGAGCACCTGTTCGACGAACTCGGCGTCCACCTCGCCGACGGTCGGCATGGAAGAAGCCGGCTTGGGCGGCGGCCGCAGCAGCGGCAGCGGTTCGGAGGCGAAATAATTGGCGGCCAGGCCCGCGGCAGCGGCAGCGGCGATCAGGACCAGCATCTGCGCCAGGTGTCTTCTTTGAAATGCCATTCCGTGGTTCGCCCCTCAGAACCGGCTCAAGTCCAGCGAGCGGTACTGCAGCGCCTCCTGCACGTGCGGCGGCGCGATCCTCTCCTCGCCCTGCAGGTCGGCGACGGTACGCGCCACCTTCAGCACCCGGAAATAGCCGCGGGCGCTCAGATCGAATTTCTCCACGGCCCGGCGCAGCAGGCGCTCGCCCTCCCCGTCCAGCGGGCAGAAACGGCGGATCTCGGCGTTGCGCATCTGGCCGTTGGCGAACAGCTTGCGCTTCAGGGCGCTGAAACGGCGCGCCTGCAGGTCGCGCGCCCGGGAGACCCGCGCGCGGATGGCGCCGGAGCTTTCCGCCAGCGCGGAAGAAGTGATCTCCTCCAGCTTGACCTTCTTCACCTCCAGCTGCAGATCGATGCGGTCGAGCAGCGGCCGCGACAACTTGGAGTAATAGCGACGCCCCTGGGACGAAGCGGCGCCGTAGCCGCCCGCACCGAAGCCGGCGGCATCCTGGCTGGGATTCATGGCCGCCACCAGCATGAAACGCGCCGGGAAGGTGGCGGAGGTCAGCGAACGCGAGACGGTGATCTGCCCGTCCTCCAACGGCTGGCGCAGCACTTCCAGGGCCGAGCGTTTGAAATAGGGGATCTCGTCGAGAAAAAGGACGCCGTTGTGGGCCAGGGAGATCTCGCCGGGCACCGGGTACTTGCCGCCACCGCTGATGCCCACGTCGGAAATGGTGTGATGCGGAGAGCGGAACGGGCGGCAGCGCATCAGGCCGCCGCCGGCACCCAGCAGGCCGGCGGCGCTGTAGACCAGGGAGGTTTCCAGGACCTCGTCATCGCTCATCTCCGGCAGAATGGAAGGCAGCGCCCTGGCGATCATCGACTTGCCCGAGCCCGGGGCGCCGATCATCAAAACGTTGTGCGAGCCGGCGGCGGCGATCTCCATGGCCCGCTTGGCCAGGTACTGCCCCTTGATCTCGGAAAAATCGTTGTCCGCGGGTTCGGCGGCGGGGCGGGCGTCGAGGCCGCGAGCGGGGACGAAGCGCTGCGGATGTTCGGCCATTTCGATCACCTCGGCCAGGTTCTTCAGGGGGTAAACCTCGATGCCGCTGACGAACTGGGCTTCCGTCCGGTTCTCATAGGGGACGACGATGCCGCGCCAGCCGTGCTGGCGGGCGAACAGGGCGATGTTCAGTACCCCTCTGACCGGGTTCAACTCACCCTCGAGGCTCAGTTCGCCGTAGAACAGCAGCTCGGAAAAGGCCGCCCCGGAGAGGCGATAACGATTCTTGACGATGCCCACGGCCATGGGCAGGTCGAGAGCCGAGCCCTCCTTGCGCAGGTCGGCCGGGGAGAGGTTGACCACGATCTTGGTGGCCTGGGGATAGTCAAAGTTCTGGTGGCCGATCGCCAGCTTCAGGCGCTCGCGGCTCTCCTTGACGGCGTTGTCCGGCAAGCCGACGATGACGATGCCGGGGATGCCGCGCGAGAAGCCGACTTCGACCTCGGTGGCCACCACTTCCAGGCCGTTGAGAACGGCCGAGTGGATGCAACTGACCATCAATCTCCCCCGGGAATGATCAGGTTCATGCCCGGACGGATCAGGGTGGAGCGCAGGCCGTTGGCCGACTGGATGCGCCGCACTGAAGTGCCGTGACGGCGGGCGATGGCGGACAGCGTGTCGCCGGAGCGGACGCGGTAGGATCGGTAGCGCGGGATCTTGCCGGCCGGGATGCGCTCCAGCCCTGCCAGCGCCGCCTCGTCGGCTGCCGCCGGTACGCGCAGGGCATACACCGAGCCGTTGCTGGGGGTGAAATCGCGCAGCAGCTCCGGGTTCAGTTTCTTCAGCTCGGTGAGCGGCATCCGCAGCCGCTCGGCCACCTGCGGCAGCGACACCGGCGAGGGCACTTCGACCGTCTTGCTGCCGGCCAGCAGGGGCTCGCCGTTGCCGAGGGTGAATCCGTACTCGTAGGGAGAACGGGCGATGATCAGCGAGGCCAGGAAGGCGGGCACGTAGTTCCTGGTTTCGCGGCGGATGTGGCTGCTGCGGTTGATGGTAAAGAAATCGGCCGTCTGCAACGCGCGCATGGCCCTCACGACCCGGCGCGGGCCGCCGTTGTAGCAGGCCAGGGCGATGTACCAGTCGTTGTACTCCTCGTACAGGTGCTTGAGGAAGCGAGCCGCCGCATCGGCGGCCTTGAACGGGTCAAGGCGTTCATCGACCTGCCAGTCGACGCGCAGCCCATACAGGCGCGCCGTCGCGGCCATGAACTGCCAGGCTCCGCGGGCGCGGGCCCGCGACGTGGCGTCGACCCGGAAGCCGCTTTCGATGATCGGCAGGTAGGCCAGGTCCTCGGGGAGTCCGTGGCGGCGGAAGATCTCCTGGAAGGGGCCGATAAACTCGCCCATGCGGTCGAGGGCCCGCTGGATGCCGTCGTGGCGGATGGTCTGAAAGGCCTTCAGGAAGGAGACCACCTGCGGATTGACGATCACCGGCAGGCTGTAGGAGACGACGGCCGCCTCGCCGACCTTATGCTGCAGGTCCTGGACGTCCTTTTCCGAAGGCAGGAACAGCGGCGTGGCGATGACCTGATCAAGAAAAGCCTCGTGCTCGCCGTTCTCGGGGCTGTTCTTGTCCTTCAGGTAGATCAGCTCGATATCGGCGATCTTGCGCACCAAACCATTCAACGCCGCGCGGCGGCCATCCCCGGCCGGTTCGGCGTCGAGCATCACGTCCAGCGCCAGGTCGAAATACTCCTTGGCCCCGGGCATGTCCCCTTTCTCCAGGCGGGCCTTGCCGCTCTGGAAAATGGCCTCGGCCCTGGCCGCCGGGTCCGGGACCGCGTGGGCGGCGGGAACGGTGCGCGGCGACGGCAGGGAGGGGCGGGACGGGGCGCAGGCGGCCGCCAGCAAAAGAACGGCGAGCAACAGGAAAGACCTAGCTTTTGACATCAAGGATGATCGTGATCTTTTTGGTCTCTGGACGCAGGGTGATATCGAGCGAACGCAGGGAGCGGCCGTCGCCGTCACGGATCTCCACGCCCAGACGGCCGTTGACCGCGGAGATTTTTTCAATGCGCGTGATGCGGCTGGGATCCTCCAGTCCTCCCAACAGGTCGCCCAGCGACCGGCTGGCCGGGGCGGGGCGACGGGGTTCGGCGGCCGGCTGGGCGGCGGCCCTTTCCCCGGCAGGCGGCGAAGTCGGCGCCTGGGTGATCACTTCCTGGCCGGCCTCGCGGTCCTGCAGCTGCTCGACGCTCACTTTCTTCACCGGCAGGTCCTCCATCCTGACCATCTGCTGGCCCTGGTTGACGTCAAAATGGACGGCGACGTTCTTGGGGGTGCGGGCGGAGTGGTCCAGCGCCTCCTTGATGCGCACCAGCGTCAGCGACGATATCTCACGCAGGGTCTCGATGACGCCGCGGCCATTGCGGGCCACGGCCTCGAAATGGGGGCGGCTGAGCTGGTTCAGCGCGCCGTTCATCCTGTCCACCGGCGAAATGTTCTTCAAATCGCGCTTGTTGTACTGGAAAACCATGGGCATGTCCTCGATGCGATGCAAGTAGAATCCCAGGTTCTCCCTCAGGTTGTCGAAGCTCTCGCGGTTGGCCTGCTCCATGAGCTCCTGCGAGTCGGCCACGAACACGATGCCGTCGGCCCCCTTGAGGACCAGCTTGCGCGTCGAATCATAGAAGACCTGTCCGGGCACGGTGTACAACTGGAAGCGCGTCTCATAGCCCTTGACCAGGCCGACGTTGATCGGCAGCAAATCGAAAAAAAGGGTGCGCTCGATCTCGGTCTCCATGCAGACCAGTTCGCCGCGTGTGCGCGGATTGGTCACCGAATAGATATATTGCAGGTTGGTGGTCTTGCCGCCCAGGCCGGTGCCGTAATAGACGATCTTGGCGGTCACCTGCTTCGACGTGTGATTGATCAGCATTTCTTTCTCTTCCCCGGGAATTTTCGCATTTTTCCCGGGCAAAGTCAACGCCCGGCAAGGGACGGGGAAGAAAGAAAAGAGGAAAAGGGGTGGAGGGGAAAAGTGTTGGAGGGGCAAAGTGGTAAAGTGGTAAAGTGGTAGAGAGGAAAAGTGGTAAAGAGGGAAAGAGGCAATGAAAGAGCACTGGCCGGCCCCTCCCAAGGGAAGCTTCTTACTTTATCTTTTTATCACTTATCTTTCTTTATCTTGCTCTACCTCTTCTCCTAGAAGTCGAAGCCGATCCAGAAGTTCACGCCGGCGTATCTCTTTTGGGTGAAATCGGTGCGCCAGACCCACTCGACGTGGAAGGGGTAGCCGAAGAAGAAGAACTCGACCCCGTAGCCGTAGGAGGAGAGCGCGTCCTGGACCTTGAATCTCCCCTTCTCGAAAACGCGGAACGGCTCGTTGTGGAACCACATCCCGCCCAGGTCGAAGAAGAACACGCCGCGCAGCGGGCCGACAACGCCGATGGGGGTCAGGGCGGCATGGACCAGGGGGAAGCGGAACTCGGCGTTGAAAACGAACCCCTTGTTGCCGACCACGCCGCGGAAATTGGCGGCACGCAGCGTGTTGTTGCCCCCGGTCCAGAACAGCAGGGGATTGTCCCCGCCCGAGTAGAAGCCGCTCAGGCGGAATGCCAACAGGGTGCTGTTGTCCAGGCGCAGGTACTTGCGGACATCGCCTTCCAGCGCGTAGGCGTCCAGCGAGTTGGAGAACAGCTTGAGGTACTTGGCGGCGCTGAGGCGGAAGGTATGACCGCTGTTGGGCCCGTAGTTTGAGAAGCGCGTGGTCTCGGAGACCAGCGCCGCCTGCAGCGGCAGGGCGAAGCCGTTGAAGAACTGGCCATAGGGCAGCTCGAAGCCGTAATAGAAGAGATCCGAGTCCTCCTCCTGATGGTAGGCCGACAGGGTCAGTTCGGCACGGGTGGCCCGGGAAAACGGGTAGATCAGGGAAAAGTCGCCGCCGATGCGGCTGCGCAGCGAGAGGTACAGGTCGCTGACATAGGGATAATAATAGGCGTCGCTCTCGGAGAACAGGTGGCCGTAGAACTGCAGGCGGCGGCGCTGGTTGAGATAGGCCAGGTGATAGGAGCGGTAGCCGTAGTAGGACGCCAGGTAGAAGATGAAGTTGTGGTCGCCCAGCATGTCGGTGACATTCAGGTAGGAGGAGCCGTAGAATCCGCCGCCGCTGTCGATGCCCAGGTTGACCGGCGGCAGCGAGCTGATGACCAGCTTTTCAAAGGGCTTGTATTTCTTGACCTCCAGCGTGAGGGGCATGGCCGCGGCGGCGTCGCCGCTGGCCACGGGCGCTGCTGCGGTGGCGTACTGCGGCGCGCTGAATTCCACCGCCTGCTGCGCCAGGGCGGGCTCGACGTCCTTCTTGAACAGCAGGAAGCTTCCCTTGTGAAAGGAGGAGATGACCAGCTTGCCCTGTTCGCCCGGGATCTCCACCGGGAAGAAGTTGCCGGTGCGCACGTCGCTGTGGCGGCGGAAAGTCCGGCTCTCGAGGTCCAGGGAACAGATGTTATAGGCCCCGAGCTCGTCGGAGCTGTAATAGACCGTCTTGCCGTCGAGGGAAAAGGCCGGGGCGATGTCGTTGAACTCGCCGCGGGTGAGCTGCATGGCCTGGTCGGGGTTCTCGATCGCGGCGAGGAACAGGCGGTCGAAGCCGCCGGCCGTGGCCGAGTAGACGACCTTCTCGCCGTCGGCGGAAATATCGACGGCCTTGATGTAGGTGCGGCCGTCGGTCAGCTTGCGCACCTGGCCGCTGGCCAGGTCCAGGGAATACAGGTAGGAGTGGATGCCCTCGATGGCGGTGAAAAGCAGCCGGTCCTGTCGGGGATGGAAGACCGGCGAGCTGGGCTTCTGGACGTCGCCGACGTGGAATCTCTTGACCACCCGGTTGTCGAGGGCATTGAGCACGACCAGGTAGGTGTCGAGTTCCTTGCGCGCGAAAAAGGCGATGTTCTCGCCATGGCGGTCCCAGCTGAAGGCGCGGCCGTCGGAGGGAATGAACTTGAAGTCGATGCCGTCATAGGTGGACTTGAAGCCCGGCGTGACGTTCTTGATCACCTTGCCGTCCTTCAGCGACAGCAGGATGATGTCGATCTTGTAGCTGCGGTAGTTCACCGTGACGATGGCCAGCAGCTCGCCGCCGGGGGAGACCTGGTGGGAGAAGGAATAGGCGAAGGGAAAATCGGGGCCGATGATGAAGCTGTAGTCTTCCGGGTTTTCACGGCCGATGAAGGCCTTGAAACGCTCGCGGGCGTATTTCTTGAACTCATAGTTGAAGGTCTTGGGCGTGTAGTTGAAATGATCCAGGAAGGAGCGCCGCTTGCTGACCAGGGCCGGGCGCCGCTGGCTTTGCAGCAGGTCGCGGATGCCCTTCTTGCCGAACTTCTCGTAGAAGAACTCGTACATCAGGTGGCCGAAATCATAGGGCGTGCGGTTGGTGCCGTAGGGGGCGTAGATGTCGCCGTCCTCCTGCACCTCGGGCATGCGGTCGCTGAGCACGGCGTCGATGACGGTCATGAGGTTGAAGCTTTCCCAGTGGCCGGTCATGAACTCGGCATGGCCCTCCAGCACCCAGAGCGGCGGGCGATTGTAGTCGAACATGCCCGCCGGGCGGTTCTTGTACAGGATCTCGTGCTGGAACGAATGGGAGAGCTCGTGGATGATCAGCCGGCCCAGGTCCTCGGCGGTGCGGTTGCCGTAGATGACCACGCGGTGGCCGACCGGCTCGGTGAAGCCCTCGAAGCTGCCGGGGGGGATGATCCCCGGATAGAGGTTGGTCTGCTCCAGATCGGTCTGCTTGTTGTAGAAGATGATCGGGGTCCTTTCCTCGATGGTCATGTTCAGCAGCGAGGAGAGCTTCTCGTAGGCTTTCTCGGCCTCGACCGCGATGCGGTTCAGCAGCTCCTGGTCGTCGATATAGTGGTAGATGCGGAAATTCTTGGTGTCGGCGTACTTCCAGGGAAAGGCCTGGCGCACGATCTTGTTCTTGCCGTAGAACATGGAATATTGCGCGGACAGCGCCGCGGCACACAGCATCAGGACCAGTGCAAGTATGTTTTTTTTCATGGGAACCATCCTATTTGCTCAGGATGAAACGTTCCTGCAGCGCCTTGCGGGGCTGCAGCGCGGTGGTCAGCTTGGCGGCCAGCTTGGCGAGCATGTGGCTGAAGCGGAAACGCGCCGTGGCGCCGGGGACGGGCTCGCCTTTTTCAGCGTACCTGTCCTGCCAGAGGATCCGCGATCCGTCGCCGTCGATCAGCGCCACCTGCATCTCCATCTCCCACCTCTCCACCGTTTCGTAGGCGTTCTTCCTGTTGCCCAGCTCGTCGCGGACCTCCTTGATCACGCCCATCTTCTTGGTGTCCAGCTTCAGCTTGCCGGTGAAGAATAGCGCCTTGGGGTTGGCCTGGAAGACCCGCTGAAAGAAAACACTGTCCTCGTAGCGGATGTCCACGGCCAGGCGGTAGCGCTGCAGGACGCCCAGGATGGCGGCCCAGTGCTCGGGCTCGAGCCGGACGATTTCCCTGCCGGTGGCAAAGGGGATCTCCTCGATGAAGATCCGCCGCACCTCGGCGCCGGCGTCGAACCCCATGTCCGGGACATCACAGACGAAGTCGATGAAGAAGAGGTCCGCATATGCCGAGAAGTCGGCGACGCTGCGGGGGGTGTAGGGGACGGTCACCGGGGCGAAGGAATCGGAACATGCCGTGGCCAGCAGGGCCGGCAGCAGCAGCAGGAGCAGTTTATTTCTTTTCATGAACGGCTTTCTCCTGGTTCTTCTTTAAGCGGTCGAGGTTGCTCTGGATCTTCTCGTTGCCCGGGTCCTTTTTCAGCGCCAGCTCGTACTCGCTGCGCGCTTCGTCATAGCGTTCGAGGCCCTCCAAAACGACGGCCAGGTTGTTGTGCAGGGCGGCCGAATCGTTGCCGGCGGCCCGCGCCTTCTGCAGGCGGAATTGGGCCTCCTGCCACAGCCCCTCCCGGATCAGCCTGTTGGCGAACTCGAAATCGGAGCGGTAGCCGCGCGCGGCGCAACCGGCCAGCACGGCGACGGCTATGCCCAAAAATATGATTTTTTTCAAGTCAACCTCCCCGGGCATGGCCGAAGCCAGACCCATGAAACGCCCAGACATTTAAAACGCGATGCACCATTGTTTCTTGCATGTCTTGCCTGCAGGCAATGTTATTCGGATAACATAATGCAACAGTTCCAGCATTTTTTCAAATAATTTTCCCCGGTGAGGGCTTCCCTGCCCGGCAGGGGTCGCCGACGTTCTTTTTATCAATGAACTGATGCATTCTTTTTTTGGCATTCCGGCTTCCCAACGGATTGCAAGCAAGTCGATTGCCAGGAAAACCCGCTAAAAATGTACCTGTTTTAGGACAGTTTCAAAAAAATGAATCCATCCGGCCCTTGCGTACTTGAAAACTGCGCTTGACTTTCCCGG
>DCVB01000077.1 GCA_002327965.1 Candidatus Aminicenantes bacterium UBA2199 | reverse complement strand
CCAAGGAGGTCTCGATCAATCCCGAGCTGGAGCGCCTGCGCCTGGACGCCACCCGCAACCTGTTGGAGGCGCGGGGAACGATCGTGGTGGCCTCGGTATCGGCCATTTACAGCATCGGCGCTCCCGGAGATTTCCTCGAGCAGCGGCTGGTGCTGGATGCCGGCGCCCCGTTGCAGCGCGAGGATCTGCTGCAGCGCTTCGTCGACCTGGGCTACCGCCGCAGCCACGGGCTGCTGGCCGCCGGCGAATTCCGCGTGCGCGGCCCGGTGGTCGAGATCTTTCCCACCAGCGAGGAAAACCCGCTGCGCTTGGTCATCGACAGCGGGCAACTGGCGCGCATCGAGTTCTTCGATGCCCTTACCGCCGCGCCGCTTGCGCCAAGGAGCCAGGCCGGCATCTATCCGGTCAACTACTTTTTCTACCGCCGCGAGCGCATCCTGCGGGCGGCAGCCGGCATCCGGGCTGAACTGCAGCAGCGCCTGGAATGGTTTCGCGGCCAGGGAAAGGAGGATCTGGCCGAGCGCCTGCGCCAGCGCACCCTCTACGACCTGGAGATGCTGGAGCAGTTCGGCCATTGCCCGGGGATCGAGAACTATTCCCTCTACCTGACCGGCCGCAGCCCCGGCGAGGCCCCCTATTCCCTGCTCGACTTTTTCCCCAAGGGGTACCTGGCCATCATCGACGAGTCGCACGTGACCGTTCCCCAGCTCAACGGCATGTACGCCGGCGATCGCTCGCGCAAGGAAAAGCTGGTCGAATACGGCTTCCGCCTGCCGTCGGCCCTGGACAACCGGCCGCTGAACTTTCCCGAGATCGCCGGACGCCTGCAGAACGTCCTTTACGTGTCGGCCACGCCGGCAGCGTTCGAAGTCGCCGATGCGCAGGGATCGGTCACTTCGCTGCTGGTGCGGCCCACCGGCCTGGTCGATCCCGAGATCACCGTCAAGACCGTCCCTGACCCGGTCCGCGACATGCTCGAGGAGATCCGCGCCGTCGTGCCCGGCCCCGTATCCCCCAGGAGGAAAACGAGTCGAGTGGCGGCAGGACGGCCATCAGGGCGCGTGCTGGTCACCACCCTGACCAAAAAAATGGCCGAAAAGCTCGCCGACTACCTCACCCTGCAGGGGATACGCTGCGCCTACATGCACGCCGAGGTCAAGGCCCTGGACCGGGTGAAGATCATCCGCAAGCTGCGCCAGGGCGAGTTTGACGTCCTGATCGGCATCAACCTGCTGCGCGAGGGGCTCGACCTCCCCGAGGTGTCGCGGGTCATCATCCTGGACGCCGACAAGGAGGGATTCCTGCGCTCGGAGACGGCGCTGATCCAGACTTTCGGCCGCGCCGCCCGCCATATCGACGGCAAGGTCATCCTCTACGTCGACGGCATGGTCGACTCGGTGCGCCGGGCCATCGCCGAATCGGAACGCCGGCGCCGCTACCAGATCGCCTACAACGAGGCGCACGGCATCCGTCCCGCCTCGGTGCGCAGCACGGTCAAGAGCTTCCAGGACGACGACTATTGGCTGCGCAGGAGCGAGGAGGAGATTTCAGTCGACTTCAAGACGCGCCCGGCGCTGGAGAAGGAGATCGCCAGGCTGACGGCGGCCATGAAGAAGAAAGCCGCTGCCCTGGATTTCAAGAATGCCGCCGTGCTGCGCGACCGCGTCAAGGAGCTCAAGAACCTCCTGATCGAGTTGTTCTAGGTCCCAGACCGAATGACTTTCCCCCGCTGCCGCGTCCGGCGGTTCGTTTCAGAAACGGTATACGATCTGGAAACTCAAACCCATGGCCCGGAAGGCGCCGCTTGCCTGGCGTAGGTTGTGATACAAGGCGGCGTGCACCTTGAGCATCAAGTCGCGATAGATGCCCAGTGTCCCTTCGACGTCAAGGGTGGAGCCGAATCTCATGCGGTCGTCGGTATCATCACCCACAACGCCCAGCCCGGCGACGATGCTGATTCCGTCGTTGTCGCTGATCTTCCAGTACCCATAGGCCAGAGCCATGTAACTGCGGAACAGCTCCGGGTCCCAGTAGCCGTTCTGCAGGTCGCGCTCGTATCCGAACCACCAGCCCCGCAGTCCGACATCCAGGTTGAACGCGGCCAGGCGCAGCAATTTCCAGCGCGGCGCCAGGCTGGCCTCCCAGCGGCGGTTGCCGTCCCCGTAATGCTCGCTGACGGCTTCGGCCTCCACCACGCCGCGCCATCCCGGTTCCCAAGCGACGCCCAGCCGGGCACAGTCTCGGCGTATGCCCAACGACAGAGAGAGCGGCGAAACGCTCAGCACATCGCGTTTCAGGCTCAGGTTGAAACGCCAGCGGTCGGAGGGGCGCACCCGGGCGAACACGCTTCCCAGCAGTTGGCCATCAAGCCCGGAAATTAGCTGCCAGGCGGCGGTGGCCCCGAGGGTGACGGCTGGAGCCAGGATAAAGGTGCCCCCGATCCAGGGGCGCTGCCACGAGACGCGGCTGCGGCCGTCGCCGGCGACGAAAGGCGAGCCCGTTGCCGCCTCCACAGCGCCAAATTCGAAGCCGGCGCGCAGGCGCAACTCGCGGTTAAGGTTGATCCCTGCCTCCAGGCTGCTGGCCGATGAGCGCAGGTCATCGGAATCCCAATAATAGCCGTAAGGGTCCAAGCGGACATCGGGGCGCAACGGTGTGATCACGAAGCGTTCGAGTTCGCGGTTTTCGCGCGACCCCGGGCGCAGTTCCTCCAGGCGCGGAATCATAGCCAGGGCAGCCCGGGGACGGTTGTCATTCTTCAGGGCGATAACCTCGCTGAACAAGGTCTGATAATTGTCCGGTCCCGCTTGCAGCGCCTGCCGGTTATGGGCCCGGGCTTCACGAGGCAGGTCGGCACGTGCCAGTAAATCGACTAGGGCCCTGCCAAAGGACTCGTCGGTCCCGAACATATCCCGGTAATGTTCCAGGAGCGAGCGGGCGGCGGCAAAGTTCCCTCTCCAGGACTGGGCATTGACGCATTCGAGCCAAATGCTTTTTTCGCTGGCATGGCCGGCCAGGTAGCGGCGGTAATGGCGGATTGCGTCATCCAGGTTTCCGCTCCAGGTTTCAGATCGGGCCAGGTTCAGCAGCGCGTCGTCATCGGCGGGCGCGATCAAGTGCAATCGCCGGTAGCTGTCGGCGGCCAGGCGCGGCCGTCCGGTCCAATTGGCCAATTGCGCCCTGGCCCGCAGATACTCGGGATTTCGCGGCTCCCGCGCCAACGCCTTGTCAACGGCCTGGAAGGCGGCCTCGGCCTGGTTGGCCAGCGAGTGAGCCTGGGCCAGTTTGAAATAGAGCTCGCTGCCGCCGCCCGTCGCGGCCGCCTTTTCCAGGGCGGCGATGGCTGCGTCCAGGTTTCCGAGGCGGGAATGGATGTCGGCCGTGCGCAGCCAGAGGTCGGAGCGGGATGGGTCACTCTCTAGCTCGGCATCATAAATGGCGAGGGCCTCCTCCCACTCTCCCGCTTCTTCGGCCCGAATACCAGCAACCGGGACAATGGCGCCGGCCGGGGGGTCGGAGCGCACCGCGGTCATCGGCGGAGCGACGCGGAAACAATTGACCATCGGCAGTAGCACCCAGAAGACACAGCAGATCGCGAGATTCCTTCGATTCATTTTCGCCATTTCCTCTCTTTCAGGATCCAAACATGAAAGACAAAGATCCCGATCGTTACCAGGTCATAGATCAAGCTCAAATAGCGAATCGGTGTGACCAGCAGGCCTTTGAAGAAATATTGCAGGCCGCGATAATTCGACTTATAGAACACCCCATCCTTGGGCGAGCGGGCGACGAAGCCCAGGATTGTCAGGGAGACGGCGGTTTCAGCCGCCAGAGTAACGGCTAGCGTCTCCCACCAGCCCAAAAGCATCATCAGCAGCATGGCGAAAGGAAAAAAAACCTTTTCCGCAGCCGACAGCAGGATCACCCAGCCGATCGGACGGCCGAATTTCCGGGTAAAATCTAGCCCGAACGGCTGGCGGTAGGGCTCGCCGATGCGTCGTTTCTCTTCCAGGCCCTCGCGGCGCTGCCGCCTTCGATGCTGGGCGCGTTTCCAGGCCTTGAAAGGGCTCTTGACAAGATCGTTGAAATAAAAGCAGCTTTGCAGGAAGGATGAAGACCACATGTAGACCTGGCGCGGCAGGTGAGATAATTCGGGCTCTTCAGAGCGCGCGAAGACATCGCCCAGCTGGATATTGCGGTAGCCGGTGCTGTTAAGCGCGAAACCTATGAAAATATCCTCGGAGTTGGTCAGGTCGTCGCCCAGGATCGGCTCGAAGTGGTCGAAAAGCTCCTTGACATATTTTCGCCGATAGGCCACGGCACAGCCAACCGGGTTGGTGATGGTGCCGAAAAGGACCAACTGGCCATAGTAGACGAACTTCTGCAGGAACATGTACAGAACGTCCCGATAGAGGCTGGTGACCGCTTTCATGAAACGGTGCCAGTGGCCACAGGGTCTGCAGGCGGCGGCGGAAGGTCTGGCGGCCAAGAAATGGCCCATGGCCGGCAGGCGCATGATCTCTTCGCGGTCCCGAGGCCTCGTGGGCAGGATGGTGCCGCAAGCGCAGGCAATGCCCACCGCCTTGTAAAGTTCCTCGACGGTGCGCTCGATGTAATTGGTGGACTCGAGAATAGTGTCGGCGTCGAGGATGAATTCGACGTCGGCGCTGGACTCGCGGGACTGGCGCTTGAGGGTGGGCGTCTTGCCGATCGATCTCTGGCGCTGGATGATCTCGATCGCCATGCCGTTGGCCGTCGCGAAATCGCGGGCATAGGACACCGTGCGGTCGCTGCTGCCGTCGTCGATCAGCACGATACGATCGGGCTTCAGGGTCTGGCGGGAAAGCGCGGCCAGCGTCAAGCCGATGCTCTCTTCTTCGTTGAAAGCCGGGATGACGACGTCGATCTTGGCCAGGCGCCAGTCTTCCGCAGGCGTGGGCACCGTTTTGTCCGGGCCGTGCAGCAGGCCGATCATGCTCAAAATAGTATTCGGGCTCAGGACGAAATAGGGTGTCGTGGCCATGTTCACTCCAATTGCTTCGCATCGCCGCCTGTCGCGGCTTCCACAGAAGGGGCAGCGGCCTCAAGCCGCTTGGCTGCGATAAGGTCGTCCAGGGTCTGTTCGAGAGCCCATTGCGGGGCATGGCCGGAGAGCTCCAGCATGCGTTTCATGTCAGGCCGCCGGTGAAAGATCTCCTCGAAAACCTCGCTGTAGGCCTCCCGGTACGGCACATGGATGACCGTTGCCCTGCTCCCGCTGCGCTCGATCACAAGGCGGGCGAGGTCGTTCATGGAGATCTCGCGGTTGTTGCCGACGTTCACGATCTGGCCATAGCTCGCCGGGTTGGATGCCAGCCGGTCGAGAATGACCACCGTATCGCGCACATCGCAAAAACAGCGGGTTTGCGTGCCGTCGCCGTATACGGTGATGGGGCCGCCGGCAAGGGCCTGTCCGACAAAACGGGGCACGACCATGCCATACTTTCCCGTCTGCCTCGGCCCGATGGTATTGAAAAATCGGACGACCACCAGGGGCAGCCCGAACCGGCGCTGGTAGGAAAGGCCATAGGCTTCGTCCGCCAGCTTGCTGGTTGAATAGTTCCAGCGCAGGCTGATGTCCGAGCTCATGATCAGCTCGTCGCTCTCGCGAAAATCGCGGGGCATGACGCATGTCGGCGCGCCGGACGGACCCCCTTCCGGGCGCAAATCGCAACGGATCCCGTGCCCATAGACCTCCGACGTGGAAGCAAGGACGATCTGCGGTTTCCAGCCTCCCTGCTGGACGAGTTTCAGCAACCGCTCGCTGCCCCCGATGTTCGCTTCCAGAACCCGGATGGGATCCTCCAGGACGCGAAATACGCCGACGATGGCGGCCATATGATAGATGCGGTCGGCCCAGGCCACGGCCTTGTCCAAGCCGTCCCAATCGATGATGTCAGCCTGGGCAAAGCGAAAATTCTCCTGCGTCTCGAAGGGGACGATGTTGATGCGCGAACCGGTGCTCAGGTCATCCACGGCAAAGACGGTATCGCCCTTGCGCAAGTGGTGCGCCGCCAGGTTGGAGCCGATGAAACCGGCTCCCCCAGTGATCAGAATATGCATGAATTCCTCCTTGTCATGTTGAGTCGCGCACTAAGGCAAGCCACTTTCCTGACACACATGATATATCGGCGATACGCATCGGCACAAAGTTCTTTGGTTCACGACCTTTCAAGAAAAACGGGTTCTCTCAATTCTCCCTTGAAGTGCCGGGCCAGATCATAACGGGAAATTCAATTTGAACCGGCTTGTGCATGAATTCATATTATCACAACCCTGGCAGCAATAGAACCCCGTGCATAATTTTTATGCGCCGTCGCTTCCAGGGGCGCTGCATCCGGCACGTAAGCAGGAGCCGGGAAAACTGCGGCACGGGATATTTGGTCTATTTCCCGGGTCGAAAGCTTCATTTGTTTATCCCTTGAGTCTTTTCCAGTATCCAGGAGGAAATCGTCTCCAGAAAATCGGGAACGAAAGCTTTCTCCAGGGAAGCGTATTCGGATGGGCTGCCGGTTTTCGCCTTCTGAAAGAGGTGGTTGGCGTCGGGAAAGACCTTGAATCTCACGTCTTTGTTGCCCCCCTTCTGCAAGGCCTTCTCCATTGCCGGCATGTTTTGCCGGGGCGAGACCTGGGTGTCCTTTTCGCCGAACAGGGCCAGTACCGGGCATTTCACCTTCTCGAGCGCCGGCGCCGGGTCATAGTCCAGGAAATGAAGGAACCACGGGGAATGGAGGGCGGCCATTTGCGCGGCGGTGGCGCTTTGGACATAGGCTTCAGGGTCGGCGACGGCCTGCCGCTGTTCGGGAGTCATTTTGGCCAGGCTGCCGTGCACCTGGTCGGCGATCATCTTTTCGATCTCCTTTTTCCCGTCCGGCTGATCGAGGAGTTCATAGGCCCGCTTCTGGCTGGCAACGGCCGCGGCGATCTCAGCTTCTTCCGCCCCGTCGGCCCGGGCGATCCGGGCGATCTGTTCGAGGAGGACCTCCCGGCCGTTGACTGCCGTTCCGGCCATGAGCACCATGAAGGCGAATTCGTGGTCACGCCCGGCCAGCGGGGCGATGATCCCCCCCTCGCTGTGCCCGAGCAGTCCGATCCGGTCAAGGGCGATCTCCGGTCTGGACTGCAGAAAGCGGGCCTGGGCCACGACGTCGCCGGCAAAGTCCTTCGATGTAGCCGCCACGGCGGCGGCGGGGTTTTTCAGGCCGCGGTCGTCGCAGCGCAGGACGGCGATCCCCCTGCGCGTCAGGTGATCGGCGATGACGCCGAAGATCTTGAAGCCGAAAATCTCCTCGTCGCGGTTCTGGGTGCCGCTGCCGGTGATCATGATGACCGCGGGGAATGGCCCCTTGCCCTCGGGAAGGGTCAGTGTCCCCGCCAACTGGATCTCGCCGTTCTTCAGCACGACCTCCTCGGCCCTGTATGGCAATGGGACGGTCTTTTGCGGAACGGCAGCCGGCTTCAGCGCCTTTTCCCCGGCCTTCAGGAGCTTGAAGGAGCCCTTGATCCCGGCCTGGGTGAAATCTCCGGCCATGTTGCCCTGATGGATGACGCCGTCAAAAACGGCGACGCCGGGACCGGCCGCGAGTTCGAAATGGATGCGTTCGCCTTCCCGCTTCAGGTTGCTCAAGGGCAGGTCGGCGGCCATCTGCATGGGGATATCGATCGTTCCCTTCAGGATGCCGCCGTTCTCGTCGAAGCGGACGATGATGCCCAGCTCCTGGCCCATGATCGAGATCGCCCCTTCCCAGGGCCCCCGCAGCTTCTCCGGGGCGATATCGCCACCGGGGAGAACAATGAAGATCAAAAAGAAAGCGAGAAATGCCACGCATCGTCTCATGAGGACCTCCTTCCGGCGCGCCCGTTCCCGGGCATGGCAGCCATTATAGCGTTTTTCTCATGGATCGCAAGCAGATCCGTTAATTTTGCCGAAAGGCTTGCGTTTTCATTTTCAACTCCTTATACTGTTTGGGCTTTTTCAGGCAGGTGGCCCATGTTTGCAACCAACCCGGTGAAACGGTTCGCTGTCGTGCTGTCGGTCCTGGCCCTGGTCGCTCTGGCGTCGCTGCTGGCGCAATTGACCGTGACCAATCGCAACTATGAGCGCAGCCTGGCCCACGTTCAGTATCTGCAGGAACGCCTGGGCGAGTCCCACGAGCGGGTGCTGCAATTGAGCGAGGAGAAGCTGGCGCAGCAGGCGAAGGCCGACCATCTCGAGCTGCTCGAATTCAAGAGCGCCACATTCCAGAAGAAGTTCCCCGAGTTCTCGCGCATCGTCGACGTGGCCTTCCGCAAGGCCCGGCGCTACGGGTTCCATCCCAACCTGGTCCTGTCGGTCATCCAGGTGGAGAGCGCCTTCAATCCCCTGGCCTTATCCACGGCCGGCGCCTATGGCCTGATGCAGGTCCGCTACTCGGTATGGAAGGACGAGCTGGCGATCGACAAGGCGCGCATCTTTGACGTCGACTACAATATCGACCTGGGGTTGCGCATCCTGAAGCAGTACCACGACATCGCCGGCGGC
The DNA here is from genome assembly GCA_002327965.1 of Candidatus Aminicenantes bacterium UBA2199. Lineage (GTDB taxonomy): Bacteria > Acidobacteriota > Aminicenantia > UBA2199 > UBA2199 > UBA2199. Next base: position 17,942 of record DCVB01000077.1, on the reverse strand, counting down.
GACCTGCGCCGCGCCCTCTTCCTTTACAACAACGGCTACCTTTACAACAATACCGGCTATGTCGCCAAAGTGAACGCTTCGCCCTACAACCAGGAGCTTCCCGAGGCGGCCGGGGTGGGCGTAAGCCATTAGAAAGAAGACGTCAGACGACAGACGTCAGACGACAGACGCTTTCCTGAACGCTCCTTTACGCTCGCGACGGTGGGTTTCCAGCAGGCGCCTAAAAAAAGCGAGGTAGGCTTCGGTCTTGAAATCCGGGTACGTCCAGGGCAGGAATTGGATGCGGCCGTCCTTCAGCACGTACTCCAGGTGGGCATAGATGCCGTCGGCCAGCGGCACGCGGTGGTAATGGTTCTTGGCCGTGGCGATGACGACGTTGGCCTCGGACAGGTAGCCCGGGTCCAGGTTCACCGTCCGCCGGCCCGCGGCGGCGAGCGTCTCCTCCAGGCGCATGGCCGCGATCTTGACCGCCGCCAGGCGCCCGGGCGGCAGCCATTCGCGAAAGGATACGAAGCGGCGCAGCAGGGGCTCCCCCATCTCGCTCCGGTAGTAGTCGGTGGCGGCGAAAGGAATGGAAGGCGAGCGGTCGTCGATTGCGGAGACGATCTCCTGCAGGGGGGCGAGCGCCGCCTCCGCAGCCGCTTCCCGGCCATAGATCAGGCCGCAGAAGAACTTCACAGGCTTGAATTCGCTGCGCGTCGACATGGCCGAGGCTTCGCCCCTTTTTGCCCCTCTCCTATTCCTGCCAGTCCAAAACGTGGATGCGGCCGTTGATGAAGGCGGCGGCCTTCTCCTTGTCGGGCGACACCTGGTGCAGCGCTCCGACCAGGGAGACCTGACGGCTGGTGAACTTGCCCTCCTCGTCCAGCTTCAGCAGCTCGCCGTTGTAAGTCGTGAAATAAACCGCGTTGGCATCGGAACAATCGCTGATATCTTCGAGGTCGCGCCGGGAATTGACCTTGCTGCGATAAAACGGCGACAGGCGGACGATCTCCAGGGTGGTCTCGCTGAAATAGAGTGCCTTGCTCCTCTCGGCGAGCAGGTAGACGGTGTTGCCGTCGGGGGCGAGCGCTGCCTTCAGAACGTTGCCGGCGATCTTTTTGTACAGCAGGGAGTGGTAGTTGAAATGGTACAGGCTCCGGTGCTTGTCCCGGGTCAGGACCAGGATCTCGTTCTTTTCGGGATGGAAGGCGACGACATCGAGATCGGCGTAGTACTTCGCGCCGAGGAACATGGATTCGTCGAAGCGGGACAGCCGGTTGCGGCCCGCGTCGTAAGCCCAACCCTGGAAGGCGTTCTTCAGGTCGGAAAAGCTGATCAGGAAATGGTCGTCGGCGGCAGCGAACAGGATCTTCATTTCCTCGGACGTGGTGATGTCAAGCCCGGCCCCTTTTCCCAGGAGCTTGGCGACCTCCGCATGGTTGCGGCAGGCGTCGGCAACGGCGAAGTAACGCCGCACGTCCGCCAGGGGAACATGGCGCAGCGCTTCCCGTTTCCTGACCTGGGTCCATCGTTCGCCGGCATAGGAGTAGCTGAACACCGCGATGGGATGATCGGGATAGATCGACTGCCTGCGGCCCAGATTTCCCACCGTCGAAAACGGCGACAGGAAGGCCGTGTCGCTCAGGCTGCCGTCGGTGACGTAGGCCATGGTGCCGTCGGCGTTGAAGGCGACCTGCACGCTGGCCATGTCCAGGGCGTAACCGACCACCGGCTTCAGCCGGTAGCCGTTCCTTTCCGCGATCAGAGTGTAGAGGTACACTTTTTCGTTCCCGGGCGCGGTGGTGGAAAAAATGATCTTGTCCTGGCGCGGGGCGGCAAAGATCTCCTGGATGGCGCCTTCATAGGCGAACGACTGGATCGGCTTCAGTGTAGCGGCATCCAGGATGGTCATTTTTTCCTTGTCGCCGCTGCGCAGGGCACCGGCGACCGCGACGCGGCCGTTGCCCAGCCATTGGATCTTTCCGGCGGCGAAGATGGCGAATGAAGGCCCTTCCGGGTAGCGGTACTGCGGAGGGAACTCTTCCCGCAGTTCCTGGGCCGGCAGGCCGCTGAGCAGGGCGCGCCGGATCCAGTTCTGGATGTTGGCCTTCTTGTCCTTCAGATGGAAAAGCCCCAGCAGCTTGTTGATGACGGGGTGCCAGGGGTCCTGGGAAAACACTTCGTACAGGTATTTCTCCGCGTCGCGGTCCTTCAGCTTGACCAGGACCTCGGCGAGCGTGAGGCTGTATGCAGGATTGTAATAGTCGAATTTCAATTTGCCCAGCAGCGACTTGGCCTGGCGCAGGTCTCCCGCTGCCAGCAGCAACTGCCCGCGCAGCAGCTGCACTTCCTTGGAATCCGGGCGCGCGTTCTGTGATTGCTCGCAGAAGCGGGCCGCCGTCTCCAGGTCGCCCAGCGCCAGGCCGGCCCGGGCGGCCAGGAACGCGTAATGATAGTTTTTTGGCATGGATTCGGCCAGGGGCCGGATCAGGTCCACGGCCTGCTGAGCCTGGCCGGTCTTGAGCAGAAGCTCCCCCAGCAGGATCTTGTATTCCGCGATGCTGGCGTAGCGCAGGCTCTTGTTGAAGTATTCCTCGGCGGCGGGAAAGTCGTTGCGCAGGAAATGCTCCTGCCCCAAACAGGCATACGCGGGCGCGAAGCCCGGGTCCATGCGCAAAACCTTGTGCAGGTTGTCGCTGGCCAGTGAGTTCTTGACGTCGGCCGTGGCCAGGCTGATGCCGACCAGGGACTCCAGCGAGCGATGGTTGCTTTCCAGATAATCGCGGAACTTCTTGGTGGCTTCCCACTTTTCTCCCTTGAACAGCAGGGTGAACCCGAGCTTGACGGTCGGCTGGTGCCGGCTGCTGAAATGCGCGTCCAGGCTCTTTTGGGCCAGTTCCAGGTCGCCCACCAGGTAATAAGCGATGGCGCGATTGAAATCGTCGCCGGCGCGGGCGGGAAAGATCGCCAGGGCCAGCCACGCCAGAAGGACAAAGATCGCGGCTTTCTTCATTCTGTACCTCTATGGCGATTATAACCAAATGGGATCAAAATACAAGTGATCCTGGCATTACAAGACCAGGCACTCGGCATACGGCAGACGGTTTACGGTTGACGGGAAGATGAAGATGTAATAGTAAGAATTAAATTCCAAATCCCAAGCACCAAATTCCAAATAAATTCCAAATTCCAATTACCTAATGACCAAAACGAAGATCCAATTCAAGAGCATGAATTGTTGAAGTGTTGAAACGTTGAAACGTTGAAGCGAAAAAAAAGAACTTTTCCCAGGGCTCTTGCTGACACTGTCACTGACACTTGCCCTGGTTCTCGTTTTGGAAATTTGAATTTGGATATTGTTTGTTATTTGGAATTTNNTTGGAATTTGTGATTTGGAATTTTAGTCTTCGTATTGCCTCTGTTCCTGCCGTCTACCGTCCACCGTGAACCGTAAACCGATTTCAATTCATGAATGGCCAGGTCTTTTAGAGCCCCCAGTTCAATTTTTCGTTCAGCAGCTGGTAATAATTCGTCCCCGGGGCGACCAGCATGGGCAGCATCTTGGGATAGACGCGGACGCGGATCTCTTCCTCGTAGTTGAACGGCAGGGCCGCCTGGCCGTCGATGGTCACGACGGTGTCCATGTGCTGGGTCAGCAGCCGTACGGCGATCTCGGCGCCGTCGGGTACGACCAATGGCCGGAAGGTGAGGGAATGGGGGCAAATGGGAGTGATGACGATGCCGTTCACGTCGGGGCTGACGATCGGGCCGCCGGCGGCGACGGAATAGGCCGTGGAGCCGGTGGGCGTGGACAGGATGACGCCGTCCCCCTTCATCTCGGCCATGGTGTCGCCGTCGATGGTCAGCAGCAGCTTGACGATGCGGGCGATGGCCCCCTTGTTGACCACCACGTCGTTCAGGGCCGTGTAGCTGGCGCCGCGGAAATCGACCTGGAGCAGCTTGCGCCAGGAAACAACGGCGCGGCCGTCCAGGATGTGCGCCAGCCCCTCGGCCAGCGACTCCTTTTTCATGGCCGTCAGGAAGCCCAGGGTGCCCAGGTTGAAGCCGGCCACCGGCACCTGCGCCTCCACGGCCTGGCGGGCGATGGAAAGGAACGTGCCGTCGCCGCCCAGGACAATGATCAGGTCTGCGTCCCGGGCCACGTCCTCGCGCTCGCGGTACTCGGTCACCCCCAGCAGCCCGGCCGCAGTCTTTTCCAGGGCATGGTCCACGCCCTGCTCATCCAGCACGGCGATGGCCTGGCGCAGGTAATGCGCCACGTCCTGGTGCGGCTTGGCCACGATCACGGCATGTTCATATTTCTTCGGCATCGGCGATCATTTTATCATCAATCGAATTATTTTTCCCGCGCCGCAGCAGAAAAAAATATTCCTGGTTGCCCCGGCGCCCCCTGACGCCGGCGGCGCACCAGCCGCAGACGCCGAAACCCAGTTCCTCGATGTGATGTTTCAGGCGCAGGAGAATGGCCCGGCGCGCCGGGTGGTCGCGGATCACTCCCCCGCGGCCCACGCGGCCGCGCGGGGCCTCGAACTGCGGCTTGACCAGGACCAGCGCCGGGGCGCCGGGAAAGGCGGCGAGCACGGGCAGGACGGCGGTGATGGAGATGAAGGACAGGTCCATGACGACCAGGTCGGGGACGAAGGGAACGTCCTCCTTTTTCAGGAAACGGGCGTTCGCCTCCAGCAGGCGCAGGCGCGGATCCGCGCGCAGGCGCGGATCGACCTGGTCGATGGTGACGTCCACGCCGAAGACTTCGGCGGCGCCGTGCTGCAGGAGATAGTCGCTGAACCCACCGGTGGAGATGCCGATATCGAGGATTTTCCGCCCCGGGACCGCGATGTCCAGCTCGGCGACCGCCTTGGCGATCTTCAGCGCCCCGCGCGAGACATATGGGCTCCTGGCCTTGATCGCGACCGTGTCCGCGGTTTTGACCCGCCGGTCCGCTTTGTCCGTCTTGCACCCGTTGACCAGCACTTCGCCGGCCATGACCAGCGCCTGGGCCACCTTGAGGTCAGGCGCCAGTCCGCGCTCTACCAGCGCCCGGTCCAAGCGGTCTTTTTTTTCCTTCACCATGCTGTCCTCCGGTCATGATAGCCCATAGCCCGCGTCCTGACAAGCGGCGTCGCCTTGACTCCCGGACGGCGGCAAGCTACCATGGGCCATCGAGACCAGGAGGCCGAATGCATCGCTTCATCATCTCTTCAATGGTCGTGCTGCTGTCCCTGCCGCTCATTGCCGGCGGCGGGATCACCCGCGTCGACCTGCTGGCGCCTCTGGGGCTGAAGGTCAACGCCGCGGGGCCACTGCTGGTGCGCATGGACGCTCCCCGCAACCGGATGGTCGTGGCCAACACCCTGACCTCATCCGTAACGCTCATTGACTGCGCCGGGTCCATCGTGCGCAATGTCCCGGTCGCCACCCGCGTGCCGCAGTATCTGAAGTCGGAGGCGTTGGCCGTCGATTCCCGCACGGGCAACGTTTACGTCATCGGCAACCGTACGCTGGAAGTCGTCTTCCCGGCAACGGGTACATCCCGTTCCTTTCCCGTCCGCAAGCAATTTGAAATGGTGGCGGTGGACGAGACGAGCGGCGACGCCTTCCTGGTCGGCGGCGGGAGCCGCGACCTGGCCCGTGTCGACCTGAAACGGGGCCGGGTATCGTACCTGCCCTGGAGCGAAAAGGAGGAGATCGCCCTGAACCTGAACCAGACCCCGCCGCCCCCCATCCGCAAGGTCGTCTGCGACAGCGCCGGAGGCTTGGTGGCGGCCGTCGACGGCACAACCGCCACCCTGCATTGTTTTACCGCCTCCGGCCTCAAACCGCTGCGCCGGCGCGCCCTGTCCCTCGAGCCCGGAGGCCGCTGGCACTTCGCCGGGTATTCCCCGCGGCGGAAGGCGGTCGTCCTGGTGGTGGAGACAGCGGGGCGCAAGGTCATCCAGGCGGCCAAGATCCAGCTGGATGGCGGCAACGACATCATCGTTCCCCTTCCCGGCCTCACCGAGGCGGTAGGCGTGCGCTACAGCGATGAGCGGGACGAGCTGTACATCCCCTATGACAACCATGCCAGCCTGCATGTGGTCGATTTCAAGGAAGCCGGCGCCATGCGCGAGGTCAAGCTGCCGGCCTACGGCAACGACGCCACGGCCATCGACGAAGCCGCCGGGCTTCTCTATGTCGCCAGCTGGGCCTGGGGCGAGATCGACCAGGTGGACCTGAACTCCCACCAGCTGCGCCGGCGCTTCCTGCAGGTGCCGGTCCTGCCCCACATGTTCAATATGGATTTCAATCCCAATAACGGCAAGCTGTACATCCCCCTGGGCGCCACGGCGGTCAACGGCGCCTTCGGCGCCGCCATCACTGTTTTTGACCCGGCGACGGGCGGTGTGGACAGTATTCGCACCGGCTGGGCGCCGCAGGAGCTGGTGCGGCAGCCCGGCGGCGAGGCGTTTCTCGTCTTCAACAACGAGGACCAGCTGGCCCGGGTCGTTGCCGACGGCAGCCTGACGACCACGGTCCTGCCGGTGTCATACCCGCACCAGGCGCTCGCGACCCCGGCCGGCAACGTCTACCTGTCCTACGGCCCGCACCAATCCTACTGGCCGGTCGTCTACATCTGGGCCGCCCGCAAAGGCATCCTGGGCATTGACGGCCGCGACCTCTCCTTCTACGACCGCCGCCTGCCGCGCCTGGCCCAGGCGATCGCGATCTCGCCCGCCGGGGCTCTCTTCGCGCTGCAGAACAACTGGGGCGATGAAAAGCAGTTTTACGTCACTTTAGGCGACGAGATCCGCGCCCCGAACTTGGGCGACATGCGGGTGGAACTCGAGGACACGGTCAGCCGCGAGACGACCCAGCGCCTGGTCGCCTACGACGCTGCCCGCGATTGGCTGCTGATCGGCCGCGTGGGCGAGAAGGACGGGGGAAGCGGGGTGCTGCAGGTCGTCGATGCCGGGACCGGCAAGACCGTCCGCCGCCTGGAGGTCGGGATCACGCCCGCGGCCCTGGCGGTCGGCCCGGAATCGATCTACGTGGCGAACTTTGACGGCGATTCAGCGACCGTGATCGCCAAGGGCGATCTTTCCCGCCGCGATGTCCGCTGCGGCCGCCAGCCGCTGAAGATCGCCCTGGCCGGCGCTGACGCATTCGTCCTCAATCACGGGGACAACACCCTGACCCAACTGGGCATGGGGACGCGCACGTTCCCCATTCCCTTTCCCGGCCGCCCCGACCAGCTGGCCGCGTGCCGCGATCGGCTCTGGATCACCAGCCACACCGCCGGCGAGCTTTTCATCATCCAGTTTGACCCGGCGACGGAGCGCTTCACGCTGCGCCACCGCGAGCCGTATCCATACGGGGAAACCGGCTTCGACGGCCATAACAGCTCTTTTTACATGCGCGGCCAGTTCGGCGACTGCGTCTATGATCTCTGCCGGATTCGGACCGGCGCGGCGGACAGCGTCTGGGTCAGCGACTTCCTGGCGGGAAAGCTGTTTATTTTCAGCGCAGGGAAATAGGACCGGTGGATTCCCGCGCGCGCCGCCGGGGTGCGTCAGCCGCCGACCGGCGGCTCAGCAGCCAGGCGCCGGCGAGGATGGCGATCGTGGCCAGCCAATGCAGGGTGAAGACCAGCCCGGAACCGTTTTGATAGGCGCGCAGCCATTCCACCAGGCCCCAGGCGATGAAGATCAGGCCCCAGAACCAAAGCGTGAAGAAGATGACCCAGCAGTCGACCCCGAGCCAGCGGAAGGCGAGGCGGTCAGCGAGAAAAAGGCAGACACCGAAGGTGGAAAGGACGATGCCGATATTGTCGGGCCCGGACAGGCCGGCCGGCGCGACGGCGATGTACCAGCCGCCGATGACGGCCCAAAGCCCCAGGGCGGCCAGGGCCACGGGTATCGCCTGCAGGTTGAAGCGTAAGCGCATGGTTTTTACGGGCCGGACAATGATCCCGCCCCACTCTCCCGGCCCAAGGATATGCCAGGCCGGGCGGCGGCGCAATCGGGGAAATCCTGACGGCTATTTCTTTTCGATGTTCAGGTGGAAGAACGTGCGGCCGAAGTATTCGTCGTAGAAAGAGACCAGATCCTCGTAGGTGTAGCCCAGGCCGATCAGGCGCTTGCGGATGAATTTCTGGTGGATATTCCGGCCGCGCATGATGTTGCGCGAGGAGAGACGGTAGTGGATCTCGGCCCTTTCGGGCTGGAACAGCTTCAGGACCGGCCACATGACGTGCACCAGCGATTCGCGCTCAAAGACCCACATGCTGGGATGGATGTAGGCGCAGAACTCGACGAAGTTCTTTGTCTGGCCGATGGGATTGGGCGTGACGTGCAGGGCGATGTAGCCGGTGCCGCCGGTCAGGAAAACGCTGGTATAGCCGGGGGGATCGAAATCATGCTCGAAGACGAAGGGCGTGTCGGTTGAGAGCAGCACGTCCTCGAAGCAGTCTTCCAGCAGGTAGAGGGCCTCGTCCTCGCGGACGCGCGGGTTGCAGAGCGAATTGACGAACCTTTGGTCGCAATCGTAAAAGGCGCAGGCCAGGTACTCCTCCTGCTGCGAGTTGACCATCAGCTTGAGCTTGCGGTCGCTGCGGGCCAGCTTGATGGAATGCTGGGAATACCTCTCGATGACCTCCTCGCGCAGGCGCTTGACGATGCGGGATACATCCTTGCGGTGCAAATGGGCGATGAACAGCTTGCCTTCCTGGATCTCAATCGGGGCCTGGATGTCGATGATGTAGCGCGACCAGCAGTCGACCGGGGTCTTGAAGCATTGCTTGCGCAGCGATTCCCGGTCGGATATCTTCTGTTCCTTGAGCAGCGGCGTGGGGGCGAAATAGATGAAGGAAACAAACTCGGGATAGTCGCAGAGGTCGAGAAAGGTGCCCAGGACCTTGGGGCTCAGCGAGTCGCCGCAGGTGTTGACCTCCATGCTGGCCATTTCGAACGATTTCTTTCCCGAGACCTGCCGCTCCCAGAAATAACTGGCGTGAGACTCCTCGATGGCCAGCGACATCTCGACCTGGCTGATATGGCTGTCGCGCTCCGGACTGTAGCGGTCCATGACCTGGACGCGCGGCTGCATGCTGGGCTTGCCGATCAGGTTGGCCCCCGAGGACTTGATCACCGTCCAGATGTCTTCGTCGCTGAGCGCCTGCAGGGAGATGCCCTCGCTATTGTAGGCGTGGATGATGGTGGCGGTGGGGGCGGGCTCGAATGCTTCAGGGACGGTGAACGCCATGCGCTCCTCCTGGGGGCGGGGATAAGACGGACGCGGCGTTGGCGGCGGCGGCCTGCACGCGGGGAAGCGCTGGAAATAAGGTCGGGCGGTTATTTCCCCTCTCGGCCGCCGCGTTCATTTTCAATGGCCCTTGTTCACCTCGCCTGCAATTTTTGAACGGTTCGCATTATAGAGTGAACGGAAGCGCTTGTCAATCGGCGAAAGCCTTGGGCCATTCCTTCTTGACCGCATCCAGCATGGGGCCTAAAAACAGGCACAGGCGGATATCCCGCAGCTGCGACAGCGGGTGGGCGGCGAAGAACTCCTTCACCGCCCGCAGGTAGGCGCGGGCGCAGGTGGCGTGGGGCACCAGGAAGATGCCTGAACTGACGGCCGGGAACGAGAGCGATGCCCAGCGCCTTTCCTCGGCGAGTTCGAACGCCTCGTTCAGCGCCTGCATCAGCTTGCGTTCCTCGTCGCCCTCGCCCATCTTCGGCCCCACGGCGTGGATGACGCCGCGGAAGGGCAGGTCGCCCGCCTTGCTGACCACGGCGTGGCCGGAAGTGATGCGGCCGCGCTGGCAGATGATCTCGCGGCAGTCGGCCAGCAGCACGCTGCCGGCGGCTTCGGCAATGGCCGCCGCCACTCCGCCGCCGTGGGCCAGCATGCCGTTGGCGGCATTGACGATGCACTGCACCGGTTCATACAAAATGTCATTGACCACCACGGCGAACGTCTGGCCGCCGCGCAACGATTTTTTCAGGATGATTGTTCCCGCCATGTGCTCTCCGTTTTTTACATTGTAGCAAGGGGAAAAACCGATTTGCAATCCACTTTCCGATTTCCCTTACCTTTGACATTCCGGCCGTGATTCTCTACAATGAGGCTTCAGCAAAGGATCCCTGAGGGGAGGACCCTGTGAAAAAAACATGGATCGTGTTTCTGCTGGTCTTTTTTTCCGCCTGCCTGACACCGGCGGCACGCTGGGTCAAGGGCAATACCCACGCCCACACCAACCGTTCCGACGGCAACGAGTACCCGCACCGGGTGGCGCGCTGGTACCAGGACCACGGCTACCAGTTCCTGTTCATCACCGACCATGACATGGTCACCCCGACCGCGCCGCTGGACGCCGACGGCAGCGCCGACGATTTCATCATAATCCCCGGGGAGGAGATCAGCCTGACGCTCGGAAGGCGCCAGGCCCACGTCAACTCGCTCAATCCGAGGTCCCCGGCCGCGGCCAAGGCCGGCGCGACCATGGCCGAGACCCTGCAGAACGCGATCGACGCGGCGCTGCGCGCCGGCGGCCTGCCCCAGATCAACCATCCCTTCCGCCGCTGGTCGATCAGCGCCGATGACATGAAGGGGCTGCGCGGCGTCCGCCTCTTCGAGGTGCTCAACATGCCCCGTGAGTCGAACAACTTCCCGGCCGGGGGCAGCGGCGGTACCGAGGGGCTCTGGGACGAGTTGCTGACCTCCGGGATGGTCCTGTATGGCGTGGCGGCGGATGACTCCCATGACTTTCACGGCGAATTCCTGCCCGGGCTCGCCCACCCCGGCCGGGGCTGGGTGGTGGCGCGGGTCAACCAGCTGACGGCGGAGGAGGTTTGCGCCGCCCTGGAAAAGGGCGATTTTTACGCTTCCACCGGCATCGAGCTGGCCGACCTGCAGGTCGGCGACCGGGAATACCGCCTGACGGTCAAGCCCCACCGCGAAACCCGCTATACCACGTTTTTTATTGGCGGCAGCGGCAGAGTATTGGCGCAGGTCGACGGCCTGGATGCTGTTTACGCGTATCGCGGCGATGAAACGTACGTGCGCGCCAAAGTGGTATCTTCCATGGGCGAGATGGCGTTCTGCCAGCCCGTCTTGGTCAGGAAATAGGCCCCGCGGCCAGGGCGGAGACGAAATCCTCCATCTCGGCCCGACGCCGTTCCATGTCCTCCAGCAGCCGGAAATGCACCCGCGCCCGTTTCAGGTTGTGCCCCGGCCGTTCGACCTTGAAATAGCGGTCGCCGTCGAGATGGTCGTTCAGGAAGCGCAGCCCGACCATGTAGGTCATGAGCCTGGCGGCGAAGGCCAGATGGGCGATCTCCCCGGCTTGGAGCAGCCCGCGCAGCTGGCCCAGGTATCCCCTGGCGAACTCCTGGAAGACTGCCATGTCGAGTTGGACTCGACGCAGGTCGGGCTCGTCCTCGCTGGTGCTGTTGGCCGCCGAGCGGATGGCGTCCCCGAAATCGTATGCGACGTAGCCGGGCATGACCGTGTCCAGGTCGATGATGCACAGGCCTCCGCCGGGGCCGAAAAGGATATTGTTGAACTTGGTATCGTTGTGGGTGACCCGCAGCGGGATGCGCCCGGCGCGGCCCAGGTCGCGGATAAGCCCCATGGCGGCTGCACGGGCGCGGATGAAGTCGATCTCGGCGGGGATCTCCCTCCGACGTCCCGCCGGGTCGCCGCGCAGCAGGTCTCTGAAGCGGCTGAGGTGGACCTCGATGTCGTGGAAGCCGGGGATGGTCTCATGCAGCGGCGGCGCCGGCAGGTCGGACATCTGGATGATGAAGCGACCGAAGAGCCGTCCCGCCTCGCCGGCCCTGAAGGTCCCCGCCGAGGGGACCAGATGCCGGCTCCGCAGGCGTCCGCCCGGCTCCCGGTGGGCGATGAAACGGAAGCAGCGCCAGAAGCCGCCGCTATCGTCCCGCGCGTACGGCCGACCGTCGCGGGCCGGGACGACGGTCAGCACCGGCAGTCCGCGCCGGGTCCTGGCGCGGAGATGGCCGGTCACGCGTACGATGTTCTCCATCAGGCGGGGGACGTCGGGAAAGACGCGGGTGTTGACGCGCTGCAGGATGTAGCCGGGATGGGAAACGGCGCGCATGCGCACGCGGAAGGTCTCATGGATGTGCCCCGAGCCATAGGGCAGCAGCGATTTGACCAATCCGGATATGGAGAAATGACCGGCTGCGGAAATCGCCGGGATATTACTCTTCTCAGTTACATTTTTTGAATCTGACATGGCGCCTGCCATTATAGACCACTTGCCTGCTTTAACAAATTTTCAGAAAAAACAGCATCCCCTGTAGAACAAAAACCGACCGAATTCAGATATGACATGTTGAAATGTGAACAAAATGCTTCCACTTTAGATACTCTCTTGTCTAGATTTGTTCGTGAGGCAACAACCTCGCTTTCGTTCAGATTATTCGTGAGGCAATGCGTGGTCTTGACATTTCATATTTCGCGCAGTAACATCAGCCCATCACTGAGATTGATTTCTTTATTTGGTTGCCCAAAAAAGAAAATTCATACCAGTTATCACGAATCCGAGACCGTATGTTTTACATGCATTAGAAAGGAGTATGGTCATGCCGCTTCTAGACCGAATCATTTGCTACCAGTGCAACAAAGAAGTCGTAAGCCCCGATGGAAGACCCGTGAGTCCTTGCCCCCATTGTGGCGCTTGGCTTCCGAGTGTGAAGTGGATGTCGAAGGATGACGTCGACGGGTTTGCCAAAAGCCTAAGTGAAAACGAGAAAACTGACCCCAAGAAGGATCGCTAATCGGCAGTAGGCCCACCATCACGTCAACGACGATCACGGCACGCGCTTGGGAAGTCGTCAAAAACTTCACAAATTACCTGAACATCGAAGTCGGTCTTCTGCCGTGTTTCAATTGCGTGTGGACCGCTCATAACTGAATCGAGACGAACCCAACCATGTTGCCAACGAATCATATGTTCCGCGTCTTCGTGAGTTCCACCTTTAGCGACCTCGTCGAGGAACGTCGGGTGCTCCACCAGACGGTGTTCCCGGAGATGCAGAAACTGTGCGAGACTCACAACTGCCTTTTTCAGGCCGTCGACCTCCGATGGGGCGTCAGCGACCATGCTGCGCTCGATCAGCAGACGATGAACATCTGCCTGGGCGAACTCCGGCGATGCCAGACAGTCTCCCCGCGCCTCAATTTCCTGATCATTCTCGGCGATCGCTATGGCTGGCTGCCCGCCCCGACCCAGATCGACGCCACGGAATTCGAAGCACTTCACCCGGCCATTCCTCCCAATGAGCTTCCTTTGGTCTTGGACTGGTACCGCCGCGACACGAACGCAGTACCGACTCAGTATGTGCTCCGTCCTCGACGGCGGGACGTGCCGGCAGAGTATGACTATGACAGTTGGTGTGCCATCGAGCGCAAACTTCACATGACGCTACTACATGCCGTTGACCTCCTCCGTTGGCCCGACGGTGACCCCCGGCGAGTCAAATACAAATACTCTGCCACGCATCAGGAGATCCTCCACGGTGCCCTGGCGCAACCCGACCCCGGTCACATCCTCGCTTTTCTCCGCACCATAGACAACGTGGACGAGTTGCCCCCAGGCAGCCCTTATGGCGACGACAGCATTAGCAATGCCCGAGCGCTCAAGTCCACGATTCGCGCACACCCCGGGATAACGACTCATGAGTACCCAGTCTCATGGACCGGCCACATTATAGACGCACACCTTGCACAATTTGCCGCTGATGCTCTGTATGGACTTCGTTGTATACTCGAGACGGAGATACGCGACCTCGCCATCCTCAGTCCGTCGGCCGTCGAACAATCCGCGCACAGAGACTTCGCCGCACAATCCTCCCGCCACTTCGTTGGCCGTCTACCTGAGCGACGCGCCATCGCCTCGTATGTGCGAGCCAACTCCACGCTCCCGCTGTCCATTATCGGACCACCGGGCATCGGTAAATCTGCATTATTTGGCAGCGCTGCGTGCGAGGCCCGTGAGGCTCATCCCGGCGCCTGTATTATCGAAAGATATGTCGGCGCAACCCATGACTCGACCGACGCGGCGCCGTTGTTTGCGAGTATCATTGCCGAGATGCGAGACACCTACGGTAAGGACCACACCTTCTTGCCCATCAATCCCAGGGAGTTCGCCGTGGAGTTCGCGAACTGTCTCTCTTGGCCGACGGCCGACAAGCCCTTCATTCTCTTCATCGACGCCATCGAACGATTATCCGACCCGTCCCTGCTCCCAACGATCCTTCCGTCATGTCTACCGGCACACGTCCGAGTGATCCTCTCATACTCCCTCACCCAAGCCCCCCAGAAGCGTCTCCGTTCCATATTCCGAAGTATCCTGAGAGCGATCCTGGTCTTCATTCTGTCTCTGCTCCGCAAGCCTTCGCCTATCCAGCGGAGCGAGATGGGTAAAACGCTTATCCAGCAAATCGAGTTGGGCAAAATGCGCCGCTCTGATGGACGCACGGCTTTAAAGCGCTGGTTTGGGGAAGCCCAACGTGTGCTCACGAACCGGCAACGCCGAATCCTTCTTGCCGGTTTCGATTCTTGTCGCTCTCCGATGTACTTGCGCCTTGCTTTCGAGGAGTGTCGGCGATGGCGATCCTGGGAGCAGCCATCGCGTCTGCCGAAGGATATCGAGGGCATGACGTGCAGGTTGCTCGCCCAATTGGAGGATGAGCGAAACCACGGGCCGGTCCTCGTGAAGGCATTCCTCGGTCTGCTGCTGGCTGCACGGCACGGCCTGTCCGAGCAAGACGCCATCGCGCTCTTATCGGATGAGAAAATCCTACTTGACTTGAAGGCGCGATCCCCTCGATCTCCCGAGACAGATAAAATTCCCATGGTCGTCTGGCTGAGACTGCACAACGACCTCGATCCGTACCTCAGCAAGCGCTCAGTGCAAGGCCAACGCCTGATGGGCCTCAAGCAGAAGACAATGGCCGACGTGGTCAAGGAGCGCCATTTTACTACCGCTTGCCACGCACGGCTGGCGGCGCACTTTCGAGCACGGCTGGATCCTTATTCCGACGGCACATGGGCCACGGCAGATGTACATGCTCTCACCGAGCTTCCGTACCAGGAAGCGTCCTCTGCAACCGCCGCCTCGCTGCCGCGCCGGGCACTCGATGACCTCTTGTTCCTTGCGCTGAAGGTCCAGGCGGGCCTTTTCGACGATCTCCTACGGGACGTTTGGATGCTCGTCGAAAGGAATGCTACTGCAGTGAGCTTTAGCCCCTTGGGGGTTGCCTACGATGTGATTCGAGCGATGCAACATCGGCTGCGCTCCGAGTCCGGCCAAGCATTTCAGTACATAATCAATGCGCTGACAGCCGCCCCAAGCTGCCCTGCAGGTGTGGTAAAGTCGGCTCATGAGCGTTTCTTGCTATCCGGCAGGCGCTACCTGCGACAGTACCGCAAGCCGCAGACAGAGCATACTCATCTCATCATGACGCTTACAGGACATACAGCACCCGCCACGACGTGTGAGTTCTCACCAGATGGGGAGCTCGCCGTGTCCGGTGGTGAAGACGCCACGGTACGCCTATGGAACATCAGCACCGGAAAGGAGTTGTTGACGCTACATGGCCATATTGGTGCAGTGACATGCTGTCGCTTCTCACCCAACGGCCAACTGATTGCGTCTGGCGGCGAGGATGGAACCATTCGAGTCTGGAGTTCCGATACTGGACGGCTGTGTTCGACTCTTTCCGCGCCGAACGGCCCTATTGATTCCTGCGGTTTCGTGTGTGATGGGGAGCGGTTTTTCTCGTATGCGGGCAAGACCGGGGTGCTTGTGATCTGGGATATCGTTACCGGCGCGGTGGTGCTCTCCACGCCGACGCGTCCCTCGCACCTAGAGTCCGGGGTGTTCTGCTTGTCCCCTGAGGGTTCTTTCTGTGCCCAGATTGACCGGCAGCGTAGCGCGGAGGATCCCGTGAATGTGGAAGAAACGCTGACGCTGCGGCCATTGGCGTCCAAGGAGAAACACGTTCTCACCACCATGCGGGGCAACTATATCAATCAGATGCATGCATTAGCCTTCTCACCCGACGGCATGCGCTTGGCGTGCTGCTGTCAGGACGGATCTATTCGATTGTGGAATCCAGCGAGCGCAGAGGAGTTGGCTCCGTTGGTTCTCCGTAACACGGAGGCATCAGGCTATGCTTGCGGAATAACTTCATTCGCTTTCTCCTCTGACGGGGCCCGGATTCTCTCTGGGGGTGCTGCGCTCACGCTATGGGATATCACCTCAGGCCGCGAGATGCTTGCGGTGACAAACGAGCCCGAGGGAGTCCGTGCATGTGCTCTCACGCCGGACAGCCGGCTTGCCATTTCGACGAGTTCCGGCAACGGCAATGCGCTAAGACTGTGGTCGTTGTCTGATTTTGGGTGGTCTGCAACGTTCATTGCCCACGACAATGGCACCCGATCCGTTGCTTTTTCACGGGATGGCGGACGGGTCGTGACATGCGGCAGAGACAGCATCGTTAGGGTGTGGAACAGTCGCTCGGGCGCTGAGCTTGGAACTTTGAAAGGGCACACTGACGAAGTTCGCTGTGCGCGATTCTCGCCGGATGGTAGCATCATCGCCTCGGTCAGCAGGGATAAGACGGTTCGGCTCTGGAATACAACCACCTTGAAGGATCGCGCGCCGCTCGGTGGCTTGGATGAACGTAGTCTGAACGCGTGTGCCTTTTCGCCGGATGGACACATCCTAGTTTCTGGGGGAGGAGATAAGGTGCTCAGTCTCTGGCATATAGGCACGGGCCGCCTCTTGACCACACTTGGCACTCACAACAGTTCGATTGAATCGTGCGCGTTTTCGCCGGATGGAGCTGGTATTGTCTCGGGCACGTATCAGGGCGAGCTGAAGATGTGGGATCCAGTAGCAGGGCGTGAGTTGACAGCTTTTGCTGGGCACACGGAATCCGTTACTTCATGCAGTTTCTCGGCGGACGGATGTTGGGTCGTGTCGGGAAGCTATGACTGCACCGTGAGGGTCTGGGATCGACAGACTGGGCAGGTTGTCAAAGTATTCGCCAGACACAAGGAGGCGGTAACGACGTGTTCCATCGCTCCAAATGGAAGATTCGTGGTTTCGGGTGGCATGGACAAGAAAATGTACGTGTGGGACCCAAGTTCGGGGGATATCATCGGCTCCTATAGTTTCGATCAGGAGGTGCTTGCTGTGGACGTTTCCCCCGACAGTCAGCTCATCGCGTGTGGAGATTTTCGAGGGAATCTGTTCTTGTTTCAGTTGGAGGGGTACATTTGGTAACGACTTCGTATCCCAAAGCATTCGCTGGAACATCATTCCGTAATTGCTAGACCAGTCTTGATGACTTGCTTGATCGTACTCGGTCCTAAACTCTCATAGCCTGCTTTTCGTGAATATGACATTAAAATTTATCTCCTGCTCAAGCAAACTCTCCGAAATCTCATTGTTCATTTCGGGCAAATCAATCCCGGCGAGTCTCCATTGCCTTCGCCCGCTCTTTAAAACTGATATTTTTTAGATGGACATATTAGACTTATTCTGAGTTCTGGTTTAATCGCGGCAGCATTCTAAAAAGCGGAATAATTGCGTCTGGACAGGTCAGGTTTTAGAATTTTCACTTCCCGCCAATTCATCAACTCATCATCCGCAGCCTTACTTTCGAAAATGTTTTCCACCATTTCGTTGGAATACGCTTTACGCGGCAAGTCAGGTGTTGATGGCAGAGCAATTTCGTCAATATTTTTCAAGCATGGTTGCACCACATTCCTGTCTGCAAATCGATATCCTCCATGCGCGACTTACGCTCTTCGCCCCAGTCGACAAGGCGCGGATACGCTTTCTTTACAAGATAATCCCTTTCCGCGTGCATATCTCCGTTATCAAATCGCTTCGACTTTGGCGAACTTCATCAGCATGAGCC
>DCVB01000019.1:11241-13809 GCA_002327965.1 Candidatus Aminicenantes bacterium UBA2199 | reverse complement strand
TGGAACCTGGAACATGGAACATGGAACAAAGTTGGCAGTTGGCAGTGGTTCTACCCGTACGGTCAACGGCAGCTGCGTGGCCGTACCCCCCTCGGAGCCGAACGTCCCGCCGCTGATGCGGCTGACCGTGCGCCGGTACGTGTCCACCTGCCAGTAATATTCCTGCCAGAGGGTGCAGCGGACCTGGAACAGATACGACTTCAACTTGCATGCCTTCCAGAAGGGGAGGTGGAAGATGGGCCGACCATGCGCCAGCAGCTCGAATTTTCTCGCCGCGGGCTCGAAGCGCAAGGTGGTTTGGCTCAGTTCCAGAGTGAAGCGAGCCGGTGGGGCGGTGAGGGATCCGCCCTGCACCTTGACCTTGATTCCCAGGGAACGGTCGCTTCCGCCGGGTTTGCAGAACTCCGCGCCGCGTATCTCGAATGCCTGGCGGCCGGCGGTGTCGACCTCCCAGAAGAAGCCGTCCCAGGCGGCTTGCATGATCTGGTAGACGCTGGGCTTCATGCGGCACCGGCGCCAGTCCTTGCCGTCGGAGAGAGACGAGCCGGCGCTCTCGATGCGGAAACCGTAGGATGCCGGCTCGAAGTGCAGCTGGGTGTCGGGCAGTTCCAGGGTGAAGGACTTCGGCTCTGGGACGTTGTTCAGGATGAAGCCGCAATGGATGTTGTTCTCCTCGCTCAGTTCGGCGATCAGGTCTTCGGGGTCTGCCACCACGGCCAGGTAACTCTTGTCGGCGGGAAGGTCGCCGGGGAGCCTGAGGGGGGCGCGGAAGGTCACGGCCAGTTTCTGCCCCGGCTCGAGCAGCGGCACAATTTCCCGGCCGCCGGCCAGCAGGGAATCCTCGGCATAGGAATCGGCAACCGGGGCGCTGCGCCGGGGAATGCGGTCGTCCCCGGAGAGGACGATCTCCAGGACGATGTCGCGGGCGGCGGCGCTGCCGAGGTTCTCCAGCTGGACCGAGAGGCCGGGGCCCAGGTCCTGGCCGGGAGCCACCTGGATGGGGTACTGCAGCTGCACCGAAAGATCCGCAAAGTCGTTGAAGGTCACCGGCACACTGCTGAGCACCCTGTGGGTCGCTTCCTCGAAGGTGGCCAGCTTATAGCCGGGGCGCGGCGACCTGGCCGCGATGCTCTCGGCCAGTTGCTGCCGCACTCCCGCGGCCAGTCCGACGACCAGGCTGCCGCCGCGGGGCTTGTGGGACCATTTGCATTTGCCGCCGCGGACCCGCCCCAGCTTGACCAGCAGCGCGTCGCGGTCATCGAGCAGCGCGATCTCGACCTCCGGCAGTCCCGTGGCCAACTCAACGCTCAGGGATTCCAGTTGCTGCATGTCAATATGCAGCGCGCCGTCGGTGGCATCGTCGGGCAGCGTCATCGGCAGCACCCTGGAGCCCGACTGGGCGACCGCCGAGAGAGCCACAAACAGGGCCATCCAGGCCGTCAGTATCGTTTTCTTCATTTTCCCCTCCCTGAACGTTTCATGTTCGCCGGGAAAATTATAGTATCTTGGTGAAAGCTTGCCAACTTCAGAAAGGAAAAAAACCACATCAAAATGGATTCCTTCACCCCATCGCGTTCCCTTGCTTCCCGCTTCTGACTTCTGACCTCTGACTTCTGACCTCTCACCTCTCACCTCTAACCTCTCACCCCTGACCGCCGGCTTCTATTGCTTATCCGCCCTTGGCAGTGTACAATTCGCAGCGATGGCTGAAAAAGTTGCGATCATCCACGATTGGCTCAACGGCATGCGCGGCGGCGAGAAAGTACTTGAAGAGATGCTGGCCCTGTATCCCGCGGCCGACATCTTCACCCTTTTCTACGAGCCGGCGGCGGTGTCGCCACTGATCCGCTCCAAGAAAGTGACCGCGTCGCGCCTGAACCGCTACCCCTGGATCCGCCGCCATTACCGACATTTCCTCCCCCTGTTCCCGCGCCATGTCGAGGCCTTCGACCTGCGCGAGTATTCGTTGGTGCTCAGCAGCTCGCACTGCGTGGCCAAAGGGGCGGTGCCGTCCCCCGACGCCCTGCACGTCAGCTACATCCATTCGCCCATGCGTTACGCCTGGGACCAGTACTACGCCTATTTCTCCGGCGCCGGCTACTGGAGCCGCCGGATCATCGCCCGGGAGATTTCGCGCCTGCGCGCCTGGGATGTCAGCAGCGCGGCCCGCGTCGATCGTTTCGTGGCCAACTCCAGCTATGTGCGCCAGCGCATCCGCAAGTATTACCGCCGCGACGCCGCGGTCATCCACCCGCCGGTGGACACCGAGTTCTTCCGCCCCACGCCGCGCCCCGGCCGCGACTACTGCCTGCTGGTCTCGGCGCTGGCGCCCTACAAGAACATCGGCCTGGTCCTGGAGGCTTTCCGTGCCAGCGGCGAGCCCCTGGTGATCGTGGGCAAGGGCCCCGAGGGGAGGAAGCTCCGCCGGCGGGCCGGCGCCAACGTGCGCATGCTGCCCGAGGTCGACGGCGAACGGCTGCGCGAGCTTTACCAGAACGCCCGCGCCCTGGTGTTCGCCGGGGTGGAGGACTTCGGCATCGCCTTTGCCGAGAGCCAGGCCTGCGGCAC
>DCVB01000019.1:10853-11219 GCA_002327965.1 Candidatus Aminicenantes bacterium UBA2199 | reverse complement strand
GCCATAGCCTGCAATTTTCCGCCGCCCGCTTCCGCGAGGAATTCGGGCGCCTGGTCAGCGCGGGGCCGGAATGATCCGCAAGCAGCGCGAGCAGCTGGCCCGCCTGTACGCCCTCAGCGACGCCCTGGCCATCGCCGCCGCGTTTTTTCTCGCCTTCTGGCTGCGCTTCCACTCCGGGCTCCTTTCCGCTCCCAGGGGGGTGCCGGGCTTTTCGGCCTACCTGGCCATCCTGCCGGCCCTGCTCCTCACCCACATGGTCTACTTTTCCTACCAGGGGTCCTACCGCTTCAAGCTGCGCCGCAACCGCCTCGACGACCTCTTCTCGGTCATCCTGAACTGCGCCGCTGCCGCCTTCACCGTGCTGCT
>DCVB01000019.1:0-10667 GCA_002327965.1 Candidatus Aminicenantes bacterium UBA2199 | reverse complement strand
CCGCGCCGGAGGCGACCCGGGGCGGCGCCGGGGTGCTGGGCGGATACGGCGACCTGGAATCCGTGGCGCGGCGCCTGGGCATCACCGACCTCTTCATCGCGCTGCCGCTGGGCGAGTACGACACCATCATCCGGCTGATCGAGGGCGGCAACAACCTGCTGGTCGACATCCACCTGGTGCCCGACATCCTGCAGCTGGTCTCGCTGAAGGCGGGGCTGGAACACATCGAGGGCCTGCCGGTGATCAACCTGGGCGACATCCCCCTCCAGGGCTGGCCCGCCCTGAGCAAGCGGCTGTTCGACCTGCTCGTCTCCCTCTGCGGCCTGGTGCTGCTGCTGCCGTTCGCCGCCCTGGTCGCCCTGCTGCTGAAGATCGACTCGCGCGGCCCCGTCTTTTACCGCCAGCGGCGGCTGGGCCTGGATGGGCGCGTCTTCCGCATGCTCAAGTTCCGCACCATGGTCCGCGATGCCGAAAGCGTGACCGGCCCCATCTGGTCGCCCCGGGACGACCCGCGCGTGACCCGGGTGGGCAGGGTCCTGCGCAAGCTCTCCATCGACGAGCTGCCGCAGCTGGTCAATGTCCTGCTGGGCGACATGAGCCTGGTCGGGCCGCGCCCCGAGCGCCCGGAGCTGGTCGAGAAGTTCAAGGCGAGCATCCCGCGCTACATGCTGCGCCACCGGGTGAAGACCGGCATGACCGGCTGGGCCCAGGTGCACGGCCTGCGCGGCAACACGCCGCTGGACAAGCGCATCGAGTTTGATATTTTCTATATCCAGAACTGGACCTTCCTTCTCGACCTGGAGATCATTTTCCGCACCCTGCTGAAGTTCCAGTTCATCGACCGGAACGCCTGAGACGGGGTTTGCCAAGGAGGAGCGCCGATGAGCCCGAGCCTGGAGCAGCTGAACATCTCCCCGGAATTCCACTCCTTCATCAACAACCTGAGCGACCTGGCAGGGGACGCGAAGCGCATGCCCTTCATCGGCAGGGAGCAGGAGCTGGAAGCCCTGATGGAGACGCTGCAGCGCAAGCTGAAGAAGAACATCATCCTGGTGGGCAAGCCGGGCGTCGGCAAGACGGCGCTGGTCACCGCGCTGGCCGACCGCATCAACCGCGGCCAGGTCCCGGCCAACCTCAGGGACAAGGTGATCCTCGAGCTGTCCCTGACCTCGTTCTTCTACTCCCGCGAGTCGGCCGACCGCCTGGCCAGGGACCTGGAGACGCTGCTCGGCCAGATCCGCCGCAGCGGCGAGCGCATCATCCTGTTCCTCGACGAGATGCACGGCCATTCGCTGGCCGGCGCCCAGGGACGGGGCAGCCAGATCCAGGGCCTGCTCAAGGCCCACATCTCCGAGCGCGAGCTGCTGGTCATCGCCGCCGCCACTTCCGAGGACTATTACAAGTTCATCAAGAGCGACGAGATCATGGCCGCGAATTTCTCGGCCATCATGCTCGCCGAGCCCGAAAAGGAGGAGATGCTGAGCATCCTGCGCGGGGTCAGGAAGCACTTCGAGGAGTATTACCGCCTGCGCATCCCCGAGGAGCTTTTCGAGGGCATCTACACCCTGTCCCAGCGCTTCATCCCCACCCGCGCCTTCCCCGACAAGGCCATCGAGCTGCTGGACATCTCCTGCTCCAAGGCGGTGCTGAAAAAAGCCGTTGCCCTCGACTGCGATCACATCCACCAGAGCATCAGCGCCTTTTCCAAGCTGCCCATCGGGATCGTGCGCCTCGACACCCGGGCCCATGCCCGCGGCATGCTCGACTATCTCAGGGGCGCCACCGTCAACCAGGCCAGCGCCCTCGAGGAGATCTCGCGCATCATCCGCCTGGCCCGGCTGGAAACGCGGGTCAACGCGCTGCGGCCCGAGGGCATCTTCCTGTTCCTGGGGCCGACCGGGGTGGGCAAGAGCTTCATCGCCGCCCGGATCGCCGAGTACCTGTTCGGCAGCCCGGAGAAACTGCGCGTCATCGACCTGGCCGGCTACCTGAAGGCCGAGGACGCCGAGCGGCTGGTGCGCGGCGACGGCGAGAGCGGCGCCGGCGCCCTGGTGCGCGAGGTGGAGAACCACCCGTTCTCGGTGATCCTGTTCGAGAACATCGAGGAGGCCCATTCCTCGGTGCTCTATTCCCTGGGCAAGACCCTGACCCAGGGACAGGTCCTCGACGAGATGGGCAAGAGGCACTACCTGGCCAACATCATCTTCATCCTGAGCCTGACCGGCATCGGCGAGGCGAAGAAGGGTTCGGCCATCGGCTTTGTCAAGGTCGACCCGCGCTCCGGCGAGCTGATCGTCGCCCCCAAGATCATGAATGTCCTGGACTGGGTGGACGAGATCATCCAGTTCACGCCGCTGACCCGGGAGCACCTGCACCAGATCGCCGTCTTGCAGATGGAGGCGATCCGCGGCGAACTGCTGGAGCGGTACCGCTGCCGACTGCGCGCCGACGACGAGGTGCTGCGGGAGCTGGCCGCCGAGGCCGAGAAGTCGGGGCGTTTCGCCTATGCCGTCCACGAGTTTCTGGAGCACCAGGTGCGGCTGCCGGCCATTGATATCGTCACCAAGACCGACAAGAAGATGCGCCTGCGCGTCCGCCTGGAGGACCAGCGCGTGCGCATCGCCGTTGAGTGAAGGAGGGCCGTCATGCCCAGGCAACTGAAGATCGACCACCTGCTGACCGTCAAGACATACCCGCAGGACGTTGAAATCAATTTTTCCCATTCCAACATGGAGTTCCCCCTCCGGGACGACGAACTGCCCTTCAACGCCGACTCCATCCGCCTGCAGCCATTCCCCGGCGATGCGACCGTCGGCAGCCGTCACCTGCTGGCGACCCTGAGCCGCAGGGAGCAGGTTCCGGAGGAGAACATCCTCCTGTCCCTGGGGACCAGCCTGGCCAATTTCATCATCTGGGGGGCGCTGCTCAAGCGCGGCGACGAGGTGCTGGTCGAATTCCCCGCCTACGAGCCGATGTTCAAGGTGCCGGCCTACCTGGGGGCGCGCGTCCGCTTCGTCAAGCGTGACCCGCTGGATTTCTCCCTGTCACAGCCGGCCATCGCCGCGGGGGTGACGGAGAAGACGCGCATGATCATCCTCACCGACCCGCACAACCCCTCCGGCAGCCAGATCGGCTCCGAGGTGCTGCAATACCTGCGGGCGCTGAACCGCGAGCGCGGAATCGTTGTCTTCATCGACGAGGTGTACGGCCGTTTCTACCGCGAACGCTCGCTGTTCGTCGACTTCCCGGAGTTCATCGTCACTTCCTCGCTTTCCAAGTTCTACGGCCTGGGCTCGCTGCGCTGCGGCTGGGCCTTCGCCCCCACCGCCGTGATCGAGAAGGCCCGCCAATTCGGCGACTACCTGACCCCCGAGATCCCCTTCGTCCCGTTGTACCTGGCCCACCTGCTGCTGGAAAGCCCGGCGCTGGCGGAGCTGGAGCAACGCCTGCGCCGGCGCGTCAGGGAGAACCGCGAGCTCATCGGCTCCTTCCTGGACCGGACCGAGTTCCTCTCCTGCTACATCCCCAGGAACGGCGTCCTCTTTTTCCCCGAGATGAGCCACCGCGTCGATGTGAAGAAATTCTATTCCCAACTCTACGGGAAATACCGCATGGTCGTCACCGAGGGGCGCTTCTTCCAGATGCCGCGCCATTTCCGCATGGCCGGGGTGCAGGATACCGAGGTGATGAAAGACGGGCTGCAGCGGCTGGAGTCGGCGCTCAAGGACTCACTGGTTGAACAGCCGTGATGCATGACGAGAGGAGAACCTGCGTGACGCGTAACGCGTGACGCGTGACGAGAGAAGACTGGAATCCCAAGGAGCCATAGACCCGGGAGAAGAGGCGAGAAAATATGACGGGTAATCAGTTAGGCTTAAATTCCAAATCCCAATCCCCTTGGCGGGGACTTTGACCGAATGACCCAAACGATGATCCCAAGCATGGAACAGAAATCGTTGAAGCGTTGCAGCGTTGAAACGTTGAAGCGAAAAAAATTTACTCCAAGGCTCTTGCTGACACTGACACTGACACTTATTTTGGCTTTTGTTTTGGAAATTGGCATTTTGTGCTTGGAATTTGGTCTCTTCCGCGTTACGCGTCACGCGTTACGCGTCACGTAGCACGCTCTTCATCCGGGCGTGTGCCTGATGAACCTGCGCAGCGAGATGAAGGAAGAGAGCAATCCGATCCCCGCTCCGGTGGCGATCAGCTGCCAGAAGAGGCGCGGCGGCAGCTCGCGGAAGTTGATCAGCTGCTTGACGACCTCGTAGACGAAACCGGCGTACAGCGGGAAAGCGCTGACGGCGACGAACAGCAGGCCGCAGGCCAGCAGCCCGCCCAGCGACCCCAGCAGCAGCCCCTCGAGCAGGAAGGGGACCTTGACGTAGGCGTCGGTGGCGCCGACCAGGCGCAGGATGGTGATCTCCTCGCGGCGGTAGAAGATGTTGAGCTTCACCACGTTGAAGATGATGAAGGCGGAGACGATCAGCAGGATGGCGCTCAGGAACAGGCCGGCGAACTGGGCGAATTTCTTGATGTTGGCGATCTTGCGCGCCCAGTCCATGTTGAGCTGCACGCTCTCCACCAGCGGGCTGCGGCGCACGTCGCGGATGAACGATTCGATGGCCACGATGCCGCTGGCGTCGGAGCGGAAGCGGGCGCGCACCGACGCCGGGAAGGGCGAGTCGCTGAACTCGGCCAGGATGTAGCCCAGCTCGGGGAATTCGCGGGCGAAGTCCGTGCGCGCCTGCTCGCGGGAGGTGAAGCCGATCTCCTTGACCAGCAGGCTGCCCTCGATGCTCCGCATCAGCGCCTCGACGCCGGCGGGCTCGGCGTTGTCGCGCAGGTAGAAGATGGCTTCGATGTTGTCGCTCAGGCGGCTGATGTAGCGGTCGAGGTGGAAGGAGATGAAGCCGAAGATCCCCGGCACCAGCAGCGTGAAGGCGATGATCCCCAGGCAGAGGAAATTGACCGACTTGTTGCGCAGGATGTTGCCCAGGGCCTGCTGCAGCGCCCGCAGCGTGAAGCGCATGGGTCAGCCCGCCTCGCAGGGGCGGTCCAGGACCAGTTGCCCCTTGTCCAGCTTGATGATGCGCTTGGGGAAGAGGTTGATCAGGTTGAGGTCGTGGGTGGCGATGATGACGGTGATGCCGCTGGCGTTGACCTTCTCGAAGATGCGCACGATCTCGATGGAAAGCTCGGTATCCAGGTTGCCCGTCGGCTCGTCGGCGATGAGGATCTTGGGGTTGCCGATGACGGCGCGGGCGATGGCCACCCGCTGCTGTTCGCCGCCGGAGATGTGGGAGGTCAGGTAGCGCTTGCGGTGGCTCAGGCCGACCAGGGCCAGGGTGCTGTTGACCTTGTTCTCGAGCGCCGCCCGCTTCTCGCCGCGCACCAGCAGCGGCACGGCCACGTTCTCCTGCACGGTGCGGTTCATCAGCAGCTTGAAGTCCTGGAACACGATACCGATCTGCCGGCGCAGGCGGTACAGCCGCTTCGGGGGGATGAGCGTGCTGTTCACCGAATCGATGAGGATCTGCCCCTTGCTGGGCTCCTCCTCCTTGTAGATCAGCTTGAGCAGGGTCGACTTGCCGGCGCCCGAGGCGCCGGTGAGGAAGATGAACTCGCCGCGCTCGATGGCCAGGTTGATGTCGCTCAGGGCTTCGTTGCTGCGGAAATACTGCTTGTAGACATGGAAGAACTGGATCACGGCCGGGAGAGCAGGCGGACGCCGGCGGCGGCGATGTCGGCTGCGGTCAGCTGGAAATGGGCGTAGAGGTCATCGGGCTTGCCCGAGCGGCCGAAACAGCCGTCCATGCCCATCAGGGTCATGGGGACGGGGTGATGCTGGGCCAGGAACTCGGCGCGGGCGGTCTCGCTCAGTTCGGTCCGTTCTCGATCGTTCATGCGCGGTCTCCACGCGGAAACCGGGATCAGGCTCCCGCTTCGTCGACGATCTTCTGGTAGAGGATGCGGCCGCAGTTCTCGCAGATCATCACGTCATCGGAAAGGACCAGTTCGCTCAGGATCTGGGGGCGGATCTTGATGTTGCACACGCCGCAGAAGTCGCTGTGCACGTAGGAGACGACCTTGCCGGCCTTCTTGACGAAGAGGTTGTCGTAGGCCTTGAGCAGCTTGGGATCGACCCGCGCCCGCAGTTCTTTCTTGTTCCGCGTCTCCTCGGCCAGCTTGTTCTTGTGGTATTCCAGGTTGCTGAGCATATCCTTGATCTGCTGGTTGTAGCTGTCGGCGATCTTATTGAATTCGCTCTCGGCGTCGCGGATGCCGCCCATGATCTCGTCGGAATCGATCATCTTCTCGATGATCTTTTCCTCCACGGCGACGATGTTCGCTTCCTCGAACTTGATCTCGTTGCTGAAGCCCTGGAACTCCTTGTTGGTGGTCACCTTCTTCATCTGTTCCTTGTACTTGCCGATCTTGTCGCGGATGGCGACGATCTCGCGCTCCAGCTTCTTCCGCTCCTCGCCGTTGTCATGCAGCTTCTTCTTGGCCTTTTCGATCATGTCGGAGCGGGAGTCGCGCTCGTCCTCCAGTTCCTTGATCCGCAGCGGGATGTCCTTGATGACGGCTTCGATCTCCTTGAGCTGGTCGTCCTTCTGCTGCAGCGCGTATAAGATGTCAAGTCCTTCTTTCAAGAAAACTCCTTGTCGGGGCGCTGATACTGGGCCTACCAGGATTCGAACCTGGAACCAACCGGTTATGAGCCGGTAGCTCTAGCCGTTGAGCTATAGACCCCTGCCCGAGGCAAGAGTAGCAAAATCGCGTTCCCCTGTCAATACCGACCCCGGGATTGTCACCTCNNGCGCCCGTTTTCTCCTTTTTTCCGTTTTTTTACGGCGCCCGTTCCCTGGCCCTCGGCTATGCTTCCCTGGCGTACAACTATGACTTCAATTCCCTGCAGCTCAACCCCTCGCTGCTGGCTTCGCTGGCCATGCCGCTGGGCGGCTACCAGTACGGCAGCAGCAGCCTGGATTTTCGCGACATCAGCCGGAACCTTGCCGTTGCCCGCGCGTACGACCTGGAGCATTTCCAGGCCCTGGACGCGGCAAGCCGCGAGGCGGCGCTGCGGGCGCTGAAGGAGGCCTTCTCCGCCGACACCGTCATCAGCGGCTTCCGCATGCGCGGTCCCGGTTACGCCGGCAAGGGCTACGCCGTCGCCATCACCACCGTGGACGCGGCCGTCGTCCGCCCGCTGGCGAGCGCAGCGAGCGCAGCCCTCGACCAGCCCGCCGCCGCGGTCGGCGACGCCGATATCGCCGCGCTGCGCGTGCGCTTCACCGGGCTGCATTACACCGACTACTCGTTGGCCATCGGCTTTCCCTTGTCGCAGGGCATGGTCGTCGGCGCCACCTTCCATTACCTCAAGGGCAAGTCCAGCGTGTTCGACGCCGGCCTCGGCGCCGCGCCGTTCACGCCCGGTGCCGGAGCCGGCGATCTCCTGGAGGCCGCCTGGTCGGGGGCCGAGGACGGTTTTTCCAGGTTCAACCTGGACCTGGGGGCGGGCATCGAGCTCGGCCAGCACCTCAAGGCCGGCCTGGCGCTGAAGAACGCCACCGACCCGGTCATCGACACCGCCGGCGGCGAATTGCGCCTGGCCCGGCGCCTGGTGGCCGGCCTGGCCTTCCGTCCCGATCCCGAGCTGGCGTTCTTCCTGGACATCGACCTGGCCAAGGGCGAGCTGTTCCCCGGCGGCGAAGAGGCGCAGCTGTTCTCGCTCGGGGTGGAAAAGGGGGTGTTCCGCAACAAGCTGTTCCTGCGCGCCGGGCTGTGGAGCGACCTGGCCGCCAAGTATTTCGTGGGCCGCGAAGCCAACGCCCTCTACGGCATCGGCTGCGGCTTCAACCTGGGGAAGTTCCTGATCGACCTCGCCCTGGCCCTCGATTCGCGGGGGCGGGTGAAGAACCTCGGGGTCTCGGGATTTTACGCCTTGCGATGAAAAAATTGACAATTCATTTTTCATCCTCTACAATATAGCCAATGGCTATGCGACTAGGAGATTTTCTACTCAAGGAAAGGAAGATCACGGAAGAGAAGCTCCAGCACGCCCTGGAAGTCCAGAAAAAGGAGCCGGGCAAGCTGGGCAGCGTGCTGATCCGCCTGGGCCACGTCACCGAGGAGGATATCGCCCAGGTCCTGAGCAAGCAGTTCGGCTACCCCTCGATCAACCTGTCCAAGTTCGAGATCGACGACAAGGTGATCGAGCTGATCAAGCCCGACATCGCCCGCAAGCACGTGGTCATTCCCATCCACCGCATCGGCTCCAACCTGACCCTGGCCATGGCCGATCCCTCCAACCTTTTCGTGCAGGAGGAGATCCGCTTTTCGACCAACCTGCGCATCCAGGCGGTCATCGCCCCTGAATCGTCGATCCTGGAAGCCATCGACAAGTACTACGGCTCCTCCACCGGCATCGAGGCCCAGAAGTTCCTCGACGAGATCGAGCTGAGCGAGGATTCCAGCGTCGAGGTCATGGATATCCAGGAGGAGGACCTCTCCTCCGACGGCGACTTCGACGAGGACGCGCCGGCCATCAAGCTGGTCAACCTCATCTTCAACGACGCCATCCTCAAGGGCGCCTCCGACCTGCACTTCGAGCCGTATGAAAAGGAATTCCGCGTGCGCCTGCGCATCGACGGCGTGCTGCACGAGTACATGAAGCCGCCCATGAACCTCAAGAGCAAGGTCACGGCCCGGCTGAAGATCATCTCCGGCATGGACATCGCAGAGAAGCGCCTGCCCCAGGACGGCCGCATCAAGACCAAGATCGATACCGGCACGACCAAGAAGGTCGTCGACATGCGCGTTTCATCCCTGCCCACCATCCACGGCGAGAAGGTCGTCATCCGCATCCTGGACAAGGACCAGCTGCGCCTCGACCTGACCCAGCTGGGCTTCGAGCCCTCCTCGCTGCAGAAGTTCGAGCGCAACATCAAGGAGCCCTGGGGCATCATCCTGGTCACCGGCCCCACCGGCTCGGGCAAGACCAACACGCTGTACTCGGCCGTTTCCAAGCTGAACGACGACGAAGTGAACATCCTGACCGCGGAAAACCCCGTGGAGTTCAATATTTTCGGCCTCAACCAGGTCAACATCAAGGAGCAGATCGGCCTGACCTTCCCGGCCGCCCTGCGCACCTTCATGCGCCAGGACCCCAACATCATCCTGGTGGGCGAGATCCGCGACTTCGAGACCGCCGACATCGCCATCAAGGCCGCCCTGACCGGCCACCTGGTGCTGTCGACGCTGCACACCAACGACGCGCCCTCGACCGTCGCCCGCCTGATCAACATGGGCATCGAGCCATTCCTGGTGGCCACCTCGCTGCGCCTGGTCCAGGCCCAGCGCCTGATCCGCCGCCTGTGTACCAGCTGCAAGGCCATGGCCAAGATCCCGGCCCAGACCCTGATCGAGATCGGCTTCACCCCCGAGGAGGCCAAGGCCGTGCAGATCTTCGAGCCCAAGGGCTGCGACAAGTGCAACAACACCGGCTACAAGGGCCGCGTCGGCCTCTTCGAGGTCATGGAACTCGACGAGGAGATCCGCGAGATGGTCATGATCGGCGCCTCCACTTCCGAGTTGCGCCAGAAGGCCAAGGAGAAGGGGATGCTCACCCTGCGCCAGAGCGGCCTGGAGAAGATCAAGATGGGGATCACTTCCATCGAGGAAGTGCTGAGAGAGACCTCGAAGATGTAAGGAGAGAGACATGGCCCTGCCGCTGCCGCAACTGCTGAAGATCATGGTCGACGAGGGGGGGACCGACCTGCACATCACCACCAACTCGCCGCCGCTGATCCGCGTCCACGGGCTGCTCAAGAGGATCGAGCACCCGTCGCTTTCCCCGGCCGAGACCAAGCAGATGATCTACAGCATCCTCAACGACAACCAGAAGTACAAGTTCGAGGAGAACTGGGAGCTCGACTTCTCCTTCGGCATCAAGGGCCTGGCCCGTTTCCGCGCCAATGTCTTCATGCAGCGCGGCGCCGTCGCCGGCGCCTTCCGCCGCATCCCCTACGAGATCTGGTCGTTCGAGAAGCTGGGCCTGCCGGCCATCGTCCCCACCATGACCAACAAGGCGCGCGGCCTGATCCTGGTCACCGGGCCCACCGGTTCGGGCAAGACCACCACCCTGGCCTCGATGCTCGACAAGGTCAACAAGGAGCACCCGGTCCATATCATCACCATCGAGGACCCCATCGAGTACCTGCATTCCCACCGCAAGGCCATGGTCAACCAGCGCGAGCTGCACGCCGACACCAAGAGCTTCCCCATGGCGCTGCGCTCGGTGCTGCGCGAGGACCCCGACGTGGTGCTGATCGGCGAAATGCGCGACCTGGAGACCATCCAGGCGGCCATCACCATCGCCGAGACCGGCCACCTCACCTTCGCCACCCTGCACACCAACTCGGCGGCGCAGACCATCAACCGCATCATCGACGTCTTTCCGCCGCACCAGCAGGACCAGGTGCGCACCCAGCTGTCGATGAACCTGGAGGGCATCGTCACCCAGGCGCTGCTGCCCAAGGCCGACGGCCGCGGCCGCTGCCTGGCGGTGGAGATCCTCATCCCCAACCCGGCCATCCGCCACCTGATCCGCGACAACAAGATCCACCAGATATATTCATCCATGCAGATGGGCCAGGAGAAGT
>DCVB01000110.1 GCA_002327965.1 Candidatus Aminicenantes bacterium UBA2199 | reverse complement strand
AGGGCCTCGGCTTAGCGGCGCGTACGTAGCGCTGCCATCTCCCTGAATTTTCTTGACAATTATTCCTTGGAAATATATATTGTTCATATGGCGAGAGATCATCGAGAATGGCTGAAACAAGCCGAATACGACTTGGAAACCGCCAAATTCATGCATTCCGGGGGCAGGTTTTTCTATGCGGTTTTCATGTGCCATCTGGCAATTGAAAAGGCGTTGAAAGGCTTGTATCTGAAAAAATTTCAGAAGATCCCCGAAAAAACCCATAACCTGGTGTATTTTCTACAAAA
The DNA here is from genome assembly GCA_002327965.1 of Candidatus Aminicenantes bacterium UBA2199. Lineage (GTDB taxonomy): Bacteria > Acidobacteriota > Aminicenantia > UBA2199 > UBA2199 > UBA2199. The sequence continues at coordinate 15,762 of DCVB01000110.1, read as the reverse complement.
ACTGGAGATTGCTCCACCGGAAAAGACCGGGAAATTCATTATCAAGTTGAATTCAGCCAGCGTAGCCACCCGTTACCCTGAATCCCTGGCGGTCATCAGCAGCAATTACACCGAAGCGATCGCCACAAGCATCATCGATGAAAGCCAGGAGGCGCTGGAATGGGCAAAGCGGCTGTACTAAAGATCATTGGGCAATTCAAGGATGTTATTGAAAAAAAGGGAATAAGGATCGAACGGATAGTTTTATACGGTTCATATGCCACCGGTTCGGAGCGGGAAGGCAGTGATATTGATCTGGTCATCATTTCGGACGATTTCTCTGGCTTGGACTATTGGCAACGGATCGACCTGTTGTCCGCTGCGATCTACGAGGTTTTCAAGCCGATCGAAGCCGTGGCCATGACCAGGGCCGAATGGGAAAAGGGCGATTCGTTCATCGTCGATTTCGCGCGAAACGGCGAAGTGGTTTTCGCCGCCTGATTGATCCATGATTTTTTTGAATTCCCATACCCATTACGTCAGGATGTAAATATTGTCTCCAGCCGCTCCTGGTTCCTGCGAAGTGGCATCCCCAGATACCGGGTTAAACCTCGGCATGCCTGCTCCTGGCTATTTGCCAACATGACAAAAATTTGCTATGTTAACATGGATGAAAAAGACGTTGATCGCACTGAACGACCTGAGCTTGGCGGCCGTGCTGCAAAAAAAACGTGATTTTCGCCGCCGACAGGCCAGACTGCCCTTTGAAAGCAAGATAGAGATCGTCGTCAGATTGCAGCATTGGGTCGCTGAAATCGGGAGAAGCAGCGGCAGAAAGCCTTCAGGCAAGGCCTGGCGACTTGAAAAACTACAGGGCAGCAAGACAAAGGGTGCACGAGTTCCCAGGCTTGCTGCCCGCGATTAAAGCCAAGATCGTCCAATGAGTACCGAAACAAAAAATCAATGTCCCGCGCCGCCCGCACCCATTCTCACCAAATCCGACATCAACCTGCTGCCCCTGAAAAAGTGGGAAGGGCCGGTCGAGATCGTCGACAGCGACGAGCGCCTGCGCGCCGTCATCCCCGGCCTGCGCCGCGAGCGGCTGCTGGGCTTCGACATCGAGGTCAGGCCCACTTTCTGCAGCGGCGACCATTTCTCCCCGGCATTGGCGCAGCTGGCCGCGCGGGATGCCGTCTTCCTGGTGCAGCTGAAAAAGATCGGGGACCTGGCCCCGCTCGGAGAACTCTTCGCCGACAACAGGGTGACCAAGGCGGGAGTGGCGGTCGCCGGCGACATCACCCACCTGCACGAGCTCATGCCCTTCGCCGCGGCCGGGTTCGTCGAGCTCGGCAAGCTGGCGGGACGAAAGGGGATCAAGGCCAATGGCATACGAACGCTGGCCGCCCATGTCCTGGGCGTTCGCATCTCCAAGGGGGCGCAGTGCTCCAACTGGGAGCGCCCGCAGCTGGCGCCGGCGCAGGTCGCTTACGCGGCGACCGATGCCTGGATCTGCCGGGAGATCTTTCTTGCACTGGAGAAATTGCCCGATATCAAGGCAAAATCAAAGCCGGACTCCAGTGTCAATGACAGTGTCAGCAAGAAATGAAAGTAATCGGTTGACGGTGAAGACAATGGATGATATCGGTAGACGGTAGACGGTCAGGAAATGCAATACGAAGACCTAAATTCCAAATCCCAAATTCCAAATCCCAAACAAGCACCAAATTCCAAATTCCAATTTTCAAAACGAAAACCAAGGCAAGTGTCAGTGTCAGCGAGGAATGAAAGTAATCGGTTGACGGTGAAGACAATGGATGATATCGGTAGACGGTTTACGGTAGACGGTCAGGAAATGCAATACGAAGACCTAAATTCCAAATTGCAAATTCCAAATACCAAACAAGCACCAATTCTGCTCTTGAATTTTGGATCTTCGTTTGGGTCATTGGGTAATTGGAATTTGGAATTTTATTGGAATTTGGTGCTTGAGATTTGGAATTTTATTCTTATTATTGCATCTTTTCTTCACGTCAACCGTCAACCGTCAACCGTCAACCGATTACAATTCGTAGCCGTGACCCTGCGCCTTACGCCCTATGCCGTACGCCAAGTTCTGCAAGTTCCTTTGAGGTGCATTCATGATTGAAATTGATGTTCCCGGAACCGGGGAGAAGCTCTCACTGGAGCACCTGGTACTCGATTTCAACGGCACTCTGGCCGTCGACGGCCGCATCAAGCCCGGGGTCGCCGATCTGCTGCGGGAGCTGGCCGCCCGCGTCCAAATCCATATCCTCACCGCCGGTACGTTCGGCGGCGTGGAAACCCAGGTCGAGGGGATCCCCTGCGTCCTGAAGGTCCTGTCCGGGCAGGGACAGACGGCGCAAAAAGCGGAATATGTCGCGGCCCTGGGAGCAGGACGCACGGCCTGCATCGGCAACGGCCGCAACGACCGGGAAATGCTGCGCCAGGCCCGGCTGGGCATCGCGGTCATCCAGGAGGAGGGGGCGGCGATCGACAGCCTGACCGCTGCCGACGTGGTTTGCCTGGATATCGCGGTTGCGCTGCGGCTGCTGCTGCACCCCCTGCGCCTGACCGCCACGTTGAGGGTCTGAGAAGAGTGAGATCGAGTGAAAGGTGAAAAGTGAAAAGTGAAGAGCGGAACTCGGCGGACGGTATAGGGCTTCGGGCGTCCGGTATAAACCATGGATCGAGCTACTGCAAGCGCCAATAAACCTAATGATGAAAAGGAAAAAAGTAAAAGGTAAAAGGCAAAAGTGAAGAAAGAAGCCCTGCGATTGCCCGCCACTACCACTATCACTACCTCTTCCTTTGAGCATTTTGTCCGCCGGGAGGCCTCCAGGAAAAGGATCCAGCTTCCGCGCCTGGGACCGGCCGTCCTGGCCCATCTTGATTATGGGCTGGAAACCGAGATCAAGAACAACGCATTGCGCGGATTCTGGAAACACCACCAACTGCCCGCCAGGCCCGAGCAACTGGTCGTTTCACCCCGGCCCCGCCATTACCGCACCACCAGCAAACGGCGCTGCCTGCCGGGGAGCGAGGCGTTCCGCAAGCGAAAAATCGCCGCTGAAGCGATTTTCGCAGCCAGCGACGAATCCTCCCTGCTGGAACCAGGAGAGCATGCCGCCATCTACGCCGCCGTGGAAAGGCTGCTGACCCGGAAGGAATTCGCCCCCCTGGCCCGGGCCCTGAATTTCGTCGTCATCCGCGGCACCTATGACGAATTCATGGTCATCTTCAACCTGCAGGCACTGGATCGCGGCCTGCACCGCCTGCTGCTGCGGGTCGTCGCGAACCTGCGGGCCCTGGAGGCCAACATCGTCTCCGCATTCCTTTTCCTGGACCCCTCCCGTTCCCCCTATTATCTGGAGAACGAACGTCCGCGGGCGTCATTTCCCATCAAGAAGATCTTCGGTCCCGAGCGATTCCGCCTGCGCCTGGGCGAGTCCGTTTTCTCCGTGCCGCCGACCTCCTTCTCCCAGGTCAACGAGTCGATCCTGCCGCTGCTGCTGGATCATGTCCGTTTCATGACGGCGGGGGAGAACGGCGGCCGCCTCCTCGACCTGTACTGCGGCTACGGGCTGTTCTCCCTGAGCCTGCGCGACCGCTACCGCGAGATCTTCGCCGTCGACGCCGCGGAAGCATCGATCCGCGCCGGCAGCGACATGCTGCCGCGCTTCCCGGGCGGGGCCCGGATCCGTTTTCACAACGCCGCCATCCTGCGCAACAGCCTGGAGCGATTCCTGCCGCCGCCGCTGCCGCCGGGGGACGAGGACGTCATCCTCGACCCGCCGCGCAGCGGGGCCGGCGAGGCCGTCATCGCCACGATCGCCCGCCGCCGCCCGGGGCGAGCGCTGCACCTGTTCTGCGCCGCCGACGAGATGCCGGTTGCTTTCGGCAACTGGCGCCGGCACGGCTACTTCGTGCGCCGCGTCGTCCCCCTGGACATGTTCGCCGGCACTTCCCAACTCGAGACATTAGTGTTGTTGACAAGGGCATAATCAGAGGGCTTCCAGGACTTGGCGTAAGGCCAAGGCCATGAATTGTAATCGGTGGACGGCAGACGGTTTACGGTTGACGGCAAGATAAAGAAAGCAATAGTAAGAACTTAAATTCCAAATCACAAGCACCAAATTCCAATTTTCAAAACGAAAGCCAAGGCAAGTGTCAGTGTCAGTGACAGTGTCAGCAAGAGCCTTGGGAAAAGCTCTTTTTCTTTCGCTTCAACGTTTCAACGCTTCAACAATTTCTGCTCTTGAATTCTGGATCTTCGTTTGGGTCATTGGAATTTTGAATTATTTGGAATTTGGTGCTTGTGATTTGGAATTTAAGTCTTCCAATTGGCTCTTCTCTTCCCGTACACCTTACACCGTCTACCGTAAACCGATATCATCCATTGTCTTCACCGTCAACCGATTACTTTCATTTCCTGCTGACACTTGCCTTGGTTTTCGTTTTGGAAATTGGAAATTGGAATTTGGTGTTTGTTTGGGATTTGGAATTTGAGATTTGGAATTTAAGTCTTCGTATTGCATTTCCTGACCGTCTACCGTAAACCGATATCATCCATTGTCTTCACCGTCAACCGATTACTTTCATTTCCTTCTGACACTGTCACTGAAACCGCAATTTGGCTTTGTAATGGCCCCTGTTTGTGCTATGATGCAGCCAATCCACGTTCGAGGAAACGCAATGACCAAGGTGATCGACTGGTTGAAGCACAACCGCAAGCTCATGTTTTCGCTGGAGATCACTCCGCCCGACCGCGGCAAGAACATGGACGACATCCTGTCGGGCATCGACCCGCTGATGCGCTTCGAACCCCAGTTCATCAACGTCACCTACCACCAGCCGCACATGGTTTACGACGAGAAGGACGGCGTCATCACCCGCCGGCCCCGGCGCAAGAAGCCGGGCACCGTCGGTATCTGCAGCGCCATCAAGAACCGCTTCCGCGTCGAGCCGGTGCCGCACCTGATCTGCGGCAGCTTCAGCCGCTACGAGACCGAGGATACCCTGATCGACCTCCATTTCCTGGGCATCAAGAACATCCTGGCCCTGCGCGGCGACCCGCCGCCGGGGCAGGCGCGCTTCATCCCGGAAAAGGACGGCCACCTGTACGCCTGCCAGCTGGTCGAGCAGATCGCCCAGCTGAACCGCGGCAAGTACATCGACGAGCTGGAAGACCCGTTCCCGACCAGCTTCTGCATCGGCGTCGCCGGTTATCCCGAAAAGCACTTCGAGTCGCCCAACCTGGACAAGGACCTGCTGTACCTCAAGAAGAAGGTCGACGCCGGCGCCGAATACATCATCACCCAGATGTTCTACGATTTCCGCATCTACAAGGAATTCGTGGAGAAAGCCCGCGCCGTCGGCATCCAGGTGCCCATCATCCCCGGACTCAAGCCGCTGGTCAGCCGCAAACAGATCCAGTCCATACCCAGTTCCTTCCACGTCAACATCCCCGCCGAGCTGGTCGGCCTCATCGAGGAGGCGCGCACCCGGGAGCAGGCATTCGCCGGCGGCGTGCGCTTCATGGCGCGGCTGGTCGAGAAGCTGCTGGAATTCGGCGTGCCGGGCATCCACGTGTTCACCATGGGGCAGGGCCGTGCCCCCCAGGCATTGCTGGAAGCGGTTTTCGCCGCCAAGGGCTGACAGCGGAGGACGCGGTTGGCCACCGTTCGCAAGCCTGACCTGGATCGCCGCCGGCGCGAGAAGGTCCTCGTCCTCGACGGCGCCATGGGCACGGCCATCATGGCCGCGGCCGTCGCCGATGATTACCGGGGCCATGAGGGCTGCCACGATTTTCTTTCCATCTCGCGTCCCGACCTCATCGCCGGCATCCATCGCGACTACCTGGAGGCGGGCTGCGACATCATCGAGACCAACACCTTCGAGGCCCAGGAATTGGAGCTGGCCAAGCACGGCCTGGCCGGGCGCACCTTGGAGATCAACCGCCGGGCGGCCGGGCTGGCCGTGCAGGCAGCCGCCGATTTCAGCAGCCGGGAGCAGCCGCGCTATGTCGCCGGCTCGATCGGCCCGGGCTCGCGCCTGCCCAGCTTGCAGCAGGTCGATTTCCAGGCCCTGGAGGATTCCTATTACCCCCAGGCGCTGGGCCTTTTCGATGGCGGCGTCGACCTGTTCCAGGTGGAGACCTGCCAGGACATGCTCCAGGCCAAGGCCGCCCTGCGGGCATTGAGCCGGGTCTTCCGGGAGAAGGGGAGCGCCCGTCCGGTCACCCTGCTGGTCACCCTCGAGAAGGGACGCATGCTGCTGGGCACCGACATCGCCACGGCGCTGGCGACTTTCCTGCCCTTCCCCCTCTTCGCCTTCGGGGTCAACTGCGGCACCGGCCCCGAAGGGATGGCCGAGGCGGTCAGGACGCTGTCCGCCCAATCCCCATTCCCGCTGGCCGTCATGCCCAATGCCGGTCTGCCGCGCTACAGGGACGGCCGGTACGTCTATGACCTGGAACCCGCCGTCTTCGCCCGCCAGCTGCGGGATTTCGTCACCGAGAGCGGCGCCGCCATCGTCGGCGGGTGCTGCGGCTCGACCCGGCGCCATATCCGGGCCCTGGCCGTGGCATTGGCAGGGCTGGCCCCGGTCCGGCGCCGCAAACCCGCTGCCGCGGGCCGGGCCACCTCGCTGTTCGCTGCCCAGGACCTGAAGGTGAAGCCCAGGCCGCTGATCATCGGCGAGCAGACCAACGCCACCGGCAGCCGCAAGTTCAAAAGCGCCCTGCTGGTCGACGACCTCGACGCCATGCTGGCCGTCGCCCAGGAGCAGGCGAACGAAGGGGCGCACCTGCTCGATCTCAACGTGGCTTTCGCCGGTCGCGACGAGGCCGGCGACATGGAAAGGGCCGTCGCCGGGCTGAATGCCCGCAACCGCCTGCCGCTGATGCTGGACAGCGCCAGCATCCCGGCGCTGGCGGCCGGATTGCGGCGCTGCGCCGGCCGGGCGGTGATCAATTCCATCAACCTGGAGGACGGGGGTGCCCGGGCCGCGGAGATCCTGGGCCTGGCCCGGGACTTTGGCGCCGCCGTGGTCTGCCTGGCCATCGACGAGCAGGGGATGGCGCGGACGCGCCGGAGAAAGGCGGCCGTGCTGAAACGGCTCCATGACCTGGCCCTGGAGCACGGCCTGCATTCCCGCGACCTGTTCCTCGATCCGCTGACCTTCACCCTGGGATCGGGCGATCCCGGACTGTTCGACGCCGGGGTGGAGACCCTGGCCGCCCTGAAACTGCTGAAAGGATCGCTGCCCCGGGCCCACACCCTGCTAGGGGTCAGCAATATTTCCTATGGCCTGCAGCCTGCGGCCCGGCGCATCATCAATGCCGTCTTCCTCTACCATGCCGTGCTCAACGGCCTGGACGCCGCCATCTTCCATGCCGGCCGGATCCTGCCTTTGAACCGCATCGATCCAGGCGAGATGCGCCTGGCCGAGGATCTCATTTTCAACCGCCGGCGCGGCCGCGATCCCCTGCGGGCCGTCATGGAGCATTTCCAGGGCAGAAAAAGCGGGGATGAAGACAAAGAAGCGGCGCCCAAGACCCCGGCGCAGCGGCTGCGCGTCGCGGTGCTCAACGGCAATGCCGCCGGGCTCGGTGACGATCTGGCCCTGATGGCCGCCGATACCCCCCCCCTGGACATCGTCAACGATCACCTGCTGCCGGCCATGGCCGAGGTGGGGAAACTGTTCGAGAAGGGCTACATGCAGCTGCCCTTCGTGCTGCAGGCGGCCGAGGTGGTCAAGGCGGCGCTGGACATCCTGGAGCCGCGCCTGCCCAAGGCCGGTCGGCGCCTGCGCGGCACCATGGTCCTGGCCACGGTCAAGGGCGATGTCCACGACATCGGCAAGAACCTGGTCGACATCATCCTGCGCAGCAACGGCTACCGGGTGATCAACCTGGGCACCAACCAGGGCGGCGAGGAGATCGCCGCCGCCGTGGCCGGGCACCGTCCCGACCACGTCGGCCTGAGCGCCCTGCTGGTCCGCTCCACGCTGGAAATGACCGGCATCCTGCGCCACCTGCGCGCGCAGGGGATCCGCGTCCCCGTGATCTGCGGCGGTGCCGCCCTGACGCCGGCCTTTGTGGAAACGGCGTTGCGCGCGGAGTACCATGGAAAGGTCGCCTACGCCGCCGACGCTTTCGCGGCCATGAAGATCATGTCCGGCGCCGAAACCGCGGCGGCGCCGGCAACTGGGGGCGCAACAGCGAAGGCCAAAATACCCTTTGCCATTGGCCCTTCGCGAACGCCGTCGCCGCCGTTCCCGGGAACCTGTATCGTGGACTGGCGCCTGGAGGATCTCCTGCCCCTCATCGATCGCCGTGTCCTGGCCCAGTCACGCTGGCGCATGCGCCCGGGAAGGAAAGCCGGGCAGTTCTTGGATGAGACCCTGGAGCTGCTCAAGGAGAGGGGAATCGAGCGCTTTTCGGCTGTTTACGGATATTTCTCCTGCCGGCGCCGGGGAAAGAACGGCCTGCTGGTTTCCCACGGCGCAAAAGAAGAGATTTTTGACCTGCCCCGCCGCAAGGGGGTATCGCTGGCCGATTACTTCGCCGCGGAAGGGGAGACGCTGCCGCTGTTCATCGCCACTTGCGGCGCCGGCCTGGACGCACTGGAAAAGGAGCTTTTCGCCTCCGACCGCTACAGCCGTTACCTGATCCTGCACGGCTTCGGGGCCGAGCTGGCCGAGGCGCTGGCCGGGGCGGTGCACCAACGCATCCGCCGCGAGCTGGGGCTGGCGGGGAAGCAGGGGCGCAGGTTCAGCCCCGGATTCCCGGCCTGGCCCGCCCTGGCCGACCAGAAAAAGCTCGTGCGCCTCCTGGAAGCCGGCCGCATCGGCGTCTCCCTGACCAGCAGCGACCAGCTGCTGCCCGAGCTGAGCGTCAGCGGGCTGGTTGTCTGCCACCCCCAGGCAACCTATTTTTAACGGAGGGAGTTCATTTGGAGAAAGACACGGGGATCACGGTCGTTCACGAGCCCAATGCCGCCGTGGCCGGCGCGATCTCGCCCATCGAGGCGCGGGTGGAATCCTGGCGCCAGCGGGGGAGCCTGTTTTTGGGACCAATGCTGGGCCTGGCCGTCCACCTCTATCCCATGCCCGCTCTCAGTCCCCAGGCCCATACCCTGGCCGCCATCATCGCCTGGATCGTCGTCTGGTGGATCGGCGAGCCGGTCCCCATCCCGGTCAGCGCCCTGCTGGGAGCCGTGCTGTGCATCCTGGCCGGTGTGGCCGATGCCAGGACCGTCCTGGCCCCCTTCGCCGAGCCGACCATATTCCTGTTCCTGGGCAGCTTCATCCTGGCCCGCGCCATGAATGTCCACGGCCTGGACCGCAGGTTCGCCTACGGCATCATGTCCAGGCGCTGGGTGGGCGACCGCGCCTGGCGCATCCTTTTCGCCTTCGGCGCCATCTCGGCCTTCCTGTCGATGTGGATCAGCAACACGGCCGCCACGGCCATGATGCTGCCCATCGGCATCGGCATCATCTCGGCCATGGCCGGGCTGATGGAGAGCCGGAGCGGCGTCAAGGTCGACCCCATGCGCTTTCGCTTCGCCACCGGGATGATGCTGATGGCCGCCTACGCCTCCTCCACCGGCGGCATCGGCACGCCGGTGGGGACGCCGCCCAACCTGATCGGCCTGGCCATGATCGAGAAGTTCGCCGGGGTGAAGATCCCGTTCTTCCAGTGGATGCTGTTCGCCGTGCCCATGCTGCTGGCCATGTACCTGCTGCTGTTCGGGATGCTCTATGCCCTGCACCGACCGGAAATGCCCGTGATCGCGGGCAGCCGGGAGTACGTGCGCCGCGAGTTGGCCAGGCTCGGCCCCTGGAGCCGCGGTCAGAAGAACGCGCTGGCGGCGTTCCTGGTCACGGTCGCCCTGTGGGTGATACCGGGTTTCCTGGCCGTGTTCTGGGGCAGCGCTTCGCCCGCGGCCAAGTGGTACGGCGGACGCATCCCCGAGGCGACAGCGGCCCTGGTCGGGGCGGTCCTGCTCTTTCTCCTGCCCGTGGACTGGAAGAAAAGGGAATTCACCATCTCCTGGAAACAGGCGGTGCGCATCGACTGGGGCACGCTGCTGCTGTTCGGCGGCGGGCTGAGCCTCGGGAACCTGATGTTCCAGACCGGCCTGGCCGACCGCATCGGCCAGGGTCTGCTGGCCGTTTCCGGGGCCGAATCGCTGTGGGGCGTGACCTTCGCCGCCGTGTTCATCGCCATCCTGGCCAGCGAGACGACCTCCAATACGGCCGCGGCCAACATGGTGGTGCCGGTGATCATCTCCCTGGCCGTCGCGGCCGGCATCAATCCGCTGCCGCCGGCCCTGGGCGCCGTGCTGGGCTGCAGCTGGGGGTTCATGCTCCCCGTTTCCACCCCGCCCAATGCCATCGTCTACGGCTCGGGGCTGGTGCCCATCGTCAAGATGATCCGCGCCGGCTTCCTCTTCGACCTGGCCGGCGGGCTGCTGATCTGGCTCGGTTTGCGGCTGCTGCTGCCCCTGGTCGGGCTCGCCTGAGGGTGTCCCCGCCGCAATGATTGACATTTAGGCCAATGCTGCCTATAATTTCACCAATGAATAGACCAGAGGCGGTTTTTTTTTAATGGAAGAGTTCATATGCCCGGACGGGCTGGGCGGCCATTTCCCTTTCCTGATCCAGAAAAACCTTGAGGCGATCGAGAAGGCCTTCGGCCTGGAGATCGCCCTGCGCGGCGACAAGGTCATGTACTCGGGAAACGGCGCCCAGGGGCGCAAGTTCAGGAAGTACCTGCAGCAGCTGGTGCAGCTGCACGAGGAGAACGGCAAGCTTCAGGACCATGACATCCAGTTCAGCCTGAACCTGGTCGCCGAGGGCAGGCTCGAGCAGCTCCAGGAAGATGTTTTCAAGAAACACCTCATCAAGGTGGACGGCAAGGAGGTTTTTCCCAAGACCTTCAACCAGCGCGCCTACGTCGAGGCCATCCAGGGCCGCGACATGGTCTTCGGCATCGGCCCGGCCGGCACCGGCAAGACGTTCCTGGCCATCGCCATGGCCCTGAACTTCCTGATCGGCAAGCGGGTGGAGCGCATCGTGCTCACGCGCCCGGTGGTCGAGGCCGGCGAAAAATTGGGTTTTCTCCCCGGCGACATCCAGCAGAAGATCAACCCCTACCTGCGGCCGCTCTACGACGCCCTGTACTTCCTGATCGGCTTCGAGCGTACCTCGGAGCTGATCGAGAAGGGGATCATCGAGATCGCCCCGCTGGCCTACATGCGCGGCCGCACCATCAACGACGCCTTCATCATCCTCGACGAGGGGCAGAACACGGTCGATTCGCAGATGAAGATGTTCCTGACCCGCTTCGGGCTCAACTCGCGGGTGGTGGTCACCGCCGACATCACCCAGATCGACCTGGAGCAGCCCAGGAAATCGGGGATATTCAAGGCCATCAAGATCCTGAAGGACGTGCCGGGGATCGGCGTCACCTACCTGACCCAGAAGGACATCGTGCGCCACCCGCTGATCCAGCGCATCATCGAGGCCTACGAAAAGGCGGAAAAATGAACTTTGACCTGGAACGCAAGGCGAAAAAACAGCGGCCCGACGCGCCGGAGAAGGGGAGCTCGCCCTGGGGCAAGGTGCTGATCGGGGCGTTCTTCGTCGTGGCCATCTCCTATCTCAGCTACGTCCCTCCGGCGCGCTCCATTCGCGATACGGGGCTGAAGGTCGGCGACATCGCCGACAGCGACATCGTCATCCGCAAGGACATGACGGTCGAGGACAAGGAGATGACCGAGCAGAACCGCCGCCAGGCCCTGGAGGCGCTGATTCCGGTCTACGAGTTCAACGCCCAGAAGATCGAAAGCAGCCAGATGCTGCTGAACGAGTGGTTCCGCTTCATCAAGGAGGCGCGCCAGGAGTACCTGATGAAACGGTCGCAACTCGAGGGGCTGGGCGCTGGCATCCGCGAGAATTTCGGCCTGGAACTGCAGCCGCAGGCCCTGCAGACGCTGATGATGTCCAACACCTTCGCCAAGGTCGACCTGGACCGCCTGCTGCTGGAGGCGAAGAAATGGGGCGAGAAGGGGATCATCCTGTCGCGCATCGGCGTTCCCCGCGGCCCGGGCGACGAGATCACCGTCTACAATGAGAAACGGGGATATGCCCAGGCCCGGCTGGGGGATTTTTACGACCTGAACGAGATCGAGGCCAACCTGACGGCGCTGCTGCGGGAATTCCGCCTGAGCGAGAGGGAACGGGAGACGGTCCGGCCGATCCTGCTCGATTTCATCAGCACCAATGTCACCTTTTCCAAGGTGCTGACCCGCCTGCAGGAGGAGAAGACCCTGGCCCTGGTCAATCCGGTCTTCATCCATCTCAAGAAAGGCAAGATCGTGCTGCGCAGCGGCGACGAGGTCAACAAGGACCACATGCGCCTGATCCAGCTGATCGCCGCCGAGGAAAAGACCAGTTCGCGCCGCATCCCCGGCGTTTTCTTCATCATGGCGGCGCTGGCCGTCCTCTTCTTCTTTTTCTGGAGGCTGAACATCCTGTCCAAGACCGGCGGCATCAACCGCCGGCGCCTGAACTTCGTCTCCGGGGTCACCTTCATCGTCTGCGCCCTGATGTACCGCCTGGCGCTGTTCATCTACCCGCTGATCCTCAAGAACATGGCCTTCACCATCCAGGTGGACAGCTCCGCCCTGGCCTACGGCATCCCCTTCGCCGTCGGGGCGCTGATCATCGCCTTCCTGTTCGACCTGCAGAGCGCCGTCGTCTTCTCCTTCATCAATTCGATCATCGGAGCCTTCGTCCTTGACTGGGATTTCAGGATCCTGCTCTACGTGCTGGTGGGCAACCTGGCCGCCGCCTTCGGCATCGAGTTCTACCAGCGGCTGAAGCGCTCCTCGATCCTCAAGGCCTCGTTCTTCTGGGTGCTGCCGGTCAACCTGCTGACCACGCTGCTCTTCGCCCTGGCCACGGACGACCCCGGCTGGATGCCGGTGACCTTCTACATGCTGCTGGGCATCCTCTCGGCGCTGCTGGCGGCCTTCGTCGCCAACTTCATGATCCCGCTCTGGGAGGTGATCTTCAAGCTGGTCACCGACCTGAAGCTGGTCGAGATCACCAACCTCAACCTGCCGTGCTTCCGCGAGATGCTGGAGAAGGCGCCCGGCACCTACCATCACTCGCAGATGGTGGCCTCGCTGGCCGAAGCCGCCGCCCAGGAACTGGAGCTGTCGCCGCTGCTGGTGCGGGCCATGGCCCTGTACCATGACATCGGCAAGATCGACAGCCCGCAGTTCTACACCGAGAACCAGTCGGTGTATGAGGACCCGCACGGGCAGCTGACGCCGCTGGAGAGCGCCAAGATCATCATCTCGCACATCCCGCTCGGGCTGGAGAAGGCCGAGCAGCTGAAGCTGCCGCGCAAGGTCAGCCAGGCCATCGCGCAGCATCACGGCACCAAGGTGGTCAAGTTCTTTCACGCCCGGGCCAAGGAGCTCAGCGCCGGCAACCTGGACGAATTCGACGAGAACATGTTCCGCTACCCGGGGGAAAAGCCGCAGCAGGTGGAGGAGGCCATCATCATGCTGGCCGACCAGGTGGAAGCGGCCGCCAAGAGCCTCTCGGCGCCCGGCGACAAGGACATCCGCAACGTGGTGGAGAAGATCATCGCCTCCGACATCGCCGAGAACCAGTTCGACGAGTGCGACGGCCTGACCTTCAAGGCGCTGAACACCATTGCCGGCAGCTTCTACGACAAACTGGCCTCGATCTACCACCAGCGCGTCGCCTACCCGGGCTTTGATTTCAGCAAGGACAAGGCGCCATGATCACGTTCCAGCGCCAGGGCTTCGTCCTGCCGGTGAAAAATTTCCCGGCCCTGCTGCGCCGGGTCGCGGCCCGCATCCAGCTGCCGGGGCGGGCGACCGTGCGCCTGGCGGGCGAGCAGGAGATGCGCGAGCTGAACCGGGTTTTTCGCGGCAAGGACCGCGTCACCGACGTGCTGAGCTTCCCCCTGGGTGAGAAGCTTCCCGGCGGCCGCTATGCCGGCGACGTCCTGATCTGCGTCCCCGTGGCCGAGGAGCAGGCGCGGCGGAACGGGCAGTCGCTGGGCCGGGAGATCCTGCTGCTGGCCATCCACGGCCTGCTGCACCTGCAGGGCCGGGACCACGAGACGGACCAGGGCGAGATGCTGGAGCTGCAGCGCCGGCTCTTCGCCGAGTTCGCCGCGGAGCTGCCGTGAGCCTCGCCGGCCTCATCGCCCTGTTCCTGGCCGCCGTGCTGTTCCACCTGCTGGAGAGCAGCTTCGAGAGCTTCTCGCGCATCTCGCTGGCCAGGTTCCTGGCCGGCATGGAGGGCAGAAAGCCGCCGCGCTTCCCCTTCGTGGAAAAGTTCGACCTGGTCATCCACTCGCTGGAGACCATCGTCTTCGTGCTGCAGATCGTCCTGATGCTCTGCACCTTCCGCCGGCTGCGGGAGCTGATCCCGTCGCCGGCGCTGCGCATCCTGCTCATCGGCCTGTTCTACCTGGTGTTCTTCAACGTGGTCTTCTACATCGTCGCCTACCGCAACCGCGAGGCGGTGCTGCGCCGCCTGATCTTCCTCTTTCCCGTCGCCTGGTTCATCTTCTATCCCCTGAACTATGTTTTCTCCCTGTTCCTCAAGGAGAACCCGGCCGAGCCCGGGAACGGCGGCGACGAGGAGATCAGCGACGAGCAGCTGGAGGTGTTCCTGGAGGAGGGGGCCAAGGAGGGGGTCATCGAGAAGGAGGACCAGGAGATGATCGAGAGCGTCCTCGAGTTCGGCGACACCCTGGTCAAGGAGATCATGACGCCGCGCGTGCACATGACCCACGTGCACGTCGACGCCGGCCTGGAGGAGATCGTCGCCACCATCCGCCAGAAGAAGAAATCGCGCTACCCGGTCGTCGCCGACAAACTGGACAACGTCGAGGGCATCATCCTGGCCAAGGACGTCCTCGACTACTGGGGGCGCGACGACTTCGACATCCGCCAGATCCTGCGCCCGCCTTTCTTCATCCCCGAGACCATGCGCATCCTGGAGCTGCTCAAGGAGATGCAGCGCACCAACCAGAAGTTCGCCATCGTCAGCGACGAGTTCGGCGGCGTCTCCGGGGTGATCAGCATGGAGGACATCATCGAGGAGATCGTCGGCGACATCAAGGACGAGTACGACGAGGACCTGGAGCCCATCGCCCGCGACCGCGACGGCTGGACGGTGCGCGGCGACACCTCCATCTACGAACTGAACGAGGCCCTGGACGTCGAGATCGACGACAGCGCCGACTACCAGACCGTCGCCGGCCTGATCAGCTGCCTGCTGGGCCGCATCCCGGCGCCGGGCGACCGGGTCACGGCCGAGGGCCACGTCTTCGAGGTGCGGGAGATGGAGCGCAACCGCATCAAGACGGTGCGCGTCCGCCATGAAAAAAAATAGCGCCCGGCGCTCGGGCTACGTGGCGCTGGTCGGCCGCACCAACGTCGGCAAGTCGACCTTTCTCAACGCCTTGCTGGAGGCCAAGATCGCCATCGTCTCGGCCAAGCCGCAGACCACGCGGCGCAAGATCGTGGGCATCAAGACCACCGAGCGCGGCCAGGCCGTGTTCTTCGACTCGCCGGGGCTGCACAAGCCGCACTTCAAGCTCAACGAGCTGATGATGAAGGACGTGCGCGACGCCCTGCACGACGCCGACCTCGTCCTGTATTTCGTCGACATCGGGGCGCCGCAGCACGACGAGTTCATCTT
>DCVB01000082.1 GCA_002327965.1 Candidatus Aminicenantes bacterium UBA2199 | reverse complement strand
TTGGAAATTGGAATTTATTTGGAATTTGGTGCTTGGTGCTTGGGATTTCAGTCCTACCAGCGCCTTTTCTTCCACCGCACACCGTCAACCTTACACCTTACACCGAGGTTGTTTCCATTTTTTCGCATGGGTTCTCCTTGAATTGCGCGAAAAAATGGAATATAATTGGTTATCCTATTCATGAAAACCATTGAATTCAAACCTGACGGCAAGTCGACTATCATCACTCCGGACCTTTCCTCCCAGGACAAGGCCGTGCGCAATGAAGTGCTGCTCGAGGTCCTGCCGCTCATCTTCCACAAGCTGAAAAACAAGCTGACCCCCATTCTCGGCTACACGCAGATCCTCATGGCCCGGGGCAGCGACGACTTCGCCCGGGAGCGGCTGACGCGCATCGAGCGCAATACCGCCGAACTCACGGACGCGCTCAATGTCCTGAAAGACTATCCCCAGCCCGCCGCCGCGCGCCGCAGGCCAACCGCCCTCGACCGCCTGCTGGAGGCGATGGCGCCCGATTGGCAGGAAGTGGCCGGCGCCGCCCGGGCCCGCGTCATCCTCGAGCTGGCCCCCGGGATGCCCGAGCTGACGCTCGACGCCGCCCAGATGCGGGTGCTGCTGCTGAACCTGGCCGACAATGCCATGCACGCGCTGCAGGCGAAGGCGGCCGACGACCGGGAGATCCGCATCGCCACCGGGATGAGCGGCAACGCCCTGGAGCTCCGGGTGCGCGACAACGGCCGCGGCATGGGCGAGGATGAGCAAGACAGCATCTGGTCGCCGTTCTATTCCAATTTTCCCGGCCGCGCCGGCCTGGGCCTGGTCATCTGCGAGCGGATCATCGCCAACCACGGCGCCGCCTGCGTGGTCACCTCGCAGGCCGGCGAGTTCAGCTGCTTCGACATCCGCCTTCCCCTGCCGGGTTCGGAGGACATCACGCCGGCATATGGCAAAAAAATAAATGACCGGACACTATCCTAAAGGAGGCCCCATGAAAAAAAAATTCGTGTATTTCTTTTCCAAGAAAAAAAGTGAAGGCAGCAAGGAGATGAAGAATCTCCTGGGCGGCAAGGGCGCCGGCCTGGCCGAGATGGCCAGCATCGGCCTGCCCGTCCCCGCCGGCTTCACCATCACCACCGAGGTCTGCGACCTGTTTTATAAAAACAACCGCAACTATCCGGCCGGCCTGGACAAGGAGGTCGACGAGAACATGCGCCGGCTGGAGAAAGAGGTCGGCAAGAAGTTCGGCGATGCCGCCGATCCCCTGCTGGTCTCGGTGCGCTCCGGCGCCCCCCTCTCCATGCCCGGCATGATGGAGACCATCCTCAATCTCGGCCTGAACGACCGCTCGGTCTCCGGCCTGGCCGCCAAGACCGGCAATCGCCGCTTCGCCCTGGACGCCTACCGCCGCTTCATCATGATGTACGGCTCGACGGCCAAGGGCATTGACCGCGAAGAGTTCAACCACGCCTTTGAGACGGTCAAGGACCGGCACACGCGCCAGCGGCTCAACCTGCCCGGCGACGTCAAGGTCAATGACACCGACGTGAACGAAAGCGAGCTGGAGATCCTGGTGGACGAGTTCAAGGCGATCTACAAAAGGAACATCAACGAGGACTTCCCCCAGGACCCCAAGGAGCAGCTGTGGGGGTCGGTGAACGCCGTTTTCGGCTCCTGGATGGCCGAGAAGGCCGTCACCTATCGCCGCGTGGAGAAGATCAAGGGCGTGGTGGGCACGGCCGTCAACGTCCAGCAGATGGTCTTCGGCAACATGGGGCCCAAGAGCGGCACCGGCGTCTGCTTCACCCGCGACCCCAACAGCGGCGAGAACATCTTCTACGGCGACTACCTGGTCAACGCCCAGGGCGAGGACGTGGTGGCCGGCATCCGCACCCCGATCAAGCTCTCGGAGTTCGAGGACGCCGACCCGGTCTCCTACAAGCAGCTGGTCGACGTGCGCCGCACCCTGGAGAGGCATTTCAAGGACATGCAGGACCTGGAGTTCACCGTTGAAGAGGGCCGCCTGTACATGCTGCAGTGCCGCACCGGCAAGCGCTCGCCCGCCGCCTCGTTCCGCATCGCCGTGGACATGGTCGAGGAGAAGCTGATCCGCAAGGAAGACGCCATCCTGCGCATCAAGGACAAGGACATCGAGGGCATCTTCTATCCCATCATCGACCCCGACCAGAAGGATGAGCTGAAGAAGAATTACCTGGTCAGCGGCATCGACGCCGTCCCCGGCGCCGCCAGCGGCAAGGTGGTGTTCAACGCCAAGGACGCCGAGGAAGCCGCCGCCAGGGACGAGAAGGTCATCCTGGTGCGCAAGGAGACCAGCCCCGAGGACGTCGGCGGCATGCACGCCGCCCAGGGCATCCTGACCGCCACCGGCGGCAAGACCTCGCACGCCGCCGTGGTGGCGCGCGGCTGGGGCAAGTGCTGCATCGTCGGCTGCGAGAAACTCAGCATCAACTACGAGAAAGGGGAGATGGCGGTGGGCGACGCCGTGGTGCGCAAGGGCGAGGCGATCACCCTCAACGGCTCCACCGGCCAGGTCTACCGCGGCAGCCTGCGCCTGATCAAGCCCGAACCGCCCGCCGCGTTCAAGACGCTGATGGGCTGGGTGGACCGGGCGCGCGCCATCCGCGTGCGCACCAACGCCGACACCCCCTACGACGCGGCCAAGGCCATCGAGCTCGGCGCCGAGGGCATCGGCCTGTGCCGCACCGAGCACATGTTCTTCGACACCGAGGAGCGCCGCCTGGCCATCCAGGAGATGATCGTGGCCGACACCCTGCAGGGCCGCGTCGAGGCGCTTGACAAGCTGCTCCCCTTCCAGAAGGAGGACTTCAAGGGCATCTTCAAGGTCATGAACGGCTTCCCGGTCACCATCCGCCTCATCGACCCGCCGCTGCACGAGTTCGTTCCCCACACCGAGGAGAAGCAGATCCATCTGGCCGACAAGATCGGCATCCCCTTTGAAAAAGTGCGCCAGCGCGTCGAGCAGCTGCACGAGGCCAACCCCATGCTGGGCCACCGCGGCTGCCGCCTGGCCATCACCTATCCCGAGATCCTCGACATGCAGGTGCGGGCCGTCATCGAGGCCGCCTGCGAGTGCAGCGCCGAGGGCGTCGACGTGCTGCCCGAGATCATGATCCCGCTGACCATCGACAAGAAGGAGATGGGCATCCTGGCCATGCGCACCCGGCTGGTGGCCGACGCCGTCATCAAGGAGAAGCGGGCGCGGCTGAAGTACCTGGTCGGCACCATGATCGAGGTGCCGCGCGCGGCGCTGCTGGCCGACCAGATCGCCGAAGAGTCCGATTTCTTTTCCTTCGGCACCAACGACCTGACGCAGATGACCATGGGCATCTCGCGCGACGACGCCGGCAAGTTCCTTCCCGACTACGTCGACGAGAAGAAGGCCGGCGTCTTCGCCGAGGACCCTTTTCAATCGCTTGACCAGGCCGGCGTGGGCATGCTGGTCAGGATGGGCATCGAGAAGGGCCGCAAGACCAAGCCCGGCCTCAAGATCGGCATCTGCGGCGAGCACGGCGGCGAGGCCAAGTCGGTCGAGTTCTGCTGCCGGGTGGGAATGAACTACGTCTCCTGCTCCCCCTTCCGCGTGCCCATCGCCCGGCTGGCCGCCGCCCAGGCCGAGATCAAGCGCAAAGCCGCCGCCGCTCCCGCCAAGCCGAAAAAGGCCGCCAAAAAGGCTCCGGTCAAAAAGATCTTAAAAAAAGCAAAACCCGCAAAAAAAGCGGCGGTCAAAAAGACCGTGAAAAAAGCAAAGCCGGTCAAAAAGGCGACCGTAAAAAAAGTCGCGAAAAAGGCCAAGACGGTTAAGAAAGGCAAGAAAAAGTAGACTGTAGTCAGTAGACATTAGAAAGGCCATTTCACGCGATCGTGGGATGGCCTTTTTTTTGCCGGAAATGCAATCGGTTGAAGGTAGACGGTTTACGGTTGACGGTCAGAAAAAGTAATACGAAGACTTAAATTCCAATTTCCAAAACGAAAGCTCCTTGCAATTGAATTTTCTTGGTTTGGGTCATTGGATTTTGGAATTTGGAATTTATTTGGAATTTGGTGCTTGTGATTTGGAATTTAAGTCCTATTAATGACTTTTCCTCTACCTTGCGCCTTGAACCCTGCGCCTTGCGCCAATTGCACCCCCTATCTCTCACCTCCGACTTCTGACCTCTGTCTTCTGTCCTCTGTCCTCTGACCTCTAACCTCTCACCCCGCACCTCTCACCCCTCACCTCTCACCCAGTACCGCCTTGACATTTCCCCCCCCATTTCCTAAAATCCATTCGCACATGAAAGCACTGGAAATCAAGGGATTGAAGAAATCGTTCCGCTCCAATTTCCTGATCAAAAAATTCAACATCCTGAAAGGCATCGACCTCGACGTCGAAAAAGGCGAGATCTACGGCTTCCTGGGCCCCAACGGCGCCGGAAAGACCACCACCATCAAGTGCATCATGGGCCTGCTCTCCCCCGACTCCGGCGAGGTGCGGGTCGACGGCCTGCCCGCCCACGCCGCGGCCGCCCGGCAGCGCATCGGCTTCCTGCCCGAGAACCCCTACTTCTACGACTACCTCACGGCGCGCGAGTTCCTGCTCTTTTCCGCCTCGCTGTTCAACATCCCCGAGAAGGAAATGCGCGACAAGGTCGCCGCCCTCATCCACCGCGTCGGATTGAGCGGCCACGAGGACCTGAAGCTGCGCAAGTTCTCCAAGGGCATGATCCAGCGCCTGGGGCTGGCCCAGGCGCTGGTCAACGATCCCGACCTGCTCATCCTCGACGAGCCCTTCTCCGGCCTCGACCCCGTCGGCCGCAAGGACCTGCGCCTGCTCATCCTGGCCCTGCGCGAGCAGGGCAAGACCGTCTTCTTCTCCTCGCATATCCTGCAGGACATGGAACTGATGGCCGACCGCGTGGGCATCATCCTGGCCGGCACGATCCGTCGCCAGGGCAAGCTGTCGGAGCTGATCGCCCGCAGCACGCAGTACGTCGAGGTCGTCTGCGACCGCATCGCCCCGAAGGAGCTGGCCCGGATCCATCCGGACCACGCCCTTCGCGACAACCAGTCCGTCCTCACCCTGGCCGGCGACGCCGACGTCAACCTGGTGGTGGAGTCGATCATCCACAGCGGCGGCCGCATCCTGGCCGTCAACCCGGTCAAGATGACGCTGGAGGACATCTTCTTCAGCGAGATGGCTGGAGGGGCCAATGGGGTCCCGACGTCCCAGTCCAACGGGACCGGGGCGCCACCCAACCCCTCAACCCTGGGAGGAAAGCCATGAAGCCGGCAATCCGGGGCATCGCCGTCAACACCTTCCGCGAGTCGGCGCGCAACAAGATGTTCTACCTGCTGGTCTTTTTCGGCATCCTTTTCGCCCTGAGTTCCAAGCTGGTCAGCTTCCTCACCCTGGGCGACGCCATGAAGGTGCTCAAGGATACCGGGCTGGCGGCCATCAATTTCTTTTGCGTGCTGATCGCCATTTTCACCGGCATCAACCTGGTCTACAAGGAGATCGAGAAGAAGACGGTGTTCAACATCCTGAGCAAGCCGCTCTCGCGCGACGAGTTCATCGCCGGCAAGTTCCTGGGCCTGGCCCTGACCATGCTGACGGCGCTGGGCGCCATGGCCGTCATTTTCTTCGCCTTTGTCGCCGTCAGCGGCGGCGGCTTCGACCTGGGCATTCTCCTCTATTTCTTCATGCTCTACCTGGAGCTGCTGGTCATCGTGGCCATCTCGCTGCTGTTCTCCTCCTTCACCACCCCCATCCTGTCCTTCATCTTCACGGTGTCGCTCTACCTGATCGGCCAGGTCATGTGGACCTTCAACGAGTTCAAGGACTACCTGGCCATCCCCCTGTGGCGGGTGTTCACCCAGGGGCTCTATTACCTGCTGCCCAACCTGCACAAGTTCAACATCAAGAACGAGGTGGTGATGGGCACGGCCATCGACCCCTGGTCCGTGCTGTTCTCCGTGCTCTACGCGCTGGCCTACGTCCTGGCGCTGCTGGCCCTGACCGTGCTGATCTTCCGCCGCCGGGAATTCCAATGACGCGCCGCCGCTGGCTCGCCGTGGCGGCCCTCTCCGGGCTGCTGCTGGCGGCGGGGATGCAGCAGCGCTACGACTCCACCGTCGACTACTTCGGCGAGCGCAGCGCCTTCGTCTCCCTGCCCCCGGGCAAGACGCTGCGCATCCTCTCCTTCGGCTACCGCAACCTGGTCGCCGACATGCTCTTCATCTGGTCGATCCAGTTTTACTCCACCTACAACATCCGCAACCGCTTCGACTTCATCGAGCGGGTCTACGACACCATCACCGACATCACGCCCGAATACAAGGAGCCGTACATCATCGGCTCGCTGATCATGGCCCACGAGGCCCAGGACGTGCCCATGGCCCTGCGCCTGCTCGACAAGGGTTCGCGCCTCAACCCCGGCGAGTGGATATTCGACCACGACGCCGGGTTCTACTGCTACAAGTACCTGAAGGACTACACCAAGGCCGAGGAATACTACAACCGCGCCGCCGCCAATCCCGGCGCCCCCGTTTTCATCAAGCGCATGAAAGCCCACCTGGTCTACCTGCGCGACGACCCCGAGGTGGCCACCCGCATGTGGCTCGACATCTACCGCAGCGCCGAGGACACCCTGACCCGCGACTCGGCCTTCAACCACCTCTACCAGATCAAGGCCGAAACCGACCTGCCGCTGCTGCGGGAGAGGATCGTCGAGTACCAACGACGCTACCGGCGGCTGCCCGCGGCGCTCTCCGACCTGGCGCGCGCCGGTCTGGTCCGCGAGGTCCCCCGCGATTTCTCCGGCAATGAGTACATCTACGACCCCGCCGTCGGCACGGTGACGGCGCAGAGGATCTTCCGATGGAAGAAGCGCTGAGCGTCGTTTTCGGGCTCATCGTCGGCAGCTTCCTCAACGTGGTCATCCACCGTTTGCCGCTGAAGCAGGACATCGTCTTCCTCCCCTCGCACTGCCCGCGCTGCCAGGCCGCCATCCCCTTTTACCTGAACGTCCCCGTCCTGAGCTACGTCGTGCTGCGGGGGCGCTGCCGCTCCTGCCGCGCCCCCATCTCGCCGCGCTATCCCCTGGTCGAGGCGCTGACCGCCTTCTGCTTCTGGCTGGTCCTGGACCGCTACGGCCTCAGCCCGCACGCCGGCGCCGTTGCCGTTTTCCTGTGCCTGCTGATCGTCCTGGCCTTCATCGACCTGCGGCACTGGATCCTCCCCGACGAGCTCACCCTGGGCGGCTCCGCGCTATTCCTGGCCTATTCGTTCTTCCACCCGGAGATCGCCTGGGCGAACGCCGTGCTCACCGGCCTGGGGGCGGCGCTGTTCTTCGCCGGCCTCTTCTATTTCTACCTCAAGGTACGCAAGATCGAGGGGCTCGGCTTCGGCGACGTGAAAATGGTGCTGCTGATGGGGCTGTTCCTCGGCCTGCACCGCCTGGCGGTGGCCGTCATGCTGGCCTCGCTCTCCGGGGTGCTGGTGGGGCTGTTCTTCATCCTCTTCAGGAAGAAGGACCTCAAGCTCGCCCTGCCCTTCGGCCCCTTCCTGGCCCTGGGCGGCTTCGCCGCCCTCTTCTGGGGCGACGCGCTCCTGGCCTGGGTGGGAACGCTGTGGGGGCTGCCGTGAGAAAGTCGTCGCTGTTCCTGCTGCTGGTGGTCGAGATCCTGGCGCTGTTCATTTTCGAGAACATGCGCGCCCTGTTCACGACCCTGGAGCGGAACGAGCGCCAAGCGATCATCGCCCATGCCGACCTGCAGGCGGAGATGCACATCCTGCTCGCGCTGCGCGACGGCCAGCCTCCGGGGCAGTCGAAATACTTCGACCGCGTCTCGCCCCTGCGCCGGGGCGAGTCGGGACAGCAGATCGTCGCCGCTGACAACGGGCTGCGCCTGGAGATCCGCAAACCCGTGGCCGACGGCCGGGGGCTGCTCTTCAGCCGCACCGTGCGCTCGCCCCAGCTCCGTTCCTTCCAGGGCATGAAGAAGGTCCTGTCGCTCATGGTCCTGTTCCTGGGGCTGGCCATCGCCGCCAGCGGCATCTACTTCATGGTGCTGCTGCGCAGGAAAAAGACCGAGCCGGCCCCGGAAGCCGGTTCCCCGCTCCAGGACTACCTGGTGGACCTGAAGAGCGCCCAACTGGAACTGCAGGACCTGGTCGCCAGCCAACAGCGCGCCTCCAGCGCCCAGGAACAGCTGAACAAGAGCATCATCAACAACGCCCGCCTGGGCATGATCTACCTTTCGGCAGACGGCCGGGTGGAGATATTCAACCCGGCGGCGCAGGAACTGTTCGGCCGCGGCTTCGCCGCCGTCAAGAACCAGCCGCTGGCGGAGGCGCTCCCCGATCATGCCGAGCTGGCGGAATTCATCCTCGCCGGCGACAGGAAGCGCTCCGCTGAGTTCGAAAACGGACCCTCCATCCTCGCCGTTGACGTGGTCCCCGTCGGAGCGGGGCGAGACGGTCCCGTCGCTACGGGAGACAACTGCCTGCGCGGAGGCGACTCCAGGGGCCGGCTGGCGCTGATCCGCGACGTCAGCGACGAGCGCAAGCGCGAGCGCGTGCGCCGCCAGAAAGACAACCTGCTCATGCTCGGCGAGATGGCCGCTTCCCTGGCCCACGAGGTACGCAATTCGCTGGGCGTTATTTTGGGCTACACCAAGGCCATGAGCGGCGAGCCGGAAAAAACGGCCAAGGTCATCCGCGAGGTGCAGTTCGTGACCGAGATGATGGAGAGCTTCCTGCGCTTTGCCCGGCCGGTGGAAAAGATCGCCCGCAGGCCGGTCGACCTCGGTGCGCTGATCGCGGCGGCCGCCGCCGCCCATGACCTGGCCGGCGAATTGCCCGCCGGGCGCCTGGAGCTGCAGAGCGACCCGCTGCTGCTCAACGTCGTCTTCGGCAACCTGGCGCTCAACGCCCGGCAGGCCGGCGCCAAAAGCCTGCGCGTCGAATTCCCTCCCGGAGACGTCCCTAACGTCATCCTTGCCGACGACGGCCGGGGGATCAGCGCAGCCAACGCCGACAAGATCTGGCTCCCCTTCTTCACCTCCAGGGACAAGGGGACGGGGATGGGCCTGGCGACGGTAAAAAAAATCGCCGGCGCGCTGGGAGCCGATATCCAGTTGCTGAACCCGGGAGAGCCGGGAGCCAGGTTCAGGATCACGTTCTATTCGTGACGCGTGACATGAGAAGAGATGAAATCGGTTTACGATTGACGGTATCAGCCAAGAAGTGAAATCGGTTGACGGTAGACGGTTGACGGTTTACGGGAAGAGAAGATGTAATAGTAAGAATAAAATTCCAAGCACCAAGCACCAAATTCCAAACAAATTCCAAATTCAAATGACCAAAACGAAAACCAAGGCAAGTGTCAGTGTCAGTGACAGTGTCAGCAGGAGATCTAACGAGCCTTAGTGGTAGTGATAGTGGTAGTGGTAGCAGGAGCAATACAAGGGCAAGTGACCATGTCAGCAAGAACCTTGGGAAAAGCTCTTTTCTTTCGCTTCAACGTTTCAACGCTTCAACAGTTCCTATTCTTTTAATCTTATGCTCTTTCTTATCACGCATCACGCATAACGATAGGTCGTCCCTGTAATTCACGCGAGGATTTATTTCAGGTTGCAATTCGTTTATAATAACACCATGAAAACTATCGCAATCGTCCTGGCCGGCGGCACGGGAACGAGATTGAAAGGGCCTGAGCCCAAGCAATTCCGGAAAATCGGCGGCAAAGCACTGCTGGAGATCTGCCTGAAGAGATTCCAGGAGCAGAAGGGCATCAGCGGCATTGTGCTGGTCTGTCCCAATGCGTACCTGCAGCGCGCGAAGCTGATCGCCGGCAAATATCCCAAGGTGACCACCGTCCTCGCCGGGGGAAAGACGAGACAGGCGTCGGCGGCGATCGGCGTCACCGCAGCCATAGGCGCTGAAAGGGTGCTCATTCACGACGCCGCGCGGGCGCTTGTCCCCGCGCCGGTGATCGGCCGCGTGCTGGCGGCGTTGAAAAAGAGCGCGGCGGTCATGCCCGCCGTCCCCGCCGGCGACACCACCGTGCGTGTCGACGACAAGGGTTCCGTCACCGCGGTCCTGGACCGCGACAAGCTGCGCCGCGTCCAGACCCCGCAGGGCTTCCGGGCCGACATCATCCGCATCGCCCACAAGCTGGCCCACGAGGAGGGCTTTCACGATGCCGGCGACGATTGCTCGCTGGTGCTGAGATACGGGCTGACCCCGGTGGTGACGGTCGAGGGCGATGTCGCCAATATCAAAATCACGGTGCCGCAAGATCTGGTCATCGCGGAGTCGATACTGGCCGGGACAAAAAAGAAACGTTGAAGCGTTGCAGCGTAATGGGAAAAAAGGCGATTGGCGCAAGGTGGAAGAAAGTGATTAATAGGACTTAAATTCCAAATCCCAAGCACCAAATTCCAAATAAATTCCAAATTCCAAAATCCAATGACCAAAACGAAGAAAGTCACTGATTGCCCAATGGCCAAAACAAAGGGACTCAATAGATCTCCACGGGGGTAGGGAACGCAAATTTGCGTTCCCTACTTCAAGGAAACTCGAAAGTCTTCGTTTGGGTCTTGGAATTTTGTACTAACAACGCCTTAACTTCCAACGCCCACCGTAATCAGTCTACCGTAAAACCGATTACCTTCATTTCTTGCTGACACTGTCACTGACACTTGCCTTGATTTTCGTTTTGGAAATTGGAATTTGGAATTTGTGATTTGGAATTTAAGTCTTCGTATTGCTTTTTTCTGACCGTCAACCGTAAACCGTAAACCGTCAACCGATTTCACTTCATGCCTGCACCGTACGCCAAGTTCTGGTATACGCGCAACCCCTGTTATTTTCACTGCCGATACGCTATAATACGCGTCGCGAACCCATGAAGAAATACCGATTCCTTTTCACCGGCGGCGGGACCGGGGGCCATGTCTATCCCAACATCGCCATCTACGAGGCCCTGAAGGAGAAATACCCCGACGCCGAGTTCCTCTACGTCGGCACCCGCAAGGGCAGCGAGGCCGCCATCATCCCCGCCCTCTCCCAGCCCATGGAATTCGTCCACGTCCCCGCGCGCGGCCTGCCGCAGCGGACCCGCAGCCCGCGCACGCTGATCGCCCTGGCCGCCATTTGCCTTGGCGCGGTCAAGAGTTTCTTCATCCTGCTGCGCTTCAAGCCCGACGTCATCATCGGCAGCGGCGGTTACGCGGCGGCGCCGGTGCTGCTGGCGGCCGCGCTGCTCAAGAAGAACGCGTTCATCCACGAGCAGAACGCCGTCCCCGGCCGCCTCAATCTGTTCGTTGCCCGCTTCGCCGCCAGGATCAGCGTCGCCTTCCCGTCGACGGCCTCTTTTTTCCCCGCCGCCAAGGTGGTCCACGCCGGCTACCCGCTGCGGCGCTCGATCCGCGCCGCCGCCGCCGGCGAGGACCGTCAGGGCCGTGAGAAACTGGGCATCCCGCCCAACAGCCGCGTCCTGTTCATTTTCAGCGGCAGCATGGGGGCACGCACCATCAACCGCGCCGTCGCCGAGGCCATGCCGCGCCTGCTTTCCATCCCCAACCTGTTCGTCGTCATGTCCACCGGCAAGGCCTACAGCTCGGCCTACAAGGCCTACGACGACACGGTCAGCCGCCTGGAGCACCGGGGACTGCCGCCGCAGATCGACGGCCGGTTGCTGGTGAAGGAGTATTTCGACCAGATCGCCGAGGTCTACGACGTCTCCGACCTGGCGGTCGCGCGCTCCGGCGCCGGCACTATCCAGGAGCTCACCGCCAAGGGATTGCCCGCCATCCTGGTGCCCAAGATCGACCTGCCCGGCGACCACCAGGTGCTCAACGCCCGCGAGATCGAAAAAGCGGGGGGCGCCCGCGTCCTGTACGAGGAGATCGGCGGCGGCCAACGCCCGAACGGGATCGTCCTGTCCGCCGACGCCCTGGTGACGGCGGTCGAGGAACTGATCGCCGCCCCCGACCAGCTGGCCGCCATGCGCAGGAACCTGCTGGCCATGGAACGTCCCGACAGCACCGCCATCATCCTCGAGGCTCTGGAAAGCATCATCCAGCGAAAGGGCGCGGCCAGGGAGGGCGAGATCCGCGCCTTCTACCTTCAGGCGGTCGACGAGGAAAAAAACCTTGAGCTGCCTTTCCCCTCCACCACGGTGGGCAACACCTTCCTTGCCGACGTCGAGCTGGCCCGGCACGGTCCCCCGGTGCGTTTCACCGTGCAACTGCTTCCCGAAGGAGATTTCCCGGCCATGGCCCGGGTGCAGAAAGGCCGCGTCCTGCTCAACGGCCGCGAAATCAACGACTGGGTGATGCTGCGCCAGGACGACCGCATGGAAGTCGGTGACGGCACCTACATCTTCAAGAGCTACCTGGAAAAGACCGACCAGCTGAACAACGGCGATAGCCCCTGCGCCCCGGCCGGCCGCGAATCGCCGCTGGCGGCCCGTTTGGCCGATTTCGGGCGCGCCGTCGCCGCCGCCGCCCTTTTCGGCGTCGGCCGGGCCGTCGACGCTTTTTCCGCCGCCCTGGCCGTCGTTGGTTTCCTGCGCCGCCTGGTCGGGTCCAACGCCATGGGCCGCGTCTTCATGCCGATCTTCGCCCGCCTGTTCCGGCGCTCGCCGCGGCGCAAGGCCTGGGAGGCGGCATCGGCGCTGAGCGCGGGAACGGTGCTGATCTCGCTGTTCATCGCCGCGACGGCCATGCTGCTGGCGCCGCCGATCGCCCGCCTGATCTTCCCGGGCTTCGCCGCCATGGGCCTGATGCCGGCGGCGGTGCGCATGCTGCGCCTCCTGCTGCCGGTGATCGTGCTGGGCACGCTGGCGGCGCTGATGACCGTCTACCTGCGCGCCTTCGGCCGCCGCCTCGCCGCCGAGGCGTCGGGATGGCTGTTCGCCGCGACGGCCATCGCCGCCATTTTCCTTTTCTATCATGGCATTGGATCCTACGCCCTGGCCTGGAGCATCCTTTTCGCCTCGCTGCTGCAGATCGTCTTTCTCCTGCCCTTCCTGGCCGTCACCCTGTCCAGGCCGGGGCTGGAATTTTCCTTCCGCCCGTCGTTCCGCGCCTCGCGGCAGGTGAACCGCAAGTACGCCGCGAGCATCGGCCCGGCCGGGCTGGGCGCGGCGCTGGCCCAGGCGCCGCCGCTGATCGAGCGCTGCGTGGCCTCCGCCCTGCCCATGGGCTCCATCTCCTTCCTGTATTTCGCCGCGGAGATCACCCGGCTGCCCTTCACCCTGGTGGCGCGTGCCGTCCAGAACCGCTCGCTGCGCGACCTGCCGGCGCCGGCTTCGCTGATGGACCGCGAGCGGACGCAGCGGCTGCTGGTCGACGGCTTCCGCAACAGCCTGTTCCTGCTGGCGCCGCTGGCGATCCTGCTGATCGTGCTGGCCGAACCCTTTGTCGCGCTGCTGCTCGAGCGCGGGCATTTCAGCGCCGCCGAGACAACGGGCACGGCCCGGGTAGTGCAGTTCTACGCCCTCGGGCTGATGGGCTGGGGGCTGCAGTCGCTGACCGCGCGCATCTTCGCCGCCCGCCTGGAGGCGCGCAGCGCCATGGTCACCGACATCGCGCTGCTGGCCCTGCAGCTGCCGCTGACCGTGCTGCTGGCGCGCACGCGGCTGGGCGTCGCCGGCATCGCCCTGGCCGCCTCGCTGGCCGCCATCGTCATCGCCCTGGGCCGCGTGGCGCTGCTGCAGCGCCGCCTGCGCCGCGAGGGCGCGCCGCCCGCTTTCAGGGAACTGCTGTCCACTTCGGGCAAGACTCTCAGCGCCTGCCTGCTGATGGTCATCGCCGTCGTCGAGGCCGAATTCGTCTTCCAGCGCATCCAGTTCACTTCCGGCACCCTGCGCAGCGCCATCCTGTGCGTATCGCTGGCCTTCATGGGCACGGCGGTCTATCTGCTGGCCTCGCTGCTGCTCAAGAACACCGGCATCCTGATGTTCAGGAAGCGCGGCGTCAAAGGCCGCAACGGCACGCCGCTCTCGCTGCTCTCGCCGTTCCGCTTCCTGGACGCCGTCGCCGCCAACCCCGACTTCTTCAAGTCGGAATACCGCTACAAGACCAGCATCTACCTCTCCAGCCCCTCCTGGGAGGTGCGCAACGTCGGCATCAAGCTGGTCGGGCTGTTCAAGGACCGGGCCAAGGTCCCTTTTCTGCTCGACCTGCTGAAATCGGGCCGCGGCAACGGCTTCATGCGCCGCAACGCCCTGCAGGCGCTGAAGGCGATCAATCCCTGGGACGATGAGATCCGCCAGCTGCTGCTGCGCCTGCTGAAAGACGGCTACTTCGAGGTGCGCGCCGTTGCCATCGACTACCTGGGCCAGAACATCAGCGAAACCGAAACCGCCCGGCTGCGCCCGCTGCTGCAGCGCCGGCTGGCGCGCGGCGGCAGCCAGGAGAAGATCGCCTGCCTGCGGCTGCTGGCGCGCAAGGGCGGGCTGGACGACCTGCCGCGCCTCAAGCGCTTCTACCTGAGCAGCAACTCGCTGGTGCGCGAGGAGCTCCTGGAACTGCTGTACGCCTTTTTCCGCCGCGGGCTGCTGACGGCCGACGAGGTGAAGCGGCAGGCGCGGCAGGTGCTGGTCACTTCCGACCACCTGAGCGCCGAGTTCCGCGTCAAGTCCATCATGCAACGCATCTACCGGGAGGCCGACCGCCCATGATCGCCTGGATCAGCGAACTGTTCGCCAATTTGCCGGGGCAGCGCCTGCTGACCTACATCACTTTCCGCGCCCTGATGGCCGTGCTCACCTCGTTCGCGGTGGGCATCGTGCTGGGGCGGCGCATCATCCGCGCCATCTACCAGCTGAACTTCCGCGACCGCGCCCGCGACTTCGGCGACATATCGCCGCGCAACAAGGACGGCACGCCGACCATGGGCGGGCTGATCATCTTCTTTTCGCTGCTGGTCTCGCTGCTGCTGTGGGGCAGCTGGCGCAAGCCCAACGACTTTTTTCTGGTGACGATGATCTTCACCGCCTTCTGGTTCACGGCGCTGGGCTTCTTCGACGACTATCTCAAGAACATCCGCGGCAACAGCGACCTGGGCATGAACCGCGGCCTGAAGCTCTTCCTGCAGGGGCTGTTCGGCGTCATCCTGGCGCTGCTGCTGCTGGGCTCCGACGCTTCGCCGTTCGCCGTTGGCACGGCCACGCAGATGCACCTGCCCTTTCTCAAGACGCCGCTGCTCGACCTGGGGCTATTCTATTACCCGTTCATCGTGCTGGTGATCATCGCCATCGCCAACGCCATCAACTTCGCCGACGGCCTCGACGGTCTGGCCACGGTGCCGTCGGGGCTGCTGATCGCCGTCTACGCCGTCTTCGCCTACATCATCGGCAACTCGATCGCGTCCAAATATCTCTGGTTCCCATACGTCCCCGGCGCCGGCGAGCTGGTGGTGGTGCTGTCGGCCCTGATCGGCGCCCTGGCCGCCTTCCTGTGGTTCAACGCCTACCCCGCCGAGGTGTTCATGGGGGATACCGGCTCGCTGCTCATCGGCGGCGTCATCGCCACCTCGGCGGTGCTGCTCAAGCAGGAGCTGCTGTTCGTCATCGCCGGCGGCGTCTTCGTCATCGAGTTCCTGTCGGTCTTCGTCCAGGACTACATCGGCATCAAGCTGCTGAAGCGGCGCATCTTCTACCGCGCTCCCATCCACCACACCTACCAGTTCCTGGGCATCGCCGAGCCCAAGATCGTGGTCCGCTTCTGGATCCTGGCCGTGATCTTCACCCTGGTCAGCCTGATCAGCATCAAACTGCGCTGATTTCAAGCCAACGGAGCCCCCATGGACAAACAGAACGCAAATCCGAATGACATGAAAAAGGACGCCGCCGCCTGGCATGCCCTGAGCGCCGAAGAGGTCGCGCGCGAGCTGGCCACCCCGCCCGAGAGCGGGCTGGACGAGAACGAGGCGCGGCGGCGCCGGGAAATCCACGGTCTCAACGAGATCGCCGCCGCAGCGCGCCCCGGTTTCCTGCATCTGCTGCTGGCCCAGTTCAACAACTTCATCATCCTGCTGCTGATCGGCGCGGCGGGCGTCTCGGGGCTGCTGGGCGAGTGGATCGAGGCCGGGGCCATCCTGGCCATCGTGGTGCTGAACGCCACCCTGGGCGTGATCCAGGAGCAGCGGGCCGAGCAGGCGCTGTCGGCGCTGAAAAAGCTGGCCGCCCCCGAGGCGCAGGTGCTGCGCAACGGCTCGCGACGCCCGCTGCCGGCGCCGGACCTGGTCCCGGGCGACATCGTCTTCATTGAGGCCGGCAACTACGTGCCGGCCGACGTGCGCCTGGTCGAGGCGGTGAACCTGCGCCTGGAGGAGGCGGCTCTCACCGGCGAGTCGCTGGCGGTGGAAAAGGACGCCCACATCCGCCTGGAGGCCGACGTGCCCTTGGGCGACCGCAGGAACACCGCCTTCATGGGCACGCTGGTCGTCGCCGGCCGCGGCAAGGGCATCGTGGTTTCCACCGGCATGCACACGCAGATCGGCCTGATCGCCGTCATGCTGCAGAACGTCGAGCAGGAGACCACGCCCCTGCAGAAGCGCCTGGACGGCCTGGGCAAAACGCTGGGCGTGGCGGCCCTGGCCGTGTGCGCCCTGGTGTTCGCCATCGGCCTGTGGCGCGGGCACGCGCCGCTGGAGATGTTCATGCTCGCCGTCGGCCTGGCCATCGCCGCCGTCCCCGAGGGGCTGCCGGCGGTGGTGACCATCAGCCTGGCCCTGGGCATGCGCGAGATGGTCAAGCGCCACGCCCTGATCCGCCGCCTCTCCTCGGTGGAGACCCTGGGCTCGACCACGGTCATCTGCACCGACAAGACCGGCACCCTGACCCAGAACAAGATGACCGTCACCCGGCTGTGGGCCGACGACGACCTGCTGGAGGTCACCGACGCCGGCAATACCCTGAGCGGGGAATTCCGCCGCGACGGCCGCGCCGTCGACCTGAACGAGCACTGGGCGATCCTCACCGCCCTGTGGATCGGCGCCCTGAACAACGACGCCCACATGGAGATCTCGGGCGAAAGCGAAGGCCGGGGCGCCACCTACCGCATGGTCGGCGACCCCAC
>DCVB01000093.1:339-33681 GCA_002327965.1 Candidatus Aminicenantes bacterium UBA2199 | reverse complement strand
GCCCGGTCTTCCACAGGTAGGGCGAGGAACCGACGGGCAGGTCGCCGGCGATCCTGCCGATCTTGCTGTTGTAGCGGAATAGGACCAGCTTGATGTTGCCGGTGACCCCGGCGGCCGACCATTTGATCTGGTAATTCTCCTGGCCGAGGCACAATTCCCCGCCATTGGGCTGGACGAGGGTAATCGACGCGCCTCTTAGACAAATCGCCGCCAGCATGACCGCAATTGCGACAAACAATGATTTTTTCATTTCTGTAAGCCTCCTTTTAAACCAAAAGCTCATTTATATATATGACTTCTTTTTGAATATCCCAAGACAGCGACCAGAAAACATCAGAATGGTTTACCAGAAATGCGGACGATGACGGCTTTAACTCGAAATCCTTCCGCGGCGGGTAAAATATATCCCGAGAAAGATGACCGCCGCTCCAAGCAGCAGCGTCGGGGGTATGTTCTCACCCAGCAGCTGCCAGGCGAATCCGACGGCCAGCAGCGGTTGCAGGTTGGAATAAACGGCCGTCTGGCTGTTGCCCACGCGGCGCACCGAGAAGAACCATAAAACCAGGGCCAGGGAGAGGGCGATCACCCCGGAGTAGAGCAGGCATAGCCAGGCCTTCGCCGAAACGGCGGCCAAAGGAGTTTTCCGCAGCGGCCCGATGGCGAACGGCAGGAACATGAGCGCACCCAGCGCCATGGTCACGGCGGTGAACTTCAGGGGCGAATAGACCTTGAGGAGCGGCCGGGCCGAAACCGAATAATGGGCCCAGAGGAACACGGCGGCGAAAAGGAGCAGGTCGCCTTTCCAGGTCCGGAGCGAAAGGGCGAAACCGCCGGCGCCGCCGCTGACGACCAGGTAGATGCCGGCGAAGCCCAGGGCGATGCCCAGCCAGCCCAGCGGCGTGATCCGCTCCTGCTTGAAGAACGAGCTGAGCAGCGAGATCATGATCGGCGTGCTGCCGAAGATCACCGCCGTGTTGCCGGCGCTGGTCAGGGAGATGCCCGAGATGAAAAGGTACTGGTAGAGGGCATAGCCCGAAAAGGAGAGCAGGACGATCTTAAAAAGGTCCTTCCGGCGCAGGCGGAGGCTCTTTTCGGTCAGCAGGAGCAAGGCCAGCAGCACCGCGGCGGCCAGCAGCAGTCGGATGCCGTTGAAGGGCAGCGGCGGGATCTCGGCCAGGGCCACCTTGACCAGCGAGATGTTCAGCGCCCAGATGGCCACCACCAGCAGCATAAGCAGGTCGTTGAGCGTGGGCCTGGGGAGTTTCATCGAGGGGCCATGGTAGCACATCGCCCGCCCCCCGGGCAAGGCCGAGCCCGGGCCGGCGGCCGAAAAAAAAGGGAGGCGGGCGCCGCGGCCCGCCTCCCGGGCGGTTTCGACGCCCGGCGCCGAATGCTACTCGAGCCAGATCTTCACGGTCGCGTCCTTATCCTCCACCTGGACCAGGGCCAGGGGCCCGGCCGCCTTCAGCGATTCCCAGACCTTCTTCAGGTCGACGTTCCGCCCGCAGTCGAGCTTGATCTTCTCTTCTCCGCAGGCGTCGAGCATGATCTCCATCAGCGCGACCGGCAGGGTGATCTTGACGTCGTCGTGGCCGCCCTTGCGGTCCTTGACCTCGATCTTGAAGAACAGGGGCGCCTTGGCGCCGGAGGCGGCCGCGCCCTTGACGGCGTTCTTGATCACCTGGTAGTCGTCGGCCGCGGCGGCGAAAGCCAGGGCCGATGCCAGCAGAACCATCACCATCCAGACAGCGATTTTTTTCATTGCTTCTCCTCCAAAGTCGTTTTTTTATTCCACCCACATCTGGAACGTCCCTTCTTCGCTTTCGATCTCGACCTTCAGCCCCTCCTTGGTCAGCCGGGCCAGGATATCGTTGAGATCGTACCCCTGACTGCCCAGCGAGCGCTTCTGCTCGGGGCTCAATGAGCGGATGGCCAGGTCAGCCAGGGCCAGCGGCAGGTTCAGCAGCACCTCTTC
Organism: Candidatus Aminicenantes bacterium UBA2199; assembly: GCA_002327965.1. Lineage (GTDB taxonomy): Bacteria > Acidobacteriota > Aminicenantia > UBA2199 > UBA2199 > UBA2199. Next base: position 31,706 of record DCVB01000093.1, on the reverse strand, counting down.
CCGCTTGCTCCGGCGGTCGAGGATGCGGATTTTCAGCATGCGGCCGGCGGCTGGCTTGCTGGCACCGGACTTGTCCCCGAGCCGCGACGGGTCGATGCGCATGACGGCGATGCGTGCCCGGTCGCGCAGTTCCTCGTCCTTCTCGTTCTTCAGGATGGACTCCAGCACCGGCAGCGCCTGCCGCGCCCGGTTACGGTCGGGCAGGTAGCTCAGCTTGAAGGCCGCGTAATAGGACACGACCCTGTTGCGATCGCCGAGCCGGCGGGTGATCTTTTCCAGGTACTGCTTCTGACCGTCCTGATAGAGCTGGCCGGCCAGGTCGATGACCGACACGCGCGCGTCCTCGGCCAGGCTGCCCTCGGGCTGAACCGCGAGGAAGCGCTCGTAGCCTTCCAGCGCCTCCCGGGCGGCGCCCATCTCCTCTCGGCACTTGGCGTGGTAGAAGAGCGCCGCCGGGTAGCGTCGCGAAGCGGGACGGGCGACGATCACGACCTCCAGCTGCTTCAGCGCATCGCCCCACTGCCGGTCGAAGATCAGTGTCTTGGCCTTCTCGAAGGCCTGCTCATCGGCTTGGGCCGCCAGGGTCACGGCCAGGAGGACGGCCAGCAATAGCGTCAGCGTTTTTCGTTTCATTCAGACCTCCAGGCGGGGCCGGGCGGCAAACTCGTCGCGCAGCAGCCGGATCTTGAGCAGCAGCTTCTCGTTCCCGAGCTCACGCTGCAGGCGGGCGATGTCGGCGCACGATCCTTCCTCGCCCAGGCGCAGGAGCTCGTAGCTCAGCCAGTCGATGCGCTCGCTGACGGGCTGGACGTTCTCCCATTCCAGGGCGGAAAGGCCCTGGCGGAGATATCTTTTCTTCATCAGCAGTTCCCTGGCCTGTCCCGTCGCCTGGCGCATCTCCCACGGGGCGACGTCGCCGCCGTCGCAGCTCCTGAGAACTCCGGTCAGCAGCAGCTGGCTCTGGCGCAAGTAGGCGCCGGCCTCCTCGCGGGCCAGTTCGCCGTGCAGGCGCGCCAGCACGGCGGCCGCCGCGCCGTTCCCGCCATGGTCGCCGTTCCTCGGCGCCGTGGCCCGGCCCAGGAAGAAAAGGCCCAGGCCCACGACCGTTGCCAGCGCCGCGGCCGCCGCCAGCCGGGGCCAAGACAGGACCGGTCTGGGCCGCCGGACCGTGAAGTGCCGCCTTTTGGCACCGGCGACGATGCGGTCGGCGACCGCCGGCCAGTCGACTGTTTCCATGGCCGCGTCCATCTCGGCCGCCGGGAAGGCGGCCTCCGTCAGCAGGGAATGCCAGGCAACCAGCTCTCGGCGGCAGGCCGGACAGGCGCCCAGGTGGCGCTCGACGCGGCGTCGCCGCCTCCCCTCGAGCTCGCCGGCGGCCAGCAGCTCCAGGTCGGCCACGATCCGGGTGCAATTACTCATGTTCTCCTCCGATCCAAGGCGCCATTTCCCGGCGCAGGCGCCCCAGGGCCCGATGGTGCAGCGCCTTGGCGGTGCCGAGCGTGACGGCCATGACCCCGGCGGCCTGCTGCAGCGTCAGTCCCTGGCGGTACTTCAGCACGAACAGCGAACGCTGCCGCGGTGAAAGCTTCTCCAGCGCCGCCTCGATCGCCTGCTGCCTCCGCTGCTGCCGCCAGGCTTCCTGGGGGCCGGAATGAACGGCCAATTCCCGCTCCGGCGCCTCTTCCAGCCCGCATTCGCGCTGGCCACGGCAGCCGCGCCGGCGGTAGCGGTCGATGCAGAGGTTGTGGGCCAGGCGGAAGATCCAGGCCTGCAGGGAACCCAGGGGCCGGAAGGAGCCGATCTTGTCGTGGATCTTCATGAATGTCTCCTGCACGATGTCGAGGGCCTCGTCGCGGTCGCGGAAGAAGCCGTAGCCCACGGCGAACACTTTCTTCTGGTAACGTCGCACCAGCTCGGCGAAGGCCTCGCTGTCGCCAGCGGCGATCCGTTCCAGCAAAGCGCGGTCCAATTCCTTGTCATGTAGGCGTTCCTCCCGGCCCGGCGCCTCTCCGGCGCCGGGGATCCGCGTCCGCCCGTCCGCGTCCGCCCCGATACGGGCGGCTACCAAAAGCGGATGGCGCCTGCCGGGCTTCCGCCCCGGCGGCGCCCGGGTGTTCGCTTCCAAAAAATGCGACTGGCCATGATCGTCCTCCGCAACCGATCCATATGCATTATTAACGCAGGAAAGACGGAAAAGGTTGACAGGGAACGAGGCCGGCGTCCGTGTCTGCCCGTCTTCGTTGGAGAAAATCGATAATGCGTCCGATCCGGCCGAGACGTGCAGTGGGGCCGGGGCGTTTCTTGACTTCCTCCAGCCCCTCGGCTAGACTTTTCCCATGGAAAACATCAAACAGGCGTTCAAGGACGGAGGCCATATGACCCAGAAGATCGGCAAAACCATCCTGGCGGCGCTCATCGTCGTTCTCGTGCTGATTTTCCTGTTCCGCATCTACATCGTCGTCGATCCCGGCGAGAAGGCCGTGATCTTCAACAAGGCCACCGGCCACCTGCGCGTCACGCCCAACGAGGGCTTCTACTTCCTGGTGCCCCTGATCGAGCAGCCCACGGTGTACGACATGAAGACCCGCACCTACACCATGAGCATCGCCCAGCTGGAAGGGGAGATGCGGGGCGACGACTCGCTGCAGGCGCTGACCGCCGATGGTCAGACGGTGCTGCTCGACATTTCGGTGCGCTTCCATCCCGACGGCGCCCACCTCGACAAGCTGCACCGCACCCTGGGCGTCGACTTCGTCAACAAGGTCGTCCGCCCCCAGGTGCGCTCGACCGTGCGCATGATCGTCTCCGAGTACGCGGTGCTCGACGTCTATTCGGGCCAGCGCCTGAAGATCCAGGCCGAGATCGACAAGAACCTGCGGGCGTCGTTCAAGAAGAACCACATCACCCTCGAGGAAGTGCTCCTGCGCAACGTCCAGTTCTCCAAGGAATTCCAGCAGGCCATCGAGAACAAGCAGATCGCCCAGCAGGAGGCGCAACGCATGAAGTACGTGCTGGAACGCCAGGAGCAGGAGAAGAAGCGCAAGATCATCGAGGCCGAGGGCGAGGCCGAGTCGCTGCGCCTGAAGGGGCGCGCCCTGGCCGAGAACCCGGCGCTGGTCCAGTACGAATACGTCAAGCTGCTGGCGCCCAACATCCAGGCCATCGTCGCTGACCAGAAAGCCATCTTCAACTTCTCCGACTTCCTCAAGAACCAGAAGAAATAGGCGGCGCCCATGCACGCGATCGGTCTCACCGGCGGCTTCTGCACGGGAAAAACCTTCGTCCTGAAGGTGCTGCAGGAACAGGGCTGCTTCACCATCCGCGCCGACGACCTGGCCAAAAACATCATTTTCAGCCCGGGCTCCCCGGTGCTGGAGGAGATCATCGCCCTTTTCGGACCCGGCATGCTCGACGCCCAGGGAGGGCTGGACAAGGAGAGGTTCAGCCAGGCCTTGTTCGAGGATTACGAGAAGCGCCAGGCGATGAACGCCATCGTCCATCCCCTGGTCGGAGAGGAGCGCCGGAAAAAGATCCGCGCCGCCGAGGAGACGGGCATCTACGACTTCCTGATCTACGAGTCGGCGCTGCTCCTCGAGTCGGGCATCCACAAGAGCTTCGAAAAGATCATCGTGGTCTATTCCGCGGCGGCCGTGCAGCTGCGCCGCGCCATGGAACGCGACCGGCTGACGCGGGCCGAGGCGCAGAAGCGCATCCGCTCGCAGTTTCCCCTGCGCGAGAAGCTGAAGGCGGCCCACTACGCCATCGACAGCAGCGGCGACTTCGCCAGCACCCGGGCCAACACCCTGGAGGTCTTCCACCTCTTGAAAAAAGATTTTCAATTGACCTAGGTTGTGATACAATTCCCGCCAAGGAGAGACGGGATGGAAAACACGGAATATTTGGAAGAACTGCTGCGGCTGTTCAACCTGGGCCGGGGGGCGGCCATCCAGGAGATCGTCGAGAAGTACCTGGAAAAGACCCTGCAGATCAAGTTCCAGCGCGTCCTCATTTCCCAGGATATCCTGAAGGAGGAGTTCATCCGCCTGCACGAGGCCTTCCTGAAGATCCTGAAGATCTACCAGGCCGCCGACAGGAAAGTGGAGATGAGCATGTTTTCCCAGGACCAGCTGGGAAAGTTCTTCTTCAACCAGGGTGTCTTCGCCATCTGCAAGGACAACTACCTGCAGGCCAGCGAGAAATTCCAGGAGGCCTACCGCATCAACAAGCGCAACGTCTTCCTGCTCATTTACATGGGCATCATCCTGACCGTGCGCAGGAACTACTACGCGGCCGAAAAATACTTCTCCGAGGCCACCCAGCGCGACCCGAACTACGACGACGGCTGGTTCTACTCCGCCGAGAACTTTTTCAAGGCCGGCAACTTCAACGCCGCCTACGAGTGCTACGAAAAGACCCGCCAGCTCAACCCCGCTTATGACGGCATCAACCTGCGCATCAAGGAGACCAAGGAGGCCATCATCCGCAAGCGCCGCGGCGGCAAGAAGGATTCCCTGCTGCGCCGCCTGGTCAAGTACGTGCGCGAGGCTTTCGAGAGATAGCGCGGCATTGACATTTGCCCTGCTGCAGATATCATTCATTTGCATCATCGGTTCTCACGAGGAGGAAAGAATGAAAACGCTTCGCCACATCCTGATCCTTTCCGCGCTGGTTCTATCTCTGTTCGCTCCCCTGCCCATTCGCGGTGAAAAAAACAAGGAAATTTCTCTGTCCTCGGTCGTCGAGGCAGTCACGGTCTACCGCGACCGAGCCCTGGTTACGCGGGTCTGCCGCCTCGATTTCCAGCCGGGCATCCATGCTCTCAAGATTGCCAACCTGCCCATCTTACTGTCGGACGAGTCGGTCCGCGTATCTGGGAGCGGCAGCGCCGCGGCCAAGATCCTCGACATCAAGATCAAGAGTGAGCGATTGGAGGAAAGCGCCAGCGGCCGCATCAGTGAGTTGGAAAAGAGCCAGCGGGAGCTCAAGGATCAGATTCAGATCCTGAACGACCGCATGGAGCTGTTGAGCCGCAAGGACGAATTTCTCCGTTCCTTGCTTAAAAGCGGTTCGGGGAGCCAGGAACAGGAATTGCAAAAAAAGGGAATCGGCGAATGGTCCAGAATGATCGATTTCCTGGAGGTTAATCTGGATAGGCTTCTCGGCGAAAAAAGGGGCCTCGAGGCGGAAAAAGCAAAGCTTCTGGACAAGAAGGGCGTGATCGACCATGAACTGGGACAGCAGATCGAGATGCGCACGAAGGAGAGAAAAAGCATCGCGCTTGAGATCGAGGTCAGCCGCGGCGGCGGCCTGAAGCTGGAGGCGTCCTACATCGTCCCGCAGGTCTCCTGGACACCCATATATGATTTACGTTTCAGCCCTGATAAGAGAGAAGCCGCGCTGACCTGCCAGGCACTGGTCCGGCAGGAGACGGGTGAGGATTGGGAGGGAACCGCACTCACCCTTTCGACTGCCCGGCCGCTGATGGAGAATTCGCTTCCCGAGCTGAGCCCGCAGACGCTGGACCGCCCGCACTCCCTTGCCATGGCGGGATCCAACATCATTTTCGGCAAAGTCATTTTGGAAGATGGCAGCGAAATCCCCGGTGCCACTTTGACACTAGCGGGCGGCGAACCGATGGGCAGCAAAACCACGGTCAGCCAGGAAGACGGCAGCTTCCGCTTCAGCGATCTGCTTCCCGGCACCTACCAGCTGCGCTGCCAGCTGGAGGGTTTCAGGACCAGCATCCACCAGAACATCCAGCTGGCCCCCGGGCAGAATCTCAGCATCACGCTACCCATGCTAATGTCGACGCTTCAGGAGGAAATCGTTGTCGCTGGGCAGGCGCCGCTGATCGACACCAAGAGCTCCGACAGGTCTTTCTCCTTCAAACGCAACCGGATTGCGGCCTCAAGTGCAGGAAGCAGTGGGAAAGGGCGATCGGGCGCCGATGTGATTGAAAAGCCGCTCATCCAGAAAATGGAGGTCCCAACCGCGGGCATCTCAGCGCATACGGTGGCTGCCACCTTTGCTCTGAAGCAGAAGGAGACCATCCTGAGCAACAACACGCCGCAGAAGGTGACCATGGCCATCGAGACCATTCCCTTTCAGCGGGAATACCTGGCCATTCCAAAGATCGTGGAGCTGAGCTTCATGAAGGCCACGCTCACCAATGCAGCCCAGTTCCCGCTTCTGCCCGGGAAGGTCAGCATATTCTACGACGAGAGCTTCGTCGCCAGCGCCGCCATTCCCCAGGTGAGCGCCAACGAAAAATTCGCCCTCTCTATCGGCGAGATGAGCGGCATTAAAGTGAAGCAGGAGCGGATCGAGAAAAAGTCCGACAGCTCGGGTTTCCTCAGCAAGAAGCTCCAAACCGTTTTCGAATACCGGATCACGGTGGAGAATTTCCACAAGAGCGAGGAAAGCATCACTGTGATCGATCAAATCCCTGTTTCAGAGAACAAGGATATCACAGTGGAACTTCTCAACATCTCCCCTGCCCCATTGAAACCGGCTGAAGAGGAGGCGGAAAGAGAAAAGAAAGAAGGGACCCTGAAGTGGTTGCTGAGACTGAAGCCTCTCGAAAAGAAATCGATCGTCTTCAAATATGCAGTCACCCACCCCAAGAAACTGGAAATTTACAACCTAGATTGAAGCAAGCCCTTCCCAGCCGGAAAAGGATCTATCCCCTTTTCCACTTCACGCCGGCGGGGGTATCCAGCAGGACGATCCCCTGTTTTTTAAGCTCGGCGCGGATCTCGTCGGCGCGGGCAAAGTCCTTTTCCCTGCGGGCCTTCTCGCGCAGGGCGATGCGCGCCTCGATCTCGGCGTCGAGCGGGCCGTCGTCGACCGGCTCCAGGACGCCGAGCACGGCGTTCACGCGCTCCATGTAAGCCAGGACGCCCGCGGCGTCGGCGCGGGTCAGGGCGTTCATCCTGGGGTTGATGTCGCCGATCAGGTTGAACATCACCCCCAGGGCGCCGGAGACGTTGAAATCGTCGGCCATGCTCGCGCTGAACGCGTCCAGGCTGGCCGTGACAACGGCGGCCAGCTCCGGGTCGGCCTCGCCCTCGGTCTCCACGTTCTTCAGGGAGAAAACGAAGTTCTTGACGCGCTGCAGCGCCTGGCCGGCCATCTCCAGGCCCTCGAAGGTGAAGTTGAGCAGCTTGCGGTAATGGCTGGAGATGAGCAGGTAGCGCACGGCCATGGGATCGGCGCCGCGCTTCAGCAGGTCGGGCAGGGTGAAGAAGTTGCCCAGCGATTTGGACATCTTCATGCCGTCAACGATCAGGTGCTGGCAGTGCAGCCAGTAGTTGACGAAGGTCACGCCGTTGGCGCATTCCGACTGGGCGATCTCGTTCTCGTGGTGCGGGAAGATGTTGTCCACCCCGCCCATGTGGATGTCGAAGTGCGGCCCCAGGTACTTCATGCTCATGGCCGAGCACTCGATATGCCAGCCCGGGCGACCCTCGCCGAAGGGGGCCGGCCAGGAGGGCTCTCCCGGCTTCTTGCCCTTCCAGAGGACGAAATCCTGGACGGCCTCCTTTTCGTATTCATCGGCATCGGCGGCCTTGGCCGCGGCCGCGCCGGTCTTGAGGCTGGCGCGGTCGAGGTTGGCCAGGCGGCCGTAATCCCTAAAACGCTCGATGCGAAAGTAGACCGATCCGTCCTTTTCGTAGGCGAACCCTTTTTCCAGCAGGATCGCGACCAATGCCTGCATCTCGGGGATATGCCCGGTGGCCCGCGGATAGACGTCGGCGGGCAGGATGTTCAGCGCGCGCAGGTCGGCGTGGAAGGCGTCGATGTATTTCTGCGTCACCTCGGCCAGCGGCACCTGCAGCTCGTTCGCCTTGCGAATGGTCTTGTCGTCGATGTCGGTGATGTTCATCACGTGGGTGACGCGGTAACCGAGGAAGAGCAGGAAGCGCTTGACCAGGTCCTCGAACAGGTAGGAGCGGAAGTTGCCGATATGCGGGTAATCGTAGACGGTCGGGCCGCAGGTGTAGAGGCCGACTTTGCCTTTCTCGATCTCGCGGAATTCCTCCAGCCGGCGGGTCAGGGTATTGTAAAATCTCATTTTTCCCCTTCTTTCCTTTTCGCCTCGGCGCAGCGATTCTCGGTGTACCAGCGCACCTGCTTGCAGAAACGATCGAAAACGGCCACGTCGGCGCTGGTCCAGCGCGTGCGGCTCATGGCACGCTTCAGCGAGCGGTGGAACAGGCCGTTTTCGGGCTCGCGCACCTCCAGGGCTTTCATCAGTTCCCAGATATTCCCGGTGATGCGCTCAAAGGCCCTCTTTTCAGCCATGCGCGGCAGTTCGGGGCCGCGCCCCCCTTCCTGGGCCGCCTTGAACAGCTCGTAGGCGACCACCATGACCGCCTGGGAGAGGTTCAGTGACGGGTAGGAGCCGGCCATGGGGATGCGGATGAAGAAATTGGCCAGCTGGCTCTCGTCGGTATTCACCCCCTTGTCCTCGCGGCCGAAGACCAGGGCGATCTTCTCGCCGGCGGCGGAACCGACGACCTGCGCCGCCGCCTGGGCCGGGGAGAGGAAGTCACGTTTCCACTTTCCGGCCTTGGCCGTGGCCAGGTAGACCTGCGAGATCCCCTGCAGGGCATCGGAGAGGCTGGGGAACTCGCGGGCCATGGCGACGATCTCCTGGGAGCGGTAGCCCATTTTCCGCTGTTCGACCTCGTCGCGGAAAGGAACCGGGTTGACCAGGCGCAGGCGCGAGAGGCCCATGTTCTTCATGGCCCGCACCACCGAGCCGATGTTGCCCGCCCCCTTGGGCTCGACCAGCACCACATTGACGCGATCCAGGATTTCCTTCATGTTTTCCTTGCTTTTTCGGCAAAATCGCTGAGATTATATAATAAATCGCCCCTTTCGGCAAACCGAGCATGCAAAAGCAGCTTGCCTGCTGCCGTGAGGGCCCTAAGCTCTTTGGCAGGCTCTCGCGCCATTCTGAAGAGGGCGGTTCGCGAGCCGCCCCCAGTTAGAAGCCAGGCCCTATCCCAACTGAAGGCAAAATAGAGCGGGACGTCGTTACATGCCAAACGCAAACAACTGGATCAACGGAGACTCGTTTTATAAGCCCAGCCTTTTTTGGGCGCGGCCGATTTTTCTTCAGTTGATCCACTGCGGGTCCTTGTCATCGACGCAGAGCGCCGTGTCGATGAAGATGCTGGCGATGTTGGCGATGTTCTCGATGATCGGGGCGAAGGTCGTCAGCGCCATGCTCGTGGCCTCGGCCGGGCTCCAGGGCGGCTCGTAGTTCTTGATCGTCAGGCGCATGCCGGACCTCTCCTTGCTCCAGGCGTCCTTCAAGAAGAGATGGCCGCCGTCCCGCCAGCCCTTCATGGCGTTGAATTCGAGGATCAGGAGCAGGGAGAGGGGGTAATCGCCGCCGGCGCCGGACCCGACCCGGGTGATCCCGTAGTCGCCGTAATCGATGAGATGGCTCGCGTCGGACTCGCTCTTGGGGTCCGGTCCGACCGCGATCGCCCTGAGGTCTTCGACCAAGCTGCGGGCGGCCGAAGGGTTATTGGCGTCGACGGCCGCGGTCAGCGCGTTGAACTTCGTCTTGAGCCCGGCGAAGACGTTGATGATCTGGTTGTAGGTCTGGTCATTTCCGGTGAGATGCTCTAGAAGGGCGTTGGCGTTGGGGGCGTCGGCCGAGAGACCAATAACGTCGGGCAGGCGCTCGGCCCAGTTCTTGGCCTTCCAGAGGGTGTCCATGATAGCGAAGAACTGGGACACGACCGGCCTCAGGTCGTTCTCGGCCATGTTCAGGATCTTGGCCGCGACCTTGAGGGCCTTGTACCGCGCGTACTGCTCGGTGTTGCGCTCGAGGTACCAGTTGAGGCGCTCGTCGGGGATGTTGCCGAAGATGCCCAGGGCGGCCGCGCCGTAATCGAGAATCGGCAGGAGCGCCTGCTTCAGGCTGAAGTCGTCCGTCTGCCCCTGAAGGAACGACTTGGACTTGCTCGGATAGTCGAAGACGGCCGCCCGTGTCCGGAGAGGGTAGAGGAGGGCGATGCGGCGCGCCTCCTTTTCATATCCTTTCCAGGCTTTGGGGAAGACCCAGACCAGGGTCTCATCGTCGCCGACCCGGACGCGAAAAGATTCGGGCTTCGCGACCTTGCTCGTCTCGCACTTGACCCCCCACTCATCCTTCCGGATATAAGGGAAGACGATGGGCCCCGAGCCTCCGGTCGAGCGGGACCCGAGCAGGACGCCGCTCGAAGAGAAGATCCGGGTCGTCTTTCCCCTCTCGCAGGCGGTGATGTAGAACTCGGTCAGGCCGTCCTCCAGGATCACGATGTTGTCGCTGGCCGCGGTCAATCCGTGGGCGGACGGCTCGCCCTTGAGGAGGACGCCGGCCGGGTAGGGGGGGACGGGCGAGAACTTGCCCCAGGTCCGGCGGTCGGGACCTTCATCGTCGGCCAGCCACTGTTCAGGGACGAAGACCCACTCCTTCTTGGTCGTGCTGTCCGTGATCTTGACGCCCCGGACGTACCAGCCGGGCTTGTCCCCCCGGTTGTCGTGCCTCAGGATCATATGGTCGACGTCGTCCAGTCTCCACTGGTCCTTGATCAGAAAGGTTTTCTTTTCCCCCCGCTCAAAGGGGTCCGCCGCTTTGGATGTTTCGTATTCGGAGCTCAAGCCCATGTCGCCGCTGGCATCCCGCCGGCCGTTCGCGTCCTCGGCACCGTAGAGAGCGACAAACACGTTGGCGTCGGTGCCCGCGTCCTGGACATCGCCCGTCAGAATCTCGATCGTGTAGTCCGCTTTCGTCTTGGGAGCGAAGGCCGGCGGAATGCCCTGGCCGCGGACGATGTTGCCGACGACGATCAGCTTGCTGACGCTCGCTTCACGCCCTTTGCCGTCGATGGCGGTCAGGCCTACCGTCCAGGTGCCGGCGCTCGGATACTGGTGCCAGGGCTTGACGCCCGTCCCCGTCTTTCCGTCGCCGAAAGTCCACTCGTAGCCAAGGATCGAGGCGCCAGCCGACCCTTTGGACGCCGAGGCGTCGAACAGAACGCGCGGGTTGCCCTCGGACGGCGGCGGCAGGAGCTTGAAATCGGCGACCGGCGTCAGGCCGTCCTGGGCGCCCGGTCCTGTCCTGGATGTCGTGACCTGGGTTTGGATCTCGCCGGTCCAGGTCTTGTAGCTCACGGGGTTCATCTCGATCGCCAGGAGGTCTGAGGCCGGTTCGACCGTCCGGACCGCGAGGGGCGGGTGGACGACGTCGACCTTTTTGGGGTCGCCGGGGTCCTCCGCGTTGAAGATCCGCGGGTAGCGGCCCAGCGGGAGGTTCGCGATCCCCCCTGCCGGCGTGAACCGGGCCAGGGCGAGGTCGTAGGGCATGTGCGCCCAGCGCTCGACCTTGTGAAACCCGGGGTCGGGATGGGCAAAAGAATTGGCGGCGCCGGCCAGGATCAGGCCGCCGTCCGGCGTCAGGGCCAAATCGTTCGCCATTTCGTTGCAGTATTCGGACTTGGCCAAGGACCGCTTCTTCTTCCCGATCGAGCGGATCCATTCCAGCCCGCCTCCGCCATTCATCTTGGCGGCGACGATGTTGTTGTTCATCAGAGGGTCGAAAGCGCCGAAGTCGGTCGAGGTCCCGGCCAGATAGATGGCATCGCCTGCCGTTTTGATTGCGTTGACGGCTCCCGCACCCCCGTGATAGTGCCCGTGGACGCGCGTCGTCCACCTGACGCCGTTCGCATCGGGCATGAGCCGGGCGATCAGGATCCCGGGTGCCGTGTAGGTCTTCCAGGACAGGTCATAAACCCCGCTGAAGAGGATATCCCCGTTCGGGGCCAAGCCGAGTGTCCGGTAATTCTGGAGGGTCCCGATATCGGGTCGCTCCTTGGGGCCGCGCTGGAAAGGCTGGTCAACGACCTGCCGGGCCCAGGCGGCCTCGCCCGTCTTGGGGTCGACGCCGGCGATCGTCTCGGGCTCGCTGCCCAGGATCCAGTGGCCGGACGGTTTGACGAGAAACGAGGGTCGCTCGCTCGGCCTCAGCGCCGGATAGCCCCGGGACCAGACGACCATCCCGTCCTGTCCGACCCGGGCGGCGAAGATGGAGGCGGGCCGAACCGAATGCGCCGGAGGCGTGTAGACACCGGCGACAGCGAAGCCGGATCCGCCGAGGGCCGATACATTCTTGAGGATGAGGCGGCCCCGCCCGCCTTCAGACGGTCTGGGGCTCGTCAGGAATTCCAGCGCCCAGGCGGGCTTGCCGTCCCGGTCGATACGCAGGAGGACGGCGCCGAACGCGACCAGGGCGCCGCCGTCGTCGAGGGCGGCCAGAGAGGCCCAGCCGCATTGGTTGGACGGAACGGCCGGCTTTTCGGGCGTGCGGCCCTCGGCGGGACCGTATTCCCTGTACCAGACGATATTTCCGGCCGGGTTGATCTTCAGGACGGCGAGTTCGACGGGGTGCCCTTCATAGGCTTTGACGTAGCCTGCAACGAGATAGTTGCCGTCCCCGGCCGGGACGACCGCCGTCCCGACCAGATATCCGGCCATGAAGGATGGCCCGTCGAGGACCGCCCTGTTTTCGGCTTTGACGCCGTAGACGCGGAGCCAGCCGGCCGCCCCTGAGTCCTGGGAGAGGAGGGGATAGGCCGCCATCAGCAGGCACGCGGCGGCGAGGCTGCCGGTCGATAAGATGTGTCCCATTCTTTTCATTGAATCCTCCCCGGCGCATCCCGCCGCCTTTAAGACCCAGATCACTGATAGGAACTGACAGAAAAATCAGTTTTCTTCATGAGGGGATTTTAGGAATAATTCGATGAAATTGCAACGGATAGTAATGGGGAGGCATTGAATGTATGAAAAGGCCGAGTGAGCTCTTGACCAAGTCGGCTAAACCCGCTACAATCGGCCCATGGAACTTGTTCAACTCAAAAGCCTGTTCGCCGATTTGAAGCAGAAAGCCTCCGACCTTCGGGGGTTTCTTTGAAATAGCCCAAAAAACCGCAAGGATTCAGGAGATCGACGCCAAACTGACCGATGCCGCCATCTGGAGCAAGCCCCAGGAGGCGGCCCGACTGCAGAAGGAAAAAAAGATCCTGAACGGTTTCCTGCTGGTCGACTCGAAGCTGGGCTTCACGGTCGAGGAACTGGAAGCCTATTTCCAGCTGATCGACGAGGACCCCGGCCTGCTGCCCGAACTCGGGGAAAAGATGACCCACTTCCAGGAGTACGTCGAGGAGACGGAGATCAAGCACTATCTCGACGGCGAAAACGATCCCAGCAACGCCTTTTTGAGCATCCATCCCGGCGCCGGCGGCACCGAGAGCCAGGACTGGGCCGAGATCCTGCTGCGCATGTACCTGCGCTTCTGCGAGCGCCTGGGCTTCAAGGCCGAGATCACCGACATCCTGGCCGGCGAGGAGGCGGGGGTCAAGAGCGTCAGCGTGCGCGTCGAGGGCGAGTTCGCTTTCGGCTACCTGAAGGAGGAGATCGGCGTCCACCGCCTGGTGCGCATCTCGCCCTTCGACGCCAACAAGCGCCGCCACACGTCGTTCGCCGCCGTCTTCGTCATCCCCGAAGTCGACGACTCGATTCATGTCGACATCGACGCCAAGGACCTGCGCATCGACACCTACCGTTCGTCGGGCAAGGGCGGCCAGCACGTCAACCGCACCGACTCGGCCGTGCGCATCACCCACCTGCCGACCCACACCGTGGTGCAGTGCCAGAGCGAGCGCTCGCAGCACCAGAACAAGGACCGGGCCATGAAGATGCTGCGCTCCAGGCTCTACGACCTGGAGCTGAAGAACCAGCAGAAGGTTAAGGACAAGATCGAGGACGGCAAGGGCGGCATCGCCTGGGGCAACCAGATCCGCTCCTACGTCATGCAGCCCTACCAGAGCATCAAGGACCACCGCACCGGCCTGGAGCGCGGCGACGTCCAGCGCGTCCTCGACGGCGACATCATCGGCTTCATCAAGGAATCACTGAAGCTGCCCAGATAAAGCCCCGATCCCGATCTCACCGCCGGAGCCCGAACGCAGCCTGCCGAGCCTGGCGAAGGGCCCGCACGGGGGCGCTGGCCGGCATCTTGCCCATGGCGGGCGGATGCACTACAATCGGGGATCATATCCAAGGCACGGCGCCCCGGCAGGAGGAAATGATGATTTCTTGTGCATGCCTTTCCGTTCGCGGGATGGGGGGGGCAGAATTGTCCGATGGCTGAGCGACCGCCCCTGGTCAGCGTCATCACGGCAACCTACAATCGCAGCCATGTCCTGCGTGCCGCCATTGCCTCGCTGCGTCGGCAGACGCATGCCGACTGGGAACAGATCATCGTCGGCGACGCCTGCAGCGACGACACCGGGGAGGTGGTCGCCTCATTCGCCGACCCTCGCCTGCGCTTCGTCAACCTGGAAAGGAATTTCGGCGAGCAGGCCGGGCCGAACAACGAGGGCATCCGACAGGCGCGGGGACGCTTCATTGCCTTCCTGAACCACGACGACCTCTGGCTGCCCGACCACCTGCAGTCGCTGCTGTCGGCGATCGAGACCACCCGGGCCGACATGGCCTACGCCCGGGGCATCTCGATCTTTCCCGACGGCACGCGGCGGCTCCTGGGCGCTGCCCCCGGCGGCAGCTACAAGCCGCTGGCTGACGTGCATGCCTCGCTCTGGCTCTGCCGCCGCGAGCTCTTCGCCGAGGTCGGCCCCTGGCGCCTCAGCCGGAACTGCTGGGCCGCCCCCTCGCAGGACTGGCTGCTCCGCGCCTGGCGGCTGCGGAAGAGGATCGTGGCCTCTGACCGGGTGACGGTCGTGGCCGTTCACGCCTCCCGCTACCGCGATTGCTACCGTCAAGAACGCAGCGCCATCCACGAGGAACTCCTGCGCCGCCTGGAAAACGAAGCTGATTTCCGCGAAAGGGAACTCACTGCCGCGGCCATCGACGCCCTGGACAGGGAGAAGTCGTTGCACATCCTGCCCCACCTGTCAGGATTGGCGCGCGCCCTCTCCTACCGCCTGCTGCTGCTCCTGGGCATTCCGCCTGTCCTGGCCAAATACCGTCTGGTCTCCTGGCGTCGCGGCGCCTATCTTGACCGCATCCGCCGCTTCCGCGGGCTGGACGTCAAGAAGCGAGATAAAAAATGACCGTGCTGGTCACCGGCGCCGCCGGCTTCATTGGCTCCCGCCTGGCGGATTTTTTGCTGCGGGAAGGGCACGAAGTGTACGGGCTGGACAACCTCAGCCCGGCTTATGACGTGCGCATGAAGCACTACCNNCCGGCGCCGCCGGCTTCATCGGCTCTAACCTGGTCCATGCCCTGCTGCGCCGGGGAAATGAAGTCCTCGGCCTGGACAATTTCGACCCCTATTACGCCCCGGAGAGCAAGCACCGCAATTTGGCCGCGGTCATGGCCGACCCGCGCTTCGAACTGATCGAAGCCGACATCCTTGACGCGTCCCGCCTGCGCGCCCTGATCAAACGCCGGCGCCCCGCGGCCATCGTCCACCTCGCCGCCCGCGTCGGCAACCGGCGCTCCCTGGCCGCCCTGGACGCCAGGGACTATTTTCCCGTGAACGCCGGCGGCACCGCGACGCTCCTGGCAGCCTGCGCCGCAGCGCCGCCGGGATCGTTCGTATTCGTCTCCACCGGCAACGTCTACGACCACACCGCCCCGGTGCCGTTTTCCGAGGGAATCACTCCGGAACTGCCGCGCACTCCCTATTCGCAAAGCAAGAAAGAGGCCGAAACGCTCGTTCTGGCTGCCACGGCCGCCAGCGGGCTGCCGGCAACCGTGCTGCGCCTTTTCACCGTTTACGGCCCGCGCCAGCGCCCGGACATGGTCCACTACCGTTTCACTTCGGCTCTGCTGGGAGGCAAGCCGCTGACCCTGATCGGGGCCGATTCCGACATTCGCGACTATATCCATGTCAGTGACGCATGTGCCGCCATCATGGCCTGCCTGGACCGCCCGGGCAGCGGCGAGATCGTCAATGCCGGTTCCGGGTGCGGCACCTCGCTCGACGCCCTGCTGGCCCTGCTCTCCCGATTCTGCGCCAGAAAGCCGCTCATCCACCGCCGGGAAGCGCCGGCCGGCGACACATCACGGCTGCTGGCCGATATCGCCAAGGCCAAGCGCCTGCTCGATTGGCAGCCCCTGACCGGTCTTGAAAAAGGCCTGGCGGATTTCGTCACCTGGTTCCAATCGCCTGAAAATCCAATTCCGTACGCAGGTGCCCCAAATGAAATCTGAAAAGAGCACGCCCACACCCGCAACCGACCTGGTCGCCTCAGGGTACAAGATCGCCGCCCACCGCGAACGCATCCGGGACTACCTTCGCGGTCAAGCCATCTTCCCGGTCTGCCTGGAGTTCGACCTGACCAGCCGCTGCAGCCGGACCTGCCGCGACTGCCCCAGCACCCGCGCCCGAGAGCATTGGGAGGTGTCGCGGGAATTCGTCGAGCGCCTGTTCGCCGCGCTGGGCGGGAACGTGCCCGGCCTGCTGCTGACCGGGGGCGAACCGACGATATCTCCTCTGCTGCCCTTCACCCTGGGCCATGCCCGGGCCAGCGGTTTCCGCGAGATCGCCGTGGTCACCAATGGCAGCCACCTGGACCAGAACGACGTGTGCGCCGCGCTGCTGGCCCACGCCTCGACCATCCGCGTTTCGCTGTATGACTGGGAGGTTCAGGTCTTGTCAGGCAGCGAAAGCATTTTCCAGAAGCTGCAGGCGCTGCGCCGCCGCATCGACGCCGGCGCCAGCCCCCTGCGCATCGGCGTCAGCGCCCTCACCTCAACCGCGCGCCGGGGACGTTTGGGCAGGTTGGTTCAGGCCGCGGCAGCTGCCGGCGTCCACTGGATCTACTTTCATCCCCGCTGCCGGCACTGGGACCGGGGCCAGCCTCAGCCCGAAGAACAGTCCGGGGTCCTCGACGAGATCGCCCGCCTGCGCGCGGAATTCTCCGGTCAACTCGATATCGAGGTTTCCTCCCAGCGCTACCAGGATTTCCCATTGAACTTTTCCGGCTACCACGCCGCTCATTTCATGCTGGTCGTGGGCGCTGACCGCAAGAACTACCTCGGGGCCGAGGTCAAGTACCACCCCGACTTCGTGACAGCCGACCTGGGCGATATCCCGGCAGACGGCTTTCTCTGGGAGGCCGCGCGGCTTGGGCGCATCGCCGGTCAGGACAGCCACAGTTACCGCGCCTTGGGCAGCCGGCACCGCGGCGTCCTGTATAACGACTTCATCGAGCGGCTGAAGCGGCACGACCCCGCAGCGGAGCGTGTCCTCGCCGCCCCGCCTTCCTTCCGCTTTCCGCACATCCTCTGACCCATGGCCGTGCAGCTCGAAATGGTCTCACCCTTCAAGGTGCTCTGGCACCGGGACAAGGTCGCCGGTTTTCTTGCCGGCGCCGCGATCTTCCCGGTGACCCTGGAACTGGGATTGACCACCGCCTGCAACCTCTGCTGCCCCGACTGTCCGAGCCGCAGGGGCCAGCCGGGGTTGTTCCTGCCCCCGGAAACGGCTCGACGCCTCTTCGTCCTGTGCCGCGGGCGCACTTTCGGGGTCATCCTCAGCGGCGGGGAGCCGACACTGCATCCAGGTTTCGGCCAGGTCCTGGCCATGGCCCGCGAGCATGAGTTCCGCGATGTCACCGTCATCAGCAACGGCTCGCGGCTCGATTGCGACGAGGTGGCCGGCCCGCTGTTGCGCCACGCCTCGGTGGTGCGCGTCTCCCTGTACGATTGGCCGGGGGAGAAACCGCCGGGCCTCAGCCCCACCCTGAAGCGCATCGAGCGGCTGCGGCGGGCGATCGATCAGAGCGGCAGCCCGTTGCAGATCGGGGTCAGCCTGCTCACTCGGGGGATCGGCCGCAGGCAACTCAGCCTGGCCGCCTCCGTTGTCCGCGCCGCGGGAGCCCATTGGCTCTATCTTCACCCCACCTGCGTCTCCACCCCACGGGGTTCAGCCCGGATCCAAGGCCAGGAACGCCTGCTGACGGCGCTGGAGTCGTTCCGCCGCGACCAGCCGCCGGGCTTCGCGGTCCATTACCTGAAGCAGCGGTTTTCGTCCAACCCGCTCGTCTTCAACGGCTATCATGCCGCCCACTTCGTCATGGTCGTGGGCGCCGATGGCGCCAATTACCTCTCCTCCGAGACCAAGTACCAACCGCGCTACCGCATCGCCGTCGCGGCCGATTACGTGAGAAGGGATCTGTTCAGCGATCCGCCGCGTCGTGCCGCGATCGCCGCCGTTCGCAGCGGAAATTATCCCGCCGGCGGGGGCCGCAACCGCGGCGTCCTCTACAGCCAGGTCCTGGAGGAGATCCGGCGCGCCAGTACGGGAAAGGAAGCGCCTGCGCTGCCTGATTTCCTGCTGCCGCATATCCTGTAGCTCACGATCTCGGGACGCGTGTCCGGCCCTTCTTTTTCAGGCAGGCGGTTCTGCCGTCCGGGACGAGTGCCAGGCAGACCTTCTTCTTGCTCAGCCTGCTGATCTCGACGGTCAGGGGGCCCGAAGTGTCGATCGTGAAGCGGTCGTTGCCCCTGGCAACAACGAGATGGAAAGGGTCGGGCCCGGCGGGGATCAGGTAGCGGTCGAAGTCTTCCCGCAGGCCCAGGCGGCCGTGAAAAATCGCCTCGCCAAGAACGCCGGCGCCGCCGGCGTAGAAGAGGGCCCCGCGGCCGTTGCCGGCCCGATCGGACCACTCGAAGACGTTCATCTCGGCAAGGTTCTTGGCAAGGATCTCCTCCAGGTAGCGGTCCGCCTCGCCGCGGAATCCGGCCCGGAACAGGGCGCTGACCAGGCGGCCGCCGATCCAATCCCACTCGCCGCCATTCTGGTAGTTCCAGGGGACGCGCAGCAGCGGGTGGGGAAAGAAGTTCTCCGGGAACGGGGGCAGCAGGGTGAAGGATACCGTGCGCAGCCCGTACTCGCCCCGGCGCTTCTCCAGCTCCTTCAGGAAACGGGCGATTTCCGCCCGGCTCATCAGTCCGGCACGCATGGCCTCGGCATTGCCGCCCACGGCCAGGATATTTCGTTCCCAGCGCAGGGCGTCGTCCTTGCCCTCGACGCGGTGGACGATGAAATACCCCTTCTCGGGAAGATAAAGCTGCCGGCGGCACTCGGCGGCGATGGTTTTCTCCCTGTTTCGCCACTTGCCGGCCATGACCCTGTCGTTGCGCCGTTCCGCCATCTCGGCCAGCTTCCGCGCCGCCTGTACGAAGAGAGCCTGGGTATAGGTGGAATAAGTGCGCTGCGAGCGGTCGGAGAGCTTGATCGCCCGCTGGTCGGGGTATGAGCGCTCAACGTCGCCCCAGTCGGCGGTAAAGCCGCTCCAGATGAGGCTGCGCTTCGCATCCAGGCGGTTCCGCCACAGCCATTCCAGCGCCAGATCGAGGCGCCGCAAACGGGAGGCGCCCGCCACCTCGCCGCTGAGCCAGGCAGGGTCGGACAGGGCCAGATGCCAGGCGGCCAGCACCAGCGAACTCTCCTGGTCGCTCTCGACCGTGTTCTTGTCGCAGCGCCCGATGCTGTCGACCCAATCCTGGACCTCCCCCTGCGGGCCCTGCGTCGCGAAAAACCGGTCGATGATTCCCTGCAGGTCCGCGAGCGGGTAGAAGAAGCGCGCGTAGGCCATCAGGGTGGCCGTATCGCGGATCCAGAGTTGCGGGTAATCGCTGCCGGCGGAAAAGCCGAAGAACTTCCCCTGCAGGCGGACCTCGTTGTTGAGCAACACCTGGCGCAGCAGGTACTGTCCGCGGTCGAACAGGCCGCGGCCGCTCTGATAGAACGTCGGCAGATGCTCATTCCTGAAAGCGGGCGTCACCAGCGGCTGCAGGCGCAGGGAGACCGCCGCCGTTTTCCAGCCCTTGTCCCGGCCCCAGAACTCGCCCTCGCGCACCAGGTCCCACTCCAGCATGTAGGCGCCGGGATCGATGCTGAAGTACACCGGCAGATCGAAACGGACCGTGGCACCGGGACGGACGGGTTCCGGCAGGGAGAAGCGCCGGTTATCGAAGCGCACGTCCCTGCCCGTTGTGTCGCGAACATGGTAGGAAATGAAGATATTGCCTGGCGATTCCAGGCGCTGCCGCGAGCGGTTGCGCAGGGTGAAATGGAGCACGATCTTCTCGCCCTGGCGCGCCGTCACCTGCGCGGGATCGCAGCGGATCTCGACTTGGGATTGCCCGCGCCAGGGAAACAGCAGGAAGCAGCCGATGAACAGAGCGGCGACGGCGCCCGATCGTCTCATGCCCGGCCTCCATGCGGATCTTCGTGAGCGGCATGCCAGGCCTTTTCAGCAAAAAAATCTTCCAGGTTCGAGCGCCAAGGGTGCACGCGGAAACCCAGTTCGGCCTGAACCTTGGCGCAGTCGAGCACCGAGCGCGCCGGCCTCTGCGCGCGGGTGGTGAACTCGCGGCTCGAAATGGCCTCGACGGGGATTTTTTTCACGATCATCCCCGTTTGCAGCGCCAGCTCCTGAATGGCCACGGCGAAGTCGAACCAGGAGATCACGCCGGCATCGCAATAATGATAGGTGCCGAAGCGCTCGCTGTCGGCGGCGACCAGGCCGGCCACGTTCCTCGCCAGGAGTGCGGCGTAGGTCGGCGATCCGAACTGGTCGTTGACCACCCGCGCCTTCTCCTGTTCGGCGAACACCCGGAGCATGGTGTGGACGAAGTTCGGCCCGTGAACCCCGTACAGCCAGCTGACGCGCAGGAGGAAGTGGCGATCCAGGCGGGAAGCGAGGCGCAGCTCGCCCTGGAGCTTGCTCCAGCCGTAGCGCGAGAGGGGATTCGGCTCGTCCAACTCAAGGTAAGGTGCGTCGCGGTCGCCGGCAAAGACGTAATCGCTGGAAAAATGGATAAGCTTGGCCCCGATCTCCCCCGCCAGGCGGGCCAGGTTCTCCACTCCCAGGGCGTTGACGGCCAGGGCCGCTTCGGGCTCATCTTCGGCGCGGTCCACGGCCGTGAAGGCGGCGCAGTTGACGATCCAGGCAATGCGCCGGGAACGGGCGGTTGCCTCCAGCTGCCTGGGATCGCGGATGTCCACTTCGCGGTCGCTGGCGAAGAATGCCCAGCCCCTGGCGGCGAATTCGCCGGCCAGCTGCCGGCCGAGCATGCCGGCGGCGCCGACCAGCCAGATCCCGGTTTCAAGCCTCATGGCGCCGGGGGGGTCAGCGACGCTCATCGGCCACACGCAGCAGGTAGCTGCCGTAGCCGCTTTTCTGCAGGGGCGCGGCCAGCCGCCGCAGCTGCTGGCGGTCGATCCAGCCGTTGTTGAAGGCGATCTCCTCCAGGCAGGCGATCTTGAGGTTCTGGCGGTCCTCGATGGTCTTGATGAAGAGGGTGGCGTTGACCAGCGACTCATGGGTGCCGGTGTCGAGCCAGGCGAAACCCCGGCCCAGCACCTGAACGCGCAGCGTGCCCCTTCCCATGTAGGCGCGGTTGACGTCGGTGATTTCCAGCTCGCCGCGGGCCGACGGCTTCAACGCCCGGGCGATGGCGACGATGTCGCGATCGTAAAAATAGAGGCCGACCACGGCCAGATTGGATCGCGGCCTGGCGGGCTTCTCCTCAATGGACAGGGCCCGGCCGTTGCGGTCGATCTCCACCACGCCGTAACGTTCGGGATCCTTGACGGCGTAGCCGAAAACGGTGGCGCCCCCGGCCCCGGCAGCGCTCACGGCCTGGCGCAGCGTGCCGGTCAGTCCCGTGCCGTAAAAGATGTTGTCGCCCAGCACCAGGCAGACGGGATCGTCGGCGATGAACTCCGCGCCGACGCGGAAAGCGTCGGCCAGCCCGCGCGGCTCCTCCTGGACCCGGTAGGCGAAGCGCACCCCCAGCTGCCCGCCCTCGCCCAGCAGCGAGCGGAAGCGGGGCAGGTCATCGGGGGTGGAGATGACCAGGATGTCGCGGATGCCGGCCAGCATCAGCGCCGACAGCGGATAATAGATCATCGGCTTGTCGTAGACCGGGAGCAGCTGCTTGCACATCACCTGGGTGATGGGATGGAGGCGGGTGCCGTGGCCGCCGGCCAGGACGATGCCTTTCATGGTTCCCCCCCTTGCTCTTTTTTCATGGCCACGCTCCCTACTCCACCGTGACCGCCTTGGCCAGATTGCGCGGCTTGTCGATATCGCAGCCCTTGGCCCGGGCGATGAAATAGGCGAAGAGCTGCAGCGGCACGATGTTCAGCACCGGTTGCAGGATGGGCAGCGTTTCGGGAACGCGGATGACATCGTCGCAAACATCGGCGATGCGGCCGCTGTTTTCGCCGGCGATGGCCAGCACCCGCCCGTTGCGCGCCTTGATCTCCTGGATGTTGCTGAGCATCTTGTCGAAGGTGGCATCCTGGGTGACGATGGCCACGGTGGGGAATTCCTCATCGATGAGCGAGATGGGGCCGTGCTTCATCTCGCCGGCGGCGTATCCCTCGGCGTGGATGTAGGATATCTCCTTCAGCTTCAGCGCGCCCTCCATGGCGGTGGGATAGTTGTGCTGGCGGCCGATGAACAGAAAGTCCTTGTAGCGCGAATACTCCTGGGCGAGCTTCTTGACATGCTCGATATCGGTGAGGATCTTCTTGACCTGGCGCGGCAGCTTCTTGATGGCCTGGATGACGGCGCTGCCCTCGCTGAAGGACAGTCCCTGGTAGCGGCCGACATGCAGCGCCATCAGCGTCAGCACCACCAGTTGCGAGGTGTAGATCTTGGTGGACGCCACTCCGAACTCGGGGCCGGCGTGATTGTAAACGCCGGCGTCGGTGATCTGGGCAATGGCCGATCCCACAACATTGACCACGCCGAGGATCAGCGCCCCTTTGCGCTTGGCCTCGCGGATGGCGGCGATGGTGTCGGCGGTCTCTCCCGACTGCGACAGGGCCAGGACCGCGGTTTCGCCGTCCATTTTCAGCTTGCGGTAGCGGAATTCCGAGGCCACTTCCACTTCGACGTGCAGATCGCACAGGCTCTCGAAGATGTAGCGTCCGCAGAGTCCGGCATAGTAACTGGTGCCGCAGGAAACGATGACCAGCTTCTTCAGGTTCTGCAAGCGTTTGAGGACTGGCTCGAGGCCGCCCAGCTTGGAAACGCCCTCGCTTTCGATGAGCCGGCCGCGGAAGGCGTTCTCGATGGCCTGCGGCTGCTCGAAGATCTCCTTGAGCATGTAATGCTCGAAGCCCTTCTTGTCGGCCCCGTCATCGCGGCCCTCGCGAACCTCGACTTCTTTCTCCAGGAACTCGTTGTTCAGGTTCTTGATATGGTAGCCGCCCGGATGCAGCACGGCCATCTCGTCGTCGTTGAGCGAGATGATCTTCTGGGTGTAGGGCTGCAGGGCGTTGGCGTCGGAGGCGGCGAAATACTCGTTGTCGCCGATGCCGACGATGATCGGGCTGCCGCGGCGTACGATCACGATCTGTTCCGGCGCGTCGGCATGCACGACCGCGAGGCCGAAGGTCCCGTCCAGATGCTGCGCCGCCATCCGCACCGCTTTCTCCAGGTCGCCTTCGAAGTATTCCTCGATCAGGTGGGCGATCACCTCGCTGTCGGTCTCCGAACGGAAGACATGCTTCTTGGCCAGCAGATCTTCCTTCAAATCCAGGTAATTCTCGATGATGCCGTTGTGCACGATGGCGATCTTTCCCCCGCAATCGGCGTGAGGATGGGCGTTCTCCTCGGAAGGGCGGCCGTGGGTCGCCCAACGGGTATGGGCGATGCCGCAATGGCCGGGAAGCGGCCGCTCGATCCCTTTCTTCTCCAGGTCGGAGACCTTGCCCACGGCGCGGACGATGTTCAGTTTCGTGCCGTCGGCCACGGCCAGGCCGGCCGAGTCATAGCCGCGGTATTCCAGGCGTTTCAAGCCGTCCAGCAGGATGGGCTTGGCCGCCCGGTGCCCGCAGTAGCCGATGATCCCGCACATGGATACTCCTTGATGCCGTGCCGTTTACGCAAAATGGGTCAAGCTCGGCTTGCCCAGTGGATAGACGTTAAAGCCGATCTCGAAGAGCCGCTGATGGTCGAGGATGTTGCGACCGTCGAACACGAACGCCGGCTTGTGCATGGAGGCGAACACTTTCTCGTAATCGAGCGCCTGGAAATCCCGCCACTCGGTGATCACGACCAGGGCCTGGGCGCCGTCGGCCGCCCGATAGGGATCGGCCACGTACTCCACCTCGCCGGCGAGGCCGGCCAGGTCGCGGCGGGCGTTGTCCAGCGCCTGGGGATCGCTGATGGCCAGGATCGCCCGTTCCTCAAGGAGCTTGCGCGCCACGTGGATCCCCGGCGATTCGCGCGTGTCCCCGGTGTCGGCCTTGAAGGCGAATCCCAGCAGCGCGATCTTCTTGCCCACGACGGTGTGGAACATCTCGTGGATGATCGTCTGCACAAAGCGGTCCTGCTGGTATTCGTTCATGCGGATCACCGCCTGCCAGTAGTCGGCCACCTCGGCCAGCCCGTAACTGCGGGCGATGTAGACCAGGTTCAGGATGTCCTTTTTGAAGCAGGAGCCGCCGAAACCGATGCTGGCGCAGAGGAAACGCGGGCCGATGCGGCGGTCGCTGCCCACGGCATACGAGATCTCGCTGACGTCGGCCTCGGTCTTCTCGCACAGGGCCGAAATCGAGTTGATCGAGGAGATGCGCTGGGCCAGGAAGGCGTTGGCCACCAGCTTGGAGAGTTCGGCCGACCACAGGTTGGTGGTGATGATCCGCTCGCCTGGAACCCAGCGGGCGAAGATGCCGACGATCTCCTCGGCCGCCATGCGCCCCGACTCAGTCTGCCGTGAACCGATCAGCACCCGGTCGGGCTCCAGCAGATCCTTGATTGCCGTCCCCTCGGCGAGAAACTCGGGATTGGAGACGACCTCGAAGCGCAGCCCTTTTTTGTTCTCCTGCAGGATGCGCTCCATGGCCTCGGCGGTGCGCACCGGCAGGGTGCTCTTCTCGACGATGATCTTGGCGCGGTCCGAATGGGCGACGATCTCGTGGGCGGTCTTCTCCCAATACTGCAGGTCGGAAGCCATGCCGGCGCCGTGGCCGAAGGTCTTGGTCGGGGTGTTGACCGAGACGAAGATGATGTCGGCCTCGCGGATGCCGGCGGCGATGTCGGTGGAGAAGAACAGGTTGCGGCCGCGCGCCTCGCGCACCACGTCCGGGAGCCCGGGCTCGAAGATGGGCAGGCGGTCACTGTTCCAGGCTTGGATGCGCTCGGCATTGACATCGACCACGGTCACCTTGAGGTCGGGGCACTTGGCGGCGATGACCGCCATGGTCGGGCCGCCCACGTAGCCGGCGCCGATGCACAGGATATGTTTCTTGAACTTCATGGGCTTACCTCGATGATCAGCGGGCTAATCCCGGACATAGTATTCCCTGTACCACTGGATGAAGCGCGCCACGCCCTCCTCGACCGGCGTCGACGGGGCGAAGCCGGAGTAGCGGCTCAAGGCTTCGATGTCGGCGCTTGTCTCGGGTACGTCGCCGGGTTGCATGGGCAACAGGAGCTTGTTCGCCTTCCGCCCCAGGTTCTTCTCGATGAGTTCGATGAACCGCAGCAGGCCGACCGGGCGGTTGTTGCCGATGTTGAAGATGCGATAGGGGGCCGACGAGCTGGCCGGATCGGGGTGCTGCGCCTCCCAGCCCGGGTCGGGGGACGGCGGCCTGTTCAGCACCCGCCAGATCCCCTCCACGATATCGTCGATATAGGTGAAATCGCGCTTCATGTTCCCGTGGTTGTACACTTCGACCGGCTCGCCGGCGAGGATCCGGCGGGTGAAGATGAACAGCGCCATGTCGGGGCGGCCCCAGGGACCATAGACGGTGAAGAACCGCAACCCGGTGACCGGGATGCCATAGAGGTGCGCGTAGCTGTGGGCCATCAGTTCATTGGCCTTCTTGCTGGCCGCGTAGAGCGACAGCGGGTGGTCGACGTTGTCCCCCACCGCAAAGGGCTGCCGCCGGTTGCCGCCGTAGACCGAGGAGGAAGAAGCGAAGACCAGGTGCTGAACCGGGTTTTGTCGGCAGTTCTCCAGGATGTTCATGAAACCGATGATGTTGCTGTCCATGTAGGCCCAGGGATTCTGCAGCGAATAGCGCACGCCGGCCTGGGCGGCCAGGTGCACCACCTGCCGGGGCTTTTCCGTCGCAAAGATGCTGGCGACCTTTTCCCGGTCCTGAAGGTCGGCCTTGTACAGCACCAGGCCGGGCGCGGTCAGCCGCGCCTCGGCCCCGGCGGCCAGCCCCTGCGTAGCGCGCGCGGAAAAACCGAGCTCGCGCAAACGGGCGAGCTTCAGGTTGACGTCATAGTAGTCGTTGAGATTGTCGATGCCGACGACCGGGTGCCCTTCGGCCAGGAGCCGCCTGGCGAAATGGAAGCCGATGAAGCCGGCGACGCCGGTCAGCAGCACGGCGGGCTTGGCGGCCGAGTCCTGTTCTCTGCCTGGCTTCATGGCTTGGGCTCCCTGCGGTCAGGTTTTGAGCGGGCGGTCTGAGCCAAAAAAGTCCGCACTGACGGCGCTCCCTGTCCTGACCGGCCCCATTATAGTATATCCACGCCGAAAAAAAAAGCGCCCGATCGGCTGGATTACTGGATCTTGTCGCTCTTGGCCTTGAGCGACTGCAGCAGGTTCAGCGCCTCCAGCGGCGTCAGGCGCTCGATGTCGATCTGCTTCAGCTTTTCGCGGATCTCGTCCCAGACCTTCAGTTCCATGTCCTCGGGGAACAGGCCGGCGCTGGCCGGCGGCGCCTTCTGGATGCGGCCGGTGATGCGCTCCTTGACCAGGCGGTTCAGCTCTTTCTTCTCCAGGTTGAGCAGGATGTCCTTGGCGCGCTCGATGACGCTGCGCGGGATGCCGGCGATCTTGGCCACGTGGATGCCGAAGCTCTGGTCGGTGGGGCCGGGCATGATCTTGTGCAGAAAAATGACGTTGTCCTGCCACTCCTTGACCGCGATATGATAATTGCCCACGCGCTCCAGGATGGCGGCCAGCTCGGTCAGTTCGTGGTAATGGGTGGCGAACAGCACGCGCGGCCTTGCCTTCAGGGCGTGAAGGAACTCGACCACGGCCCAGGCGATGGAGAGGCCGTCGTAGGTGGAGGTGCCGCGGCCGATCTCGTCGAGCAGGACCAGCGACCGCGTCCCGGCATTGTTCAGGATGATGGCCGTCTCGATCATCTCGACCAGGAAGGTGGACTTGCCCTCCAGCAGCGAGTCGGAGGCGCCGATGCGGGTGAAGATGCGGTCGCACAAGCCGATCTGCGCCCGGGCGGCGGGCACGAAGAGGCCGGCCTGGGCCAGGATGACGATCAGGGCGTTCTGGCGCAGGTAGGTCGACTTGCCCCCCATGTTGGGGCCGGTGATGAGCAGCACCTGCTCGCCGTCCGCGGACACGCTCAGGTCGTTGGGGATGAAGCCGCGTCCCGAAGCGGCCTCGATCACCGGGTGGCGTCCCTCCTGGACGCGGATGGCCGTCCCGTCGTTGATCTCCGGCCTCACGCAGCCGCGGCGCTGGGCCAGCTCGGCGCCGGCGGCCAGCACGTCGAGCAGGGCGACCTGGTCGGCGTTGCCGTTCAGCTGCGGCGAAAAGCGCTGGATCTCTTTCAGCACTTCGAGGTAGAGCTTCTTCTCGATGGCCACGATCCGTTCCTCGGCCTTCAGGATCTTTTCCTCGAGCTCCTTGAGCTCGGCGGTCAGGAAGCGCTCGGCGCTGACCAGGGTCTGCTTGCGCGCGTAGCGCTCTGGCACCAGGTGCAGGTGGGGCTTGGTGACCTCGATGAAGTAGCCGAAGATCTTGTTGTATTTGATCTTCAGCGAGGGGATGCCGGTGGCGGCCTTCTCGTCCTTCTCCATGGCGGCCACGATCTCCTTGGCGTTGCGGCTGATGGCGCGCAGCTCGTCCAGCTCGCGGTGGTAGCCGGCCTTGATAATCTGCCCCTCGTTGATGTTTCCGGCCGGCTCGTCGGCGATGGCTTTGCCGACCAGGTCAACGACCTCTGGGAGCGGCTGCAGCCGGGCAAACGCCTCGACCACGATCCCGGCCTTCATGCTTTCGATGTCCTTGCGGATCTCGGGGATGCGGGACAGGGTGTCACGCAGGCTGAGCAAGTGCTGGGGCAGGGCGATGTTGAGCGCAACCCGGGAATTCAGCTTCGCCAGGTCGGCGAAATGCTTCAGCTTCCTGCGCACCTCGCTGCGGCCGATCAGGTTCTGCGAGAACTCCTCGACGCCGTCCAGGCGCCGCTCGATGCCGCTCCTGTCCAGCAGGGGGTAGGCAAGCCATTTCCTGAGCAGGCGCCGGCCCATGGGGGTGACGGTCATGTCCACGGCGGCGAACAGCGAGCCGGAGGCGCTGCCGGTCCTGAGGTTGGCCAGCACCTCCAGGTTGCGGAACGAAACGGCGTCCAGCACCAGGTGTTCCTCACTGGCGCTGAAGCGCGGGGTGCCGACATGGGGCAGTGAGCCCGGGCGGATCGAGCGCAGATACTTGATCAGCACGCCGGCGGCGGCGATGGCGGCGGGGTGACCCGCCAGGCCCAGGCCTTCGATGTTCTCCAGACCGAACTGGCCCTTAAGGACCGCGGCGCAATCAACCGGCGCGAACTCGGCATCCTCGTAGACAGTCACCAGGATGCCGGCGAACTCGGGGAAACGCCTGACGAAAAGGGCGAACTCCTTTTCGAAGCCCCGGGCGATGACGATCTCCTTGGGAAACTTGCGGTAGAATTCGTTGAACAGCGCCTCGTCGTTGCCTACAGCGAAGGACTTGACCTCAAAATCGGCCACGGCCAGGTCCAGGGAGGCCAGGGCCAGCGCGCCGCCGGCGCTGCCGATGGCGGCGATGTAGTTGTTCAGTCCGGCGTCGAGCGCATCCACCTCCAGGGCGGTGGCCGGTGTCAGGATATGGGTGACCTCGCGGCGCACGATGCCCTTGGCCAGGGCCGGGTCCTCCACCTGCTCGCAGATGGCCACCTTGAAGCCCTTGCGCAGGAGCTTGGCGGCATAGTTCTCCCAGGCGTGGTGCGGCACGCCGCAGAGCGGTACGGCGCCTTCCTTGTTCTTGTTGCGCGAGGTCAGCACCACCTCCAGGATGGGGGCGGCGGTGCGGGCGTCGTCGAAGAACATCTCGTAAAAATCCCCCAGGCGGAAGAAGAGAATGGCATCGGGATAGCTTTTCTTGATCTCCTGGTACTGGCGCAGCAGCGGCGTGGGAGCGAGGTCGTCCATGGCTGCGATTATACCACAGGCCCGGCCTCGAACACCTCGCGCAGGCGCAGCGGCAGCAGGGTGCGGCGCTGCACCGGCTGCGAGTTGGCGCAGGCCCGGGCGACGGTCGCTTCATCCGAGAGCAGGATCAATTTTTTCCTGGCCCGGGTGATGGCCGTGTAGAACAACTCGCGGCTGAGCATGCGCGCGTGGCCCGGAAGCAGGCACAGGACCACGACGTCATATTCCGACCCCTGCGACTTGTGCACCGAGACGGCGTAGGAAAGGGTCAGCTCGTCCAGCTCGTCGGCGGCGTACTCGACGATCCAGCCGTCATAGTTGACCAGCAGCAGCTTGTCGCCGGCGTTGTAGTCCTCGACGGTTCCCAGGTCGCCGTTGAAGACCCCCTTGTCGTAGTCGTTCTTGGTCTGCATGACCTTGTCCTGGCGCTTGAAGGCGACTTTCTCCCGCTTCAGCAGGAACGGCCCGGGATTGAACTTCTCCTGGACCATCTGGTTGATGCGGTCGATGCCGGCCTCGCCGCGGTACATGGGCACCAGCACCTGCAGGGCGGAGGAATTGAACGGGTACTCGCCCTGGTAGAAGCGGATGATGCGCTCCACCTTCTCCAGGACCTGGGCTTCCTCGCGCACCGCCAGGAAGACGAAGTCCGCCGCCGGGTCGGGGGCGGGAAACAGGAGCGCCTCGCCGCTGTTGACGCGGAAGGCGTTCTCGACGATCAGGCTGTCCCGGTCCTGGCGGAAATTGCGCTTCAGGTAAATGGTGTTGAAATAGCCGCTGGCGATCATGTCTCGCAGGACATTGCCGGGGCCGACCGAGGGCAGCTGATCCTTGTCGCCGATGATGATCAGCTGGGTGTCGTCGCTGAGCGCCTGCAGCAGCGAGAAAAGGATGAACGAATCGACCATGGAGAACTCGTCGACGATGACGGCGCCCGATGGCAGAGGGTTTTGGGCGTTGTGCACGAACTGGCCCGTCTCGGGATTGAACTTCAGCAGGCGGTGGAGGGTCGAGGCCTGGCAGAGCGCGCTCTCCTCGATGCGCTTGGCCGCCCGCCCGGTCGGGGCGGCGATCAGGATCGGCCGCTGGTTGGCCTTCAGGATCTCGATGATGGCGCGGATGATGGTGGTCTTGCCCGTGCCGGGGCCGCCGGTGATGATGGTCAAGCGGTTGCGCACGGCGGCCAGCACCGCCTGCTTCTGTTCCGCGCTGAGCTCCAGGGCCAGTTTTTCGAAAACGGCCTCAAAGTTCACGGCCGGTTCATCGGAAGAATAGGGGCTTTGGGCGAGCTGAAACAGCCTGCGGGCCGCGACTTTCTCGATCAATTCGTTCTGCGGCTTGAGGACGCAGGCCTCCGGGATGGCGGCGCGGCACAGCTCGGAACGCTCGAGCAGGCTTTCCAGGACGACGTCCACGTCGCTGTCGACGACATCGAGCAGCCAGGAGCATTTTTTCAGCAGTTCGTCGCGCGGGACATACAGGTCGCCGCGCTGAAACTCGCCCTGATCCAGGATGAAAAAAATGCCGGCGCGGATGCGCTGCGGGTCGGTCTTGGCGATGCCCATGGCGCGGCCGATGGTGTCGGCAACCTTGAAGCCGACGCCGCGCACGCGCTCGATCAGCAGGAAGGGGTCGCTCTCGATCAGCGCCGGCGCCAGGTCGCCGAATTCGCGGTGGATGCGGAATACCAGCTCCTGGCCAACCCCGAAGGGGGTCAGGCGCACGGTCAGGTCGCGCAGCACCCGGCTGCCGCGGACGCTTTGCTGGACGGTCTCGATGATCTTTTTGCTCAACCCCGGCACCTCGCGCAATCGTTCGGGATCGTTTTCCAGGACTTCGAACGTGCCCTGGCCGAAGCGGTCGACGATCTTCTGGGCCGTTTTCTTGCCGATGCCCTTGAAGCGGCCGGACGCAAGATAGCGGACCATGCCTTCGCCGTCCTCGGGCTTGATGAACTCGAAGGAGCTGACCTTGATCTGGGTGCCGAAGCGCGGGTGCTCGGATTCCTCGCCCTCGATCTCGAGGAAATCGCCCTCGCTCAGGGAAAAGAGGTTGCCGACGATGACCCGGCTCTCGCGCGTCCCTTCCACCCGGACCAGGAAGACGCCGAAGCCGCTGTCCGCCGAGACGAAGATCTTGCGGCTGACCTTGACCTTG
>DCVB01000093.1:0-330 GCA_002327965.1 Candidatus Aminicenantes bacterium UBA2199 | reverse complement strand
ATTATACAGAAAGGCCGGGAATTTGGAAACCGGCCCTTACCGGCACGCCGCCAGGTCGGCCAGGCTGGCGAAGATCAGCTTTCCCAGTTCGACCATGATCCCCGGCGTGAGGATGTCCGGGGTGTCATGGCGCGTATGGTAGGTGGGAAAGGGCAGCTCCGGGGCATCGCCGGCGGAAAAAGAGACCGCGGGGATGCCGGCCCACATGAAGCGGGCGGCATCGAGGCGCGGCCGGGCCCGGTTATGAAAATACTCCGGGCTGACGTCCGCCTGCACCAGGGCGCGGTTGGCCGCGACAAAGAATTTCCAGAGCGCGGGGTAATTCTTCGC
>DCVB01000046.1 GCA_002327965.1 Candidatus Aminicenantes bacterium UBA2199 | reverse complement strand
GACTACCTCCTCTGGTACAATACCCGCAAACCCCACCGTGGCCTTGGCAACATCACCCCGATGGAATACTATGTACAATCAGCTCGCCTTCATAGGCAGAAGTCCAATATGTAATGGACTCCTACACCCGGTTGCCTGGGCCGCCGCTTTGGTTTACAATCTGCCGGAACGTCAGGAGGTCATCATGGCGGCAGAACCAATGCTCGGAGTCTGGTTTCAACAGATCCGCGGTCCCTTCCTGATACTGGCAGTGGCCTTGACCCTGCTGGGTGCGGCCACCGCCCGTTGGCACGGGTTCTCTCACACCGGTCATTCCCTGCTGCTGGTCGCCGGCGTGGTACTGGCCCACGCGGCCGTCAACCTGTTCAACGAGCTATCCGACCATGCCACCGGCATCGATGCCCGCACGGCGCGCACGCCGTTCAGCGGCGGCAGCGGCATGCTGCAGGCGGGGCTGACGACACCGCGCCAGGTGACGATCGCCGCCTACGGCACGCTGCTGGCGGCCGGGTCCGTCGGCCTGTACTTCGCCCGGATCAGCGGCTGGCCGATCCTGGCGTTCATGGCCTGCGGCGCGCTGGCCATCCGCTTCTACACGTCGCACCTCGCCCGCTGGGGGATCGGCGAACTGGCCAGCGGGCTTACCCTGGGCAGCCTGGTGGTCATCGGCTCGCACTTTGCCCTGACGTCCTTCATGACGCTGGATATCCTCTATATCTCGATCCCTCCCGGGATCCTGACGGCGCTGCTCCTGTTCCTGAACGAGTTCCCTGACGCCGAGGCCGACCGCAGCGGCGGCCGCCGCCACCTGGTCATCCGGCTCGGCACGAAACGCAGCGCGGCACTCTATGCGCTGGGCGTGCTGCTGGTCTTCGCGCTGATCGCCGCCGGCCCGCTGCTGCTGAACGTCCCGCACGCGGCATGGATCGCCCTGGCGGCACTGCCCCTGGGGCTTGCCGCCTCCGTCCTGGCCTGGAAGCACCACGCTGACCCGCCGCGCCTGGTCGCGGCCCAGGGGCTGAACGTGGCTTTGGTCATCGTCACCGATTTATTACTGGCATTAGGCTATTTTCTTTAGTGCCGGTACCCGTGCCAGCAGGGCAATACCGGCAATACAAAGACGAGTGTTAGTGTTAGTGATAGTGTTAGCAGGAGATCAGAACAAAATCCATTGACAGCGTCAATAACAGTGCCGTTAATTGAAATCGGTTTACGGTAGAAGGTAGACGGTTTACGGGAAGAGAAGTTCCCGCCATCTCCTGTTTTTTTAATCACGCCTAACGCATAACGTGTAACGGATTCCGCGCCACGCGTTACGCGTCACGAAGATCGACTTCTTCTCTTTGTTTTGGTCATTGGGTTATTGGAGCTTGGAATTTGTTTGGAATTTGGTGCTTGGAATTTGGAATTTAAGTCTTAATATTGCCTTTTTCTGACTGTCTACCGTAATCCGTCAACCGTACACCGAGTTCTTTCTGATGCTTTTTTCTTGCCGTCTGCCGAATGCCGTACACCGATTTTCGTTCTGGATCAGTACACGTTGCCGATACCGATCTGCACCAGGAAGTTCTGCTCGGCGGCCCTGCGCAGGTTGAAGGCGAAATCAAGGCGAATGGGGCCCAGCGGCGTGCGGTACTTCAGGCCGAAACCCAGGGCGCGCTCCATCTTTTTCAGGTTGAGGTCGCTGGACTTGCCGAACACGTTGCCCACGTCGGCGAAAAAGGTATAGTACAGGTTTTCCACCGGCAGCAGCACGCTGGGCACGGTGGCTTCCAGGTTGAGCAGCAGCAGGATGTTGCCGCCCTCGGGATTGTCCGAATCGAGGTTGATGGGGCCCAGGCGGTCGTTGCGCGTGCCGCGGAAGGAATGCGAGCCGCCGGCGAAAAAACGCTCCGTGATCGACATGTCGCCGAAGCCGATGCCGTTCTTGACCGAGATGCTGAAGGCGCCGTCGCGCAGCAAGGGGTAATGGCGCTGGTAGTTCCAGAAGAACTTCAGGAAGGTGTAATCCTTCTCGAACAGGGGCAGTCCCAATTTCAGGTCGGCGGTGAGGAAATGGCCGTTGCGCGGGTTGAACGGATCGTTGCGCCCCTCGTTGACGAAGGAGAACGACAGGGCGGTGGTGTTGAAGGGCTTGTTCAGCTGGTCGACGCCGAACACCGGGATCTCCAGCCGGGTGAGCGAGGTGCGATACCACTTGGCCGAGCCGAGCAGGTACAGCGTGTCGGAGAATTTCTTCACGAACGCGGCGCCCAGACCCCAGCGCTTGAAACGGTAGCTGGGGTAGCTTTCGTCCTCTTCCCAGAGCTGGAGGGACGAGGTGACCTTTTGGTCGAAGAACAGGGGGGTGTCAACGGTCAGGATGCCCCGGCGATCGTTGACCACCAGCCGCTTGTCGCGCATGTTGACGCCCAGCTGCAGGGTGGCGGCCACCGACGAGGTCGACTGGAACAGGTTCTTTTCCTGGAACTCGAGCGTACCGCGGGGCCCGCGGCGCTCCTCCCAGCCGACGCCGAAACCGTAGAGGCGGCTGCGGTCAGGGACGACCCGCACCAGGACATCGAGGGTTTCCTCTCCCCTGGCGATCTTCTCCACGCGCAGCTCGGAAAAGACGGCGCTGTTCTCGACATCGGCGCGGAAGGCCTCGAGTTGATTGCGGCTGAACGGCTGCCCCCGGCGCATCGGGAACAGCTTGCGCAGGAACCGGCGCTGGGGGGGGGCGGCGCCGATGAGGATCAGTTCGCCCATGCGCTTGCGCTCGTTCTCGTCAATGGTGATCAGCAGCGACTTTTCCTCGCCCGGGGAAAGCTCGTAGCGGATGCTGGCGTCATCGTAGCCGTTGTCCCAATAGAAATTCTGCAGCCGGGCGATGTCGTCGCTGAACTGCTTGGGCACGTAGGGGCTGCCGGTGCGGCTCCTCAGCAGCCGGTACAGGTCGGCGCTGGCGAACGCCCGGTTGCCGTTGAACTCGACGCTGCCCATGCGCAGCGACCGGCCTTCGTTGATGACGAAGTCAATGTCGACGCGGCGGCCGCGGAAGCTCGGTTCCAGGCGGATCTCAATGGGCGAAATGCCCTGGTAGTAGTAGTAGAGCTTGAGAACTTCCATGTCGGCCACCAGGGAATTGAGCCGCAGCCAGAACAGCTTGTTGAACAGCAGATCGTCGGCGCGGATGATCTCCTGGATTTTTTCATCGCTGACCGCCCGGTTGCCGCTGGCGGTGATCGTTCCCAGGCGGTAGCGGCTCCCTTTTTCCGCCGTGAACACGATGGTCTTGTCCGCGCCGCGGGTGGTGACGAAGGACGTGATGCGGGCGTCGAAGTAACCTTCGTTCTTCAGGTGGTTCAGCAGCCGGGCCCGGCTTTCTTCCTCGGCCCATTTCTCGAAGACCTGCCGCTCCCAGACGTCGGAGATCAGCGCCATCCTGTCGGCCATGCCCTGGAAGAAGAAATGGTAGCGGAAGCCGCAGGCGATCGTCACCGTGATGTTGACCGTCGTGCGCCCGGGGTCCAGAAATTCCTCGTCCACCTTGATTTCCGGGAAATAATAGCGGTTTTCCTTCAGCCGCAGGCGCGCTTTTTCCCCGGCCCTGACGAACTCGTCCGGGACATAATGGCTGCGGTTGCCGTAAAAACCGAGAATGGCGCCCGCCTGCTTCGGGTCATCGACGTTCACCACCAGGCGGGCGATGCGGGCGATGCGTCCCGGGGTGATGACGAAGCGCACGGTGCAGACAGAGCGGTCAGCCGACAGGATGATGCGGGGCGACACCCTGGCGTTGAAGTATCCGCGCGAACGGAACAGGGTCTGCAGTTCCTCCAGCGCCCCGGGCAACCGGCTCTCCTCGAACAGCTCGCCCCGGCGCAGGGAATAGATGGCCAACCGCATCGCCCTCGCCGGCAGCGGAAGATCGCCGCTGAACTCCAGGGAGCGGATGCGCGGTTTGCGCTGCAGGAGGAAGAGGACGTCCAGTTCTTTGCCTTCCCGTTCCTGGACCTTGACCTCGATGCCGGAGAACAGGCCGGTTCGGTTCAGTCTCTCGATGTTGCGCCGGATGTCGCGATAGCGGTAGGGCTCGCCGGAACGCAGGTCGACCAGCGGACGGTAGGGATGCAGTCCGGTTTCGTTCCGCCCGTCGTGGTCCAGCAGCCGCACCTGGCCGATGAGCTGCTCCGGCCCGAAAGGCGTGGAAGCCGGCAGCCCGGCAGCCAGCGCCAGGAGCAGGCCGGCGGACGCCAGCAGCCGGCGGAAGTGGCGCGGGTCACGGCGGTTCAATGTGACCTCAGCGCCGGGCGCGCAGGCGCAGGTCGAGGCTGTAACGCCCTTCCTGGTTGCGCATGGCGATCAGCGACATGCTGGGCGAAAGCTGGTATTGCAGGTAGAGGATCTCCTGGCGCGACGTCGAAAGGGTGGTGGAATAGACGACGAGCAGGCCCTTGGAGATCGTCTTGCCGATGGTCAGCCGCGAGGTGTCCACCGTCGACTGCCCGGAAGCGGAAAAGACGGGATCGATGCGCAGCAGGTCGATCCCCAACAGCTGGTTGGCGCGGTTCTTGATTTCCTCGGTCAGCTTGGCGGTGACCAGGGCGGTGCCGCCTTCGCGCGAACTGATCTCCAGAGAGCCGGTGCGCTGGAACACCTCGCCCAGGGACACCAGGGCCAGGATGTCCTGGGTCGGCAGCGGCGGCGAGGAACTCAGCTCGGGCTTGGCGCGCGAGGCGCTGCCGCGGATGTCGAAGCGGATGCGGTAACTCTGGACGAACGCCTCCGATTCGACGTGGATCAACGGATCGATGACGGCGTTGTTGTTGAACACCAGCTTGGCCTTCAACAGGTTGAAGGAGCGATCGGAAAAATAGATCTCCCCGCGGCTGCCTTCGCAGGTGCCGTTCAGGATCGGGAAGCTGGCGGTGCCGGTCAGGCGCAGCTTGAAACGGCCGCGGATTCGCCCCAGCGAATTCTGCATCAGGATGTTCTCGCTGGCCATGGCGATGTCCAGCCGCAGCATTTCAAGGATCTTGGACTCGGCAGTGGACAACTGCGAGCGGGTGCTGAAGACGATGCGCTCGTCGATCTCGCGCAGCCAGTCGACCGACTGGAACGCCAGCGAACCCGAAAGCAGCAGCTGCTTCTCCTCGTATTTCAGGTTCAGGCTGGGGTTGACCAGGCAGGAGGTGCGGTCCATGGGATAGAGGCGCAGGTCCTTGCCCTGCAGGTTGAAGGTCATCTGCTTCAACTGGCCGTCCGCCAGGGACAACTGGCCGTTGCCCTCCACCGGGCCGCCCCCCATCCTGCCGCGCAGAGACTGCAGGGAGAAATCACCGCCGGTGAAGGTGACCGTTCCCTGGAAGTTGTCCAGGGAATGCGAGAAGTTGGGCAGGGATAGTGTTTGCCCGGAAAAAACGGCGACGCCGCGGCTGCTGAGGCCACCGTCGGCGGCCGTGAAAAGCTGACCCAGCAGGCGCATGCTCCCGACGTTGTTCTTCCAGGGGATGAGCATGTCCAGGTCGCTCAGGTCGAAGTTGAACGACCCGGAGTATCGTCCGCCGTCGAGGGCGAGCTCGACGCTGAAGGGCGAGAGCCCCGCCGGGTGGATCGCCCGGCCGCTGGCATTCAGGCGGAAATCGGAAAAATCGGTCAGCAGGCTGGCATGGCCTTCGACGGCGAATCCGCGGTCGGAGTAGTAATGCGCGTCGCGGAATCGATAGGTCAGTTTCAGCGGATCCTTCATGAACTCGCCGCTGCCGGCGATCTCCAGGTCGGCTTGGCCGCTGAACCCCCCCAGCAGCTGGGAGACATCGAGGTCCTCGATGCGTCCCCGCAGGTCGAAGCGCCGGTGCTGAAAATCGATGGTCACGTCGCCGCGCGCCCGGCCGCCGCGATGGACAAACTCCAGCGCGGACAGTTCTATGCCCTGCAGGTTGGAGCGCAAGCCGCCTTTGACCTGCCCGAGGGCGTAGCCCATGAACTTCAGGCGGGCGGCCGAAAAATTCCCGAGCACTTCGGGTTCCTTCAGTGCCCTGCCCGTGCTGTAGGTGAAATCGCCCGTGATCGGGCCGTCCAGGTCCAGTCCCAGGTTGAGGATTCTCATGATCTTGCGTGATTCCCCCTGCAGCTCGTGAAAGCGCATGGCGGTCCTGCCGGCGGCGATGGCCAGGTCGACGCGGGAATTCAGGTCGGGTGCATTGACGGTGATGTCGCCGCGGGTCCCCGCTGGCGTGTGGTGCACCTCGCCGCCCAGGCTGGATATGGCCTGGCGGTTGGCCTGGAAATCGTCCAGGCGGAAGCGGCTGTCGATGCGCTTGCGGCCCTGGCGCTTGTCAATGACGAGCTCGAAGGCGCCGCTGCCGCCGCTCAACTTCCAGGGCAGCAGGTCGATGTCCAGGTAGTAGGCCGTGTAGGGCACCAGGGTCGCCATGTCCTTGAGGGCGGCAGCGATGCGGATATCCAGGATATGGGCCCGTGAATCGATCCGCCCCTTGATGTTCAGCTCGCCGGCCCCGAGCTGCAGGTTCTGCCCGGAGAAGGTGGTCTGCCTGGCTTGCTTGTCGCGCTGGAATTCAATGCCGCCCATGACCACGAAGGGAAGGCTGAGCGGTTGCGAGGGAGTTGCGTCCAGGTCGGCCCGGCCGCGGATGAATCCCGGGACGAACTCCACCTCGCCATGGCGGACGATACCGGCCAGCGGCGCGTCATCGGTGATCTCCAGGATGTCGGCGATGACGGCGGCGGGCAGGTCATGAAACGCGATGCGGGTCTCCCTGTCCCGGCTGGCCAGGCTCAGTTTTGTCCGCGCCAGCTCGCCGGCGAATGAGGCCTCCAGCTCCAGGGCGCGGCCCAGGCTGTCCCAGCGTGCGGTGCCGCGCAGGTCACGAAAGCGGTTTTCCTTCACGCGGCAGGATGGCGAGTTGAAGTCGGCGCTGACGCGCACGGCATGCTGCGCGTCGCGGCTGATGCGGGCATCGGCATAGGTCAGGCCGTTGACGGCCAGTTCGTCCAGCAGCGGCCGCAGGACATTCTCCGGGTTGCCCTGGGCCGAAACATTGAACTGGAATGCGCCCTGCGGCATCAGGCGGCCGTTGAGGCCGAAACGCAGCCGGTGGGTCTGCCAGGCGAAGCGGCTGATCTTCCAATCATCGCCCTGCTGGTGGATTTCGGCGGTCAGGTTGCCTTCCAGCGA
Organism: Candidatus Aminicenantes bacterium UBA2199; assembly: GCA_002327965.1. Taxonomy (GTDB): domain Bacteria; phylum Acidobacteriota; class Aminicenantia; order UBA2199; family UBA2199; genus UBA2199. The sequence goes on along the minus strand of DCVB01000046.1, from coordinate 11,390 downwards.
TACCGGATCGCCGCTCACCGGCAGCGTGACCTTCAGATGGGGCGAATCGACGCGGAACGAGTAGCCTTCGGCCAGGCTCCCTGACTGCAGGTTGAAGGCGAGCAGCTGGGCTTCGATGTCCCGTCCCCGGAAGCGCAACTCGCCGTTACGGATGCGGATGCGCTGGATCGAGAAGGAGGCACCGAGCCCCTTGCCTCCGGGCCGGCCCTTGAGCAGCGAATCGTCGAGGATGAACAGCGGCCGGTCGATCTCGATGCTGATGGCCTTTGTCCTCATGAACAGCGAGGTCGACGGCAGATAGACGTTGACGCCGGCGAACGAGACCAGGTTGTCGTCGTAAATGGGGAAATCCTTGATGTTGCGGATCTCCAGCCCCAGGGGAAAGAGGGAGAGGCGCAGGTCGCTGAAGCGGACCGCGACGGCGCCGTCGCGGGTGATCAGGCGATAGACGTAGTATTTCGCGCCGTAATAGGCGCCGGCGAACAGTAAAAGTATAAAAAAAAACCGATCGGGACCTTGAGCCGTTTCTTCATTCGTCAGCGCTTGACTTTTTCCCAGTCCTTGAGGAAGCGCTCCATGCCGGAGGACGTGAGGGGGTGGTTCAGGAGCTGCGCCAGGGTGGCGAAGGGAATGGTGGCTACGTGGGCGCCGATGCGCGCCGCTTCCACGAAGTGCAGCGGGTGGCGCACCGAGGCGACGATGATCTCGGTGGTGATATCGTAATTGTCGAAAATGAGGGCGATGTCCTCGACCAGGGCCATGCCGTCGCCGGAGATGTCGTCGACGCGGCCGACGAACGGTGATACGTAGGTCGCCCCGGCCTTGGCGGCCAGCAATGCCTGCGAGGGGGAGAAGACCAGCGTGACGTTGGTCTTGATGCCGCGCCCGGCGAGGCTTTTGACCACTTGCAGCCCCTCCAGGTTGATCGGGACCTTGACGACCACATTGGCGGCGAGGGCGGCATACTGTTCCGCCTGGGCGACCATCTCTTCCGGGGTGCTGGCCGTCACCTCGACGGAGACCGGCCCCGGGACCAGCGCGGTGATCTCCCGCACCAGGGGGATGAACTCCCGGCCCTCCTTGGCGACCAGGCTGGGGTTGGTGGTGACGCCGTCGATGACGCCGTATGACAGGGCTTTCTTGATCTCAACGATGCTGGCCGTGTCCAGAAATATTTTCATGATGCCTCTCCATTCATGGCGGCTCCCATTATAGCAAATCCACAGGAAAAAGTAACGAACTATCGTAACGGGTTATGCGTGGCGAGTAACGCGTCACGTGAAAGAATGGGACTCGGCGTATGGCGCAAGGCGTAGGGCTGAGGGTGGAACTCCTCTCTTCCCTTAAACCTTAAACCTTACGCCTTGAACCGAGTCCCTTTTTTCTTGCTGACACTGACACTGTCACTGACACTGAATTCTGTTCTGGTCTCCTGCTGACACTATCACTAACACTAACACTTCGATTTTTCTTCTATTTCTTTTTGGCCCTGCTGCTACTAGAGCTGCTGGACGAAGAAGATCCGGAAGAGCCACTGGAACTCCTGGAGGAAGAAGAGGAACCGGAGCTGTAGGTGCGGCTGGGGGAAGATGAGCGGCTGCCGCTTGCATAGGAGCCGCCGCCGCTGCTGCTAACGGGGCGGCTGTAGGTGGTGGAGGAGCTCGATGAACTTGAGCTGCCCGAGTTGCTGCCGGTCGCTGGGTTCCGGGAGCGGTAGGAGCCGTAACTGGAGCTGGGTCGCGAATCGCTTGAATGGCCCGGTGAGGAGGGGATGCTGCCGATATACCTGCGGTTGGAATTCGCAGTCGACTGGCTCGCCGTGTCTTCGCCGGAGGCATATGCGGCGCCGCTGCCCGAGACGGTCCGGCTCCGATAACGGGCAACCGGCGCGGCCGCGCCCGAGGTCTGTCCGGAGCCGCCGCTTGCCGAAAACGAGAGGTAGGACGGCTCCCCTTTTTTCTTTTTCCTGGCCGTCGTGCTGGAGCTATCGGAAGAAGAGGAGGAAGAACTGCCGGAGCGGCTGCGGTAGCTGCTATTGCCTGAGCTGCCGCTGCTGGAACCGCCGCTGCCGGAATCGTCGGACTTGCTGCGATAGCTGCCGCTGCGGGTGGTGCTGCCGGTGCTGGAAGAACTGCCCGTGCCGGACTTGTAGCGGGTGCCGCCGGAAGACTCATGGTCTTTGCGCGTACGGAATTCGCTATCGTTCCTGACGGTCGAGCGGACGGCCTGAGGGCTGACCGGAGGGGCGCTGTACTTGTAGACGGAATCGCGGACATCGGAACCCTGGGCGCGGTACTTTTCCGCGCTGACGACGGCGCCCTGCTTGTAGGTTACCGAGCGCCCCCTGGCGTTGATCACCGTGACCTTGTTCAGCTCCGGGCGCACGGCGGGGGCCGAACCCCGGTAGGCGATGGAGCCGCCGTTGACCTGTCCCAGATTGGCCTTGTTCAGGGCCACGCGGTGGATGTTGGAGGCCGACAGCTCGTTCTTGCGGATGATGATGGTGGAACGCGAGTGGTGCGGGATGCCGCGGTGGTAATCGTAATGGCGGTTCCAGTGATTGTTGATGATGACCACCGGCCGGTTCCACCAGCTGAGCGGGCTCCAGCCGTAGTAATGGTCGTTCCAGAACCAGGAAACCCACGCCGGCGACCAGTGATAGGCGGGGATCCAGTACCAGCCGTGATTGTAGTTCCAGTGCCAGCGGCCATAGTGGTGGGTGAACCAGCCGCAGGCGTCGTACGAAGTCCAGACATAGCCGTAATAGGGATTCCACACCCAGCGGCCGTTGGCGTAGGGCCTCCAGTCGGCACCGGCGTGGTAGGGACGCCAGACATAGGACCTGTAATCGGCCATGTAGATCCAGCGACCGGCGCGCGACATCTCATACTCGTAATCCTCGTAGCCCCCCTGCAGGTAGCGGGCGGTGCCGTAACGCGCATAGCCCAGATCGCGGTTATTTTCCTCGTTCCAGCGGTCGAAATCGTCCTTCTCCGAGGCATAGAAATAGAATGGCCGTTCGACCATCCGGCCGCGCTCCATGACGATCTTCTGGTTCTCGCGGACATTGCGGCTGCTGTCGCTCCCGGCCACCTCGGCGATGCCTTCCAGCACGATCACTTCGGTCTTCCCGTCAAAGCCGGAGTTGACGCGGTATACCCCCTTGTCCAGGAGGAAAATGCCGCAGTCGGCGGTCTGGATCTCGATGCCCTTTTCACGGTCCAGGTTCTCGATGTCCAGGTAGATGCTCCCTTCCTCCAGGCGCACGGCCAGGTCGGTGCGGCGCAGTGCCGGCACCTTTTCCAGCATGACCACCGTGTCCGCGTCCAGGCGCAGGTAATTCAGGCGGCCAAGATAGACGGCCAGGCGGCCGTCGGTCGTGCCCACGACGTCCTTCTCGAACAGGGGCAGGTTGACCGTGGCCTCTTCCATGCCCTCGTCATAGGAACGCCGGACAAATCCCTCGCCCTCCACGCTCTTGACGCGCACGACCTTGGCGTTGTCGTAATATTTGGCTTCGTTGGCGTTCGTTTCCACGTTGTCGGCCCAGCAGGCGACCGATAACAACAGCATGCTCGCGAATACGATTAAGGTCTTTTTCATGTTGACCTCCTCGCTGAATAGAAAGCAATTCACATGCCAAGTTCAGGCAATGGAAACTGTCCTGTTTTCATGACAGGAGGGCGGGAAAAAGCTGAAATCAGGACAGGCTCCGTGCCGCCGGCAGGCGGTTGAACGTTTCCGTCAGGTACCGCAGGCGGCGGCCGAGCTCCAGGGTCAGCGCTCCCGGGGTCAGGCGCCAGCGCCAGTTCCCCACGGCCCGGCCCGGCGTGTTGAGGCGGAAGCGCTCGTTATAGCCCAGAACGTCCTGAACCGGGAATACGGCCAGGCGGGCCACCGACTGCATGGCCAGGCGGATGAAATGCCAGTGGAACTCGTCGCGGTGGCCGAGATCCATGTAGTCCAGGATGGCCTGCTTCTGCGCCTCGTCGGTCTCCGGGCCGTAGAACCAGCCGTTGCTGGTGTTGTTGTCGTGGGTGCCGGTATAGACCAGGCAGTTGATCCCGGTGAAGTTGTGAGGCAGGTAGGGGTTGGCGCTCTGGCCGTCGAAGGCGAACTGCAGGATCTTCATGCCCGGGAAACCCAGGCGCTCGCGCAATGCCACCACCTCCGGCGTGATCTCGCCAAGGTCCTCGGCGATCAGGGGCAGGCTGCCCAGTTCGCGCTTCAGGTGATCGAAAAAGGCCATGCCCGGCCCCGGGTGCCAGCGGCCCTTGACCGCCGTCGGCTCCGCCTCCGGAATCGCCCAATAGGAATCGAAGCCGCGAAAATGGTCGATGCGCAGCAGGTCGACCATTTGCAGCAGATGGCGGATGCGCTGCTGCCACCAGGCCATGGTCGGGGCATGAAGCGCCCCATCCTGTTGCCAGCGGTAGAGCGGGTTTCCCCAGCGCTGGCCGCTGGCGCTGAAGTAGTCGGGTGGGACGCCGGCCACGAATGCCGGCCGTCCCGTCCCCTCATCGACCTGAAAGATGTCGGGACGCGACCAGGCGTCGGCACTCTCGAAATTAATGTAAAAAGGGATGTCGCCAATGAGGCGCACGCCCTGGCGATTGGCGGTCTCCTTCAGCGCCCGCCATTGACTGAAAAAAATGAACTGTTCGAAGCGCCGCCTGCGAATGGCGTCCTGCAGCTCTTTTTGCCAGCGGGCGACGGCGGCGGGCTCGCGGCGGGAGATATCGCCGGGCCAGGCGGTCCATTGAAATGTGGCGAAACGATCGGCCAGGGCGCGGAACAGGGCGTAATCCTCGAGCCAGCTCTTTTCCCTTGAACAGAAGGCGGCGAATGCGTCAGCGCGGTCACCGGCTGCGAAAAAACGCCGGGCGGATGCTTCCAGCCAGGCGGCGTTCCCGGCGGCGGCGGCGTCCAGGTCGCAGAAGTCGCCCGCGGGGACGCCGGAACCCGCACGCAGCTCGTCGGCCGTGATCCAGCCCCGCTCATGCAGTGCGTGCGGATCGATCAGCATCTCGTTGCCGGCGAAGGTCGACGGCGACGAGTAGGGCGAGAAATTCCAGTGCGGGCAGACCGGCCCCAGGGGCAGGACCTGCCAGTAGGATTGGCCGCTGGCGGCCAGGAAGGAAACGAAGGATGCGGCTTCCCGGCCCAGCGTGCCGCAGTGGCGGTCGCCGGGAAGTGAGGTGATGTGCAGCAGCAGGCCGCTGGCGCGCTCAATGTCCAAGGATCCCTCCTTCAGGGGCCCGTTCCTGCGGGGCGTTGCGGCCGCTTTCGGCCCGGTCATTCGTTCTCCTTCTCAATCTGCTCATTGTAGATGACGGTGCGGTTGCGTCCCGATTCCTTGGCGAAATACAGCGCCTTGTCGGCGCGGTTGAGGATCTCATTGGCGCCGGCGCCGTGTTCGGGAAAAGCGGCCAGGCCGATGGAGATGGTCAATTTCTTCTGCGGCTGCGTCTCGGCGCCGGGGAATGCCTGCTTCTCCATCCCCTCGCGCAGCCTCTCGGCGGCCAGATAGGCGCCCACCTTGTCGGTCTGGGGCAGGATGACGACGAATTCGTCGCCGCCGTACTTGGCCAGCAGGTCGCCAGCGCGGAATTTGCGGCGCATGAGGTCGGCGACGGCGCGCAGCGTTTCCGAACCGCGCAGATGCCCGTGCTGGTCGTTGAAGTTCTTGAAGTGATCGACGTCGAAGATGATCAGCGAGAAGCTCATGCCGTAGCGCTGCGATTTCCGGGTCTCGCGCTCCAGGAGCTGGAAGAAATGCATCTGGTTGTACAGGCCGGTCAGGCCGTCGGTGACCGACATCTCGCGCGACTGCAGCAGCAGCTCCCTGAGCAGTTCCTCGTTGCGGTGCAGGTTCTTGGCAAGATAACCGGAGATGAGGTAGGTGAATACGAACAGGAAATAATACGCCAGCAGGTCGGTGACCATGGGGCCGGCTAAAAAATCCCAGCCCTCCTGCAGCAGGGCGATAACCAATAGCAGCACCATGGCGGCCACGGTGTTGCGCAGGGCCCGGCGCTGGTCGGCCAGGAAGGTGGAGATAACGATGTAGAGGATGATCAGGGCGATGACCGGGCTTTGCAGGCCGCCGGAAAAGAACACGGTCAGGGAGAAGGCCGCCAGGTCGAGGTCGAGCTGATGGGCGGCCAGGCGCGCCCATTCGTCGTAGCTCGCCGGCGTCCCTTTTGCCTTTTCCCACCGGCGGATGGCCAGCAGGAACAGCAGGTTGGCGGCGATGGGCAGCAGGAAGACCAGCAGCGCATCCAGCGGGTTGATGGGCGAGCGCCGGGCCAGGAAACGGTAGCCCAGGAAAAAGGCCATGATAAAGATCGGGTAGACCCAGCGGATGCGCACCAGCCAGAGGTTCTTGCCGATCATGTGCCGCAGCGCCAGGGTGTCGGCCTGCGGCGTGTCCGTTGCTTCGCCTTCCATCCCACTAAAATATTTTTTTTCGCGGCAAAAGTCAATCGGACGATTGAAGTTAGCCGTTTATAATATTACAATGTTTTTTCATCGATCTCACTCAAGGAGGAGAGCGTGTACAAGAGAACCCGCTTTTATGACTTCACGTATTACAACTTCATCGGCTCCTGGGCCTGGATCCTGCACCGGCTTTCGGGGCTGGCGCTCATTTTTTACCTGAGCCTGCACATCTGGGTCATCAACAGCCTGACCTACGGCGAGAAGACCTTCAACGAGGTCATGACCTTCCTGAGCAGCCCGCTGTTCAAGCTGCTGGAGGTGGGATTGTGGGGCGTCATCCTCTTCCACGCCTTCAACGGCGCGCGCATCGTCATCGTCGATTTCTTCAAGGGCTCGCTGGCGCACAAGAAGCTGTTCGTCGCGCTGATCGCCGCGGCCTTCGTCCTTTGGGCGCTGGGCTCCTTCCTGCTCCTGCGCCACGCGTTCTAGGGAGGGCACGATGGAAAAGAACTTCAAGCAAACGTCGCGTTCGGGGGCGGTCGCCTGGCTGCTGCAGCGCATATCGGCCGTCATCCTGTTCATCCTGCTCCTTTTCCACTTCATCACCTACCACTTCCTGACCCGTACCCACGCGGTGGAATACCGCCAGGTGCTGGAGCGGGCCCAGAGCTGGTGGTTCCCGCTGCTGCAGTTCGCCTTCCTGATCACCGCCCTGTACCACGGCCTGAACGGGGTCTGGTCGGTGCTGGAAGACTACCTCTCCAGCAGGGGCTGGCGCCTGGCTTGGTTCAGCCTGCTGCTCACGGTCGGGTTGGCGCTGCTGTTCGTCGGCACCCTGACCATCATCAAGCTCTACACCCTGAAGGTTGCCTGAAGGAGCGACACCATGAAGATCGAAGAAGCAAGAAATTATCACCAGATCGACGCCGTGATCGTCGGTGCCGGCCTGGCCGGCCTGCGCGCCGCCCTGCAGGTGGCCAAGAGCGGGCTGACCGCCGCCGTGATCACCAAGGTTTACCCGACGCGCTCGCATTCGGGCGGGGCCCAGGGGGGCATCGCCGCCGCCCTGGCCAATGTCAGCGAGGACTCGCTGGAAGCCCACATGTTCGACACCATCAAGGGCAGCGACTACCTGGCCGACCAGGACGTCGTCGAGCGCTTCGTCAACGAGGCGCTCAAGACGGTCTACGAGTTCGAGCACATGGGAGTTCCTTTCTCGCGCACCAAGGACGGGCGCATCAACCAGCGCCCCTTTGGCGGTCATTCCCAGCCCCGGGCCTGCTTCGCCCAGGACATCACCGGTCACGTGCTGCTGCACACCCTTTTCGAGCAGTGCCTGCGGCATAATGTCCTGTTCTTCAACGAATTCCAGGTGCTGTCGCTGCAAATCAAAGACGATGTCTGCCGCGGCCTGGTGGCCTGGGATATCCGTACCGGCGGCCTGCATATCTTCCAGGCCAAGGCGGTGCTGCTGGCCACCGGCGGCTACGGCCGTGCCTGGAAGGTCACTTCCAACGCCCACGCCAATACCGGCGACGGCGTGGCCCTGGTGCTCGAGGCCGGGTTGCCGCTGGAGGACATGGAGTTCGTCCAGTTCCACCCCACCGGACTCTACAAGCACGGCATTCTGCTCTCCGAGGCGGCCCGCGGCGAAGGAGCGTATATCGTCAACGACAAGGGGGAGCGCTTCATGAAGACCTATGCCGCGGCCAAGATGGAGCTGGCGCCGCGCGACGTGGTCTCGCGCGCCGAGCAGACCGAGATCAACGAGGGGCGCGGCATCCAGGGCCAGGACTACGTTTACCTCGACCTGCGCCACCTGGGCAAGGAGAAGATCCTGTCGCGCCTGCCGCAGATCCACGACCTGGCCCTGAATTACCTGAAGGTCGATGCCATCACCGATCCGGTTCCCATCCAGCCCACGGCGCACTACTCGATGGGCGGCATCCCGGCCAACCTGAACACCGAGGTGATCAAGAACGCCGCCGGCCAGGTGGTCAAGGGGCTGTACACCGCCGGCGAGGCCTCCTGCCTCTCGCTGCACGGCGCCAACCGCCTGGGCACCAATTCACTGCAGGACGCGGCCACCTTTGGCCGCATCGCCGGCAGCCACATGACCGATTACTGCCGCAAGAACGCCTTTGCCGACCTGCCGGCCAAGCCGTTGGAGGCCGCGCAGGCCAAGATCGACCGCCTGTTCGCGGGCGGCAAGGAGCGCCACGCCGACATCCGCGAAGAGCTGCAGGTGAACATGACCCGGAACATGGGCGTGTTCCGCAACCAGGACGGCATGCTCAAGATGCTGGCGGTCATCAAGGAACTTCAGGATCGCTACCAACAGGCGGGCGTCGATGATAAGGGCCTGGCCTTCAACCTCGACCTGATCGAGGCCCTGGAGCTGGAGAACCTGCTCAGCTTCTCCGAGGTCATCGTCGAGGGCGCCCTGGCGCGCAAGGAGTCGCGCGGAGCCCATTTCCGCAGCGATTTCCCCAAGCGGGATGACGGCAACTGGCTGAAGCATACGCTGGCCTGGCGCCGGGACGGCAAGATCGTGATGGATTACAGCAAGGCGGTGGTCATTTACCCCCAGTACCAGCCGCAGGAAAGGAAATACTAGGAGGAAAACCATGGCGAAGATCGACATCCACGTCAACATACTGAGATACCAGCCGGACAGCGACGAGAAACCGCACTGGCAGGAGTTCGCCATCTCGGTCGACGACGACTCGACCATCCTGGACGTGCTCAACGAGATCCACTGGAAGCACGACGGCACCCTGGCCTACCGCCGCTCCTGCCGCAGCTCGATCTGCGGCTCCTGCGCCATGAAGGTCAACGGCCGCAACGTGCTGGCCTGCGAGACCCCCATCCACCGCTTCGGCAGGAAGTTCAAGATCGAGCCGCTGTCGGGCTTCCAGATCATCAAGGACCTGGTCGTCGACCTCGATCCCTTTTTCGAGAAACTCAAGCGCATCAAGCCCTTCCTGATCGTCGACAAGCCCCTGCCGGACAAGGAATTCGTGCAGACGCCCGAACAGCTGGAGCAGATCGGCGAATCGACGCTGTGCATCCTCTGCGCCGCCTGCAGCGCCGCCTGCCCCAGCTCGTGGCCCAACAGCGAGTACCTCGGGCCGGCCGCCCTGCTCAAGGCCTACCGCTTCGTCTTCGACAGCCGCGACGACTGCGCCGACGACCGGCTGGAGATCGTCAACGACAAGAACGGCGTCTGGCGCTGCCACACCATCTTCAACTGCATGGAGGCCTGCCCCAAGAAGATCAAGATCACCGAGTACCTGTCGCGCCTCAAGCTGAAGGTGGTGGAGAACTCGCTATAGCCCTGGCGCAAGGCGTAAGGCAACAGCACTGGATCGATCTTCGTGACGCGTAACGCGTGATGCGTGATGAAAGGGATTAAAGAAGGGTTATCGGTGTAAGGTTTAAGGTCAAAGGTGCAAGGTGAAATTCATCTCTTCCCTTACACCCTAAACCCTCCACCTTAAACCGATTCCTTCTCTTGCTGTCACGGTCACAGGATTATGCACTGGTTTCCTGCTGACACTATCACTAACACTGGCCTCGTCTTTGATTCTTGCTGACACTGACACTTCCGGATCGTGGAATTGCCTATAGCAGATCACTGGCCAGTTCGGCCAGCATGGAACGCTCGCCCTTTTCCAGGGTGATGTGCGCATAGATCTTCTGCCCCTTCATGCGGTGGATCAGGTAGGTCAGGCCGTTGGAGCGGGCGTCGAGGTAGGGGGTGTCGATCTGGTACGGGTCGCCGGTAAAAACCACCTTGGTCCCCTCGCCGGCGCGGGTGATGATGGTCTTCACCTCGTGCGGAGTCAGGTTCTGGGCCTCGTCGACGATGAAGAAGATCCGCTCCAGGCTGCGGCCGCGGATGTAGGAGAGCGGGGTGATGCACAGCTTCTTGTCCTCCAGCATGCCGTGGATGCGCCGGAACTCGGTGGAGTTCTCGTTGAACTGGTTCTTGATCACCGCCAGGTTGTCGAACAGCGGCTGCATGAACGGGTCCAGCTTGGAGTCGATGTCCCCGGGCAGGAAGCCCATGTCGCGGTTGGAGAGGGGGATGATGGGCCGGGCCAGGTAGACCTGGCGGAACTGCCGGCACGTCTCCAGGGCGGCCGCCAGCGCCAGCAGCGTCTTGCCGGTCCCGGCCTTGCCCGCCAGGGTGACCAGCAGGACGCCGGGGCGGGTCAGGGCGTGCAGGGCGAAGATCTGCTCGGCGTTCCTGGGCGTGATGCCAAAGGCCGGCTTCTTCTCGATGCGCTCCAGCCGGCCCGATTCGGGGTTATGGTATGCCAGGACCGATTTGCTGCCGTTTTTCAAAATGCAGTACTCGTGGGGCAGCAGATCGTCCAGGCCGGCCGCGGACGGGTCGATCCCCTCCGCTTCCTGGTAGAAGCGGCTGATCAGCTCGCCGGGGAAGCCGTGAACGGCGCGCTTGCCCATGTAAAGCTGGTCGATGTCCTGGACGCGGTCGGTGAAGTAATCCTGGGCGACGATCGCCAGCGACTTGGCCTTCAGCCGCAGGTTGACGTCCTTGGAGACCAGCACCACCTGGCCGTTGCCCGGCCGCTTCTGGCGCGACAGCCAGTGGGCGACGCTGAGGATGCGGCGGTCGGGGCGGTTCTCGGTGAAGACCCTGGTCACCTCGGGCTCCTGCAGGTGCTCGGTGACGATGCGGATCTTGCCGCCCTTGGGATGGATGCGGATGCCGCCCCTGACGATCTTGTCCCCGGAAAGGCCGTCCAGGACGCGGATGAACTCGCGGGCGTTGTAGTTGATCTGGTCGCTGCCGCGCTTGAACTGGTCCAGCTCCTCCAGGACCGTGATGGGCAGGACGATGTCGTTGTCCGCGAAGCTGTGGATGCACTCGTGGTCGTGCAGGATGACATTGGTGTCTAGCCCGCATTTCTCACAAGCCT
>DCVB01000063.1 GCA_002327965.1 Candidatus Aminicenantes bacterium UBA2199 | reverse complement strand
GGCGGTTCGCGAACCGCCCTTACATGAAGAAGGACCTGAAATCTTCATGGGAATATCTCTGGCTATCTCCGCTAATATCATAACGGCCCGTAAGGCCTCCTGCTAACACCAACACTAACACTAACACTTGTCCTGGTATTGCCCCGCCTACTTGATTTATGGCCCATTTTGCGCTACCATCTGCGTAATGATCAATCCATTCAAGCGCAAACCAAAAGTGCCCAAGCCGCCGCGGACGGTCTCCGTCGGGCGCGAATACTTCGAGCTCATCGCCGAGGTCCTGATCTACGTGTTCTTCGTGAACACCTTCCTGCTGCAGTCGTTCGTCATCCCCACGCCGTCGATGGAGAGCACGCTGCTGGTCGGCGACCACCTGCTGGTCGACAAGGTCTCCTACTCCAACTCCATCAGCCGCATCGGCAATTTCATGCTGCCGCAAGTCAAGATCAAGCGCGGCATGATCGTCACCTTCAAGGCGCCCCCCGACATGGAGAAGGAATACGTCAAGCGCGTCATCGGCATGCCCGGCGACCGCCTGCGCATCGCCGACAAGAAGGTCTTCGTCAATGGTCGCATGCTGCCCGAATCCTACACCCAGTTCAAGGGCGACGAATATCCCGGCGAATTCCCGCCGCAGAGCCATTACGAGTGGTACTTCCAGTTCCCCTTCGCCCTGCGCAAGACGCAGAAGAACGCCGACGGCAGCATGGACTATGTCGTGCCGCAACGCCACTATTTCTGCATGGGCGACAACCGCGACAACTCGTTCGACTCACGCTACTGGGGGCCAGTGCCCTTCGAGTACGTCGTGGGCCGTCCCTGGCGCATCTACTGGTCATACGAGTCGCAGACCGAGGAATACCTGACGCCCGGGATCATCTACAAGATCAAGGACATCGCCTTGACCATAATTCGCTTTTTCTCGCACACGAGATGGGAAAGGACGATCAAGGCGATTGAATAAATCGGCGGACGGCGTAGGGCGGACGGCGGACGGCAAGAATATTGATTTTTCCGATGTAGGGGCGAACCTTGCGTTCGCCCTACCAAATACATGAATAATCAATTAGATTATTCATTCAAAGGTAATTGGCTAGTTAATTTTGATCCGAAAGAATACAATTATCCCGACATCCTGATACTTCTTGCGCATATTCAAGATAAAATCAATGAATTAAGTATCAAATTCAATTTTATTAACATTAATTTTAATAAAAGTGGCAATATTAATTACTTTTTTAAAGAAAAAGAAGCTATTTTCTTGATTTTCAATGATATAAAAGGTGAATTCCAAGAAACAGGCAGCAAACCGGACGAAATCGCCGAATTCAGACCTCTGAAAAAGGCGATCAAGACGGTATCCCTGCTTTTTCCCCGGCTGGAGAGCGATCCCAGGTGGAAGACCATGGGGATGCCGGCGGGGCATATGCTGCTGGCATCGAGCCTGAAGGCCGGCGGGTTTGAGCCGGAAGCCCGCTCATTGTCGCTTTTCGGCGAAAATCGCCATCCTGAGGCGCTTTCCGCCGATCTGACGGGGATCACCCTATTCGAGGATCTTTTGCCTCTCCTGGGGCCGTTTTTGGCCGATTTTCGGGGTTCCCATGAGGGGATCCTGGCCGCCGGCGGCCCATTCCCGACTTTGGCCCCATTATCGGCCATTTACCATCTGCCGCAGGTCAATCTGTTCGTCCGCGGCGAGGCCGAGCTGGCCCTGCCCGGCATACTCCGTTCGCTGAACCAAGGGGACGCCGAAGCCTTCTTCGCGAACACGGGGGTCTTCTGGCGGCAACGCGGGATGATCGCCATGGCCGGCTTTGACAAGGTGATCCGTCCCGTTGACCTCGGGGATGTCCCCATTGATTTCGATTTCATGGAGCCGGACCAAGTGGAGCACGGCCTGGAGATGAATTTTTCCCGCGGCTGCCGCCGGGGCTGCGTCTTCTGCTGCCGGGCGCAGGGGAGCAAACTCAGGAAGCTGCCACTGGAAAAGGTCCGGGAATTGCTGGGAAAATATTACATCATCGCAAAAAACACGGGCCGCGATGACCGCGCCTCTACCTTTTCCATCAACATCAATGATGATGACATCCTGCAGGATCCGGCTTACGCCCGGGACATTTTCGCCGCGATCAAGGATCAGGGCCTGCGCATCTTCGGCGTCCAGACATCGACGGCGTCGCTTTTGAACGGCTCCGGCGATCCCGCCCGGGAGGTCCTGGACCTGGTCACCGATCCCGACCTTTATGTCGAGGGCAAGCCTTTGCTCTGGCTGGGGACCGACGCTTTCATTCCGGCGCGCGCCCGGCGCCTGGGCAAGAAGCTGCCGCCGCCAGATAAATTTCGCGAATTAATGGAGGAGATGGAACGGCGGGGTATCCGCCACTATCACTATTGGATCAGCAGCGACGGCGATTCGGATTGGGAAGAATTCGTCGGGGAACTGGCCCTGGTCTTCTCGTTCTTCCGCGACTTCCCCGGCTTCGGCCTGCTGGCCCACGCGCCGTTCATCGTCCCCTATCCGTCCAGTGCCTTGTTCGCACGCCTCCCTGCCGGCGATCCCAGGTTGAAGATCAAGCTCGCCCTGGATGCCCCCGACGCGCGCTTCGGCTACAAGGTCGTGGAACGCCTGGAGACTCAATGGCCGCAGATGAATTGCCTCCTCCGCAATGAAAAAGCCGGTGGAGAGTTCGGCTTCTTTGATCTGCTCAAAGCGAAAGATCTTGTGGCTGCCGCCCAGCTAGCCTATCATTTCCTGAAGCAGGAACAGCTTCAGGGCCTTACGAACGATCCAAGCTTGCAAAGAGTTCGTGAGAGCTTGGAGCTATTGATCGCCGAACTTTTGTAACTCAGTAACTCACCCCCCCCTGCTATTTCCATCCCTCCACGAAATCCTTGAAAAGCATCACTCTACCCGCATCTTCGGGCCTATACAAAAAAGGCTCCAGGTCGCGCGCCAAAATCGTGAAGTCGAGCTCCGCGCAACGCTTAAGCAAGGCCGATTGAAGCGCCTGCTGATCCGCAATGCCGGCACGTTCCCGCAAATAGCCGAAATCGGGACTGGCCTTGCCGGCCAGGAACATGGCATCATAAAAATCCCTGCCCATGGCGCGCTTGCGACCCAGGATGGCGTAGTATTTTTGCGCCAAGAGAATTGCAGCCGGAACAACGGCGATTCCGGCGACGACATCGAACTTGTTGAGGATCACCCGCTCTGGATCGTATGCAAATCGTTGCGGCTCGGCATCCAGCTTAATGAGAAACTGCTCTCCCTTATGTCCCGACAGGCCCAGCGAGAAAAGCAGCCCCGGGAACTTGATCCCAACGCTGAATGCCGCCTTGAACGAGGTGGCGGTCTCTACGGCGTAGCCTTCCAGGGAAAGCTTCCTGGCCACATCTCCGGCCATGACGATGAAATCTTCCCGCTTGAGGCCGCGATTGTCGAAATCGAGGTCCTCGGAGAACCTGAACAGGCCGTGGACAACATGGATGGCCGTCCCGCCCATGAATACCAGGCTCCGGCCAAATGGGCCGCGAAAGACGGTCTCCAGCACCTTGTATTGCAAGTACTCGCGCAGGAGATTGCGCTGCAAATGGCGGAGATTTTCCGGAAAGAACGATGCGATCTGGCTGAGTTCAAGCATGGGTGATATACTCCAAAAAAGCATCGACGCGGCGCCGCAGGGACTTGCGGTCGAATGCGGCCAGATAACGGGTCAATTTATCGCGATCCATGAGTTTGCCGAACGCCTCGTCATTGACGCGCAAGCCGGCAAAATCCGCGGCTTCCCGCAGTTGACTCCGGGCATAGAAAAGGTCCAGGAACGCCTTTTCCGGCTCGGCGATCCTGAAGGATCTTCCGGCATGACGCGTGATCACAAAGCCGAAATAGAGCCGGGGCTGGATGGTCCGGTAAAGGAACTCCCCGATGGTGGTCGAAAAACGGCTGGTCTTGCGGGTGGACGCGGAAGTGATGCCGAAGACGCTCTCGGGGATAAGACCGTAAAAGGAAAGAGCCATCTCGAAAGAGACATAGGACGGAGGGTAAATGCGGTTGGCGATCTCAAAAAGGACCTGCTCGTCAAGTTCAAGGCTGGAGAAAACATAATGCCCCTTGACTACCTTCTTGATGTATCCCTTTGCCTGCCAATCGTTCAGGCGACGGCGATGGAACCCCGGCTCCGCCTGACGGATATCGGCCAGCGAAAAGACGGTGAACCCCTTCAGGGCATTCTGAAATTCCAGGTATTGCATCTGTTTCTCTAAAGTGCTCTTTTAAGCACCAATAAGAAATATAGCATAAATTGACCTAGATTCCAATTTCCAGATGGTTGTTCAATGCGGGAGGGTTTGAACCCCTCCCCTACCATTAGAGACTCATCCTTTGGCCCCTTCTCTTTGGGAAGAGAAGGGGGTGGGGGATGAGTTGATTGTTTATCTTTTCTTACCCTAAACCCTACACCCTAAACCCTATCCCCTTCTTCAACTCACCTGCGTCGCCTTGAATCCCTTGCCCAGCACGGCATAGGTATCATTGATTATGACAAACGCGTCGGGATCGATCGACTTGACGAACAGTCGCAATTCGGCCAGCTGCTTGCGGTGGATGACGGTCATGATGGTCTCCCCGTCCCGGTTCAGGTACAGGGTGCGCGACTTCAGCGCCGTGCCGCCGCGGTCCAGGGTGTTCAGGATGAAGTCCTGAACCTCATCGGTTTTCGTCGAGGTGATGAGCACCATCTTGGTGTAATTCCAGCCCTCGAGGATCATGTCGATGACCTTGGATGAGATGAAAAGGACGATGTAGCCGTAGAGCGGCGCTTCCAGCCGGTTGAAAGCCACGCCCGAGGCGGAGATGATGAAGAAATCGATGAGCATGATGGCGATGCCCATCGACATGCCGGTCCAGCGGTTGAGGATCTGGGCAATGATGTCGGAGCCGCCGGTCGAGGCGCGGCCGCGGAAGACCAGGCCCAGGCCGACGCCGAGCATGAAGCCGCCGTAGATCGCGGCCAGGATGGCGTTGCCGGTGGCCATTTTCAGCTGGATGATCTCCTGGAAAAAGTCGATGAACAGCGAGGAGATGACCATGCCCAGCAGCGAGCGCAGGATATACTTCTTGCCCATGATCTTCATGCCCAGCAGGAAGACGGGAATATTCAGCACCAGGATCATCAGCCCCACCGGCAGCCGGGTGAAGTAGTTGACGATCATGGAAATTCCCGAGACGCCGCCGGGGACGAAGTGGTGCGGGATCAGGAACAGGGAGTAGCCAATGCCCATGATCGCCGAGCCCAGGATCACCAGGGCCAGGTCGGCTGCATTCCGGCGCAAGTGTTTTTTGTCCAGCTTCATATGGCACCTCGATCTAAAGTGATGCGTAATGAGTGATGCGTGATGAGAAGCAGCAAAGGGACGATCTCAGTAATGAGTGATGCGTGAGGCGTGATGAGAAACTACAAAGTGTTGGCCTTCCCTGAAAATCTCTTCTCTTTCTCATCACTCATCACTTATCACTCATCACGAATTACTTGTATCCTCCGAACTGTCATCACTGCCATACTTGTAGTTATAGGAATAGTACCCCGCGCTGTGCTTTTTCATGTTCACCTTGTTGAGGATCAGGCCCAGCAGGCGGATCTTGAACTTGTCGATCTCGCTTCGGGCGTTCTCGATGGCCTTGCGCGGCGTCTTGCCGCTGAGCGCGACCAGCAGCATGCCGTCCGCGTGGCCGCTCAGCAGGATGGCGTCGGAGCCGGCCATCAGCGGCGGGGTGTCGATGAAGATGAAGTCATAGGCTTTGCGCAGCTTCATGATCGCCTCGCCCATGCGCTTCGAGGTGAGCAGCTCGGCCGGGTTGGCCGGCACCGGGCCCGAGGGGATGATGTCCAGGTCATGCAGGTCGCGCGGCGTGTGGATGATCTCCTCGATCTCGACGCGCCCGACCAGGAAGGTCGAGAGGCCGGCGATGTTCTTGTTGCGGAAGATCTTGTGAATTCGCGGCCGGCGCAGGTCGCAGTCGATGACCAGCACCTTCTTGCCCAGCTGCATGAAGGCGGCGGCGAGGTTGATGGTGGTCGCCGTCTTGCCCTCCTGGGGCAGGGACGACGTGACGACCATCACCTGGGGCGCCTGGTCGGGGATGGAGAGCAGCAGCGATGTGCGGATGTAGCGGTAGTGCTCGGCGATGGACGACTCGGGCTCCTTGATGTTGACCAGCTCGACGGCCTCGATCTTTCTTTCGGACGGCTTCTTCCGGCGTTCGCTGTAGTACGGATTATGGACGGTGCGCCCCGCCTTGAGGTCGACGTCGGGGATCATCCCCAGCGGGGACATGCGCAGCAGCTTCTCCACCTCCTCGGGCGACTTCACCGTGTTGTCCAGGTAGTGCAGGGCGAAGATCAGGCCGATGCCGCCGCAGATGCCCAGGAACAGGGCCATGATCAGGCTGCGCCGCTTGTTGGGCGAGAAGGGGGCCAGGGGGATCTCGGCGCGGTCGACGATCTTGATGTTCGAGGTCTGCAGCCCCTCCAGCCGCGAGCCGAGCATCG
>DCVB01000116.1:3652-3995 GCA_002327965.1 Candidatus Aminicenantes bacterium UBA2199 | reverse complement strand
ACCTTCGGCCTCGCCCACCTGGGCACCATCAGCGGCGTCGACCTGGGGGAGAGCTTCGAAGTGATCTACCACCTGTCCAACGCCGACTCCACGGTCAACGTGCGCATCCTGACGCCGCGCCAGGACCCGAGAATCCCCAGCGTCTGCCCGGTCCTCCCCGGGGCGATCCTCTACGAGCGCGAGCTGCAGGACATGTTCGGCCTGGTGGTGGAAAACATTCCCGACGGCCGGCGCCTGCTGCTGTGCGATGATTGGCCGGAGGGGCAGTACCCGCTGCGCAAGGACTGGAAGTTCGAACGCCCCGCCGAGATCATCCCCGGAGGTAAATAATGGAATACAAGGT
>DCVB01000116.1:3164-3628 GCA_002327965.1 Candidatus Aminicenantes bacterium UBA2199 | reverse complement strand
AGCTACATCCAGAACATCTACCTGACCGAGCGCATCTGCGGCATCTGCTCGCATTCCCACACCACCTGCTTCACCCAGGGGGTCGAGCAACTGATGGAGCTGGTGCCGGCCCGGCGCGGCCTCTACATCCGCACCGTCATCGCCGAGCTGGAACGGGTGCACAGCCACCTGCTGTGGCTGGGCGTCGCCGGCCAGGAAGCCGGTTTCGAGTCGTTCTTCATGTACACCTGGCGCGACCGCGAGGTCGTCATGGACATCCTGGAGTGGATCTCGGGCAACCGCGTCCACTACGCCATGAACACCTTCGGCGGCGTGCGCCGCGACATCGACGAGCTGCAGCGCAAGAAGATCCTCGACTCGCTCGGCCTGCTGAAAAAGCGCACCGACTATTACCTCAACCTCGCCGCCAGCGAGCCCACCTTCGTCGGCCGCCTGGCCGGCGTCGGCAAACTGAGCCGCGAGGA
>DCVB01000116.1:0-3081 GCA_002327965.1 Candidatus Aminicenantes bacterium UBA2199 | reverse complement strand
GCCGTGGTGCGCGTCAAGGAGCTGATCTCGTCCTACGCCATGATCGAATACCTGCTGAAGAACCTGCCCGAGGGGCCCTTCAAGGTCAAGGCGCCGCGCAAGGTCAAGCCCAACGAGGTCTACTCGCGCTACGAGGCGCCGCGGGGCGAGAACGTCCACTTCATCAAGAGCAACGGCTCGGACAAGCCCGAGCGCCTGAAGGTGCGCGCCCCGACGCTGGCCAATTACGCGGCCACCATCGCCATGCTCAAGAACGGCTTCATCGCCGACATCCCGCTGATCTTCGCCGCCATCGACCCCTGCATCTGCTGCGCCGAGCGCCTGGTGCAGCTGGACGACGGGCGCCGCGGCGACAGCCGGGTCCTCAGCTTCAGCCAGCTGCGGGCCATGGCCAACGAGCGCGCCAAGAAAATCGACTTCAAGAAAAGGAAAATCGCATGGCCATTCTAAAGCCCATCCTTTACATCCTGGTCTACCCGGGTCTGCTCTTCCTGATGGTCTACTCCACCTTCTGCGAGTGGTTCGACCGCAAGCTCTACGCCCGCATGCAGAACCGCATCGGCCCGCTGCACACCGGCCGCGCCGGCATCCTGCAGCCGGTGGCCGACATCATCAAGCTGTTCGCCAAGGAGGACATCGTGCCCGAGCAGGCCGACAAGCGCATGTTCTCGGCGCTGCCCGTCTTCGCCCTGGCCGTCGTCTGCACCGCGGCCCTCTACCTGCCGGTCTGGCACTACAGCACCGCCCCCAGCTTCAACTCCTTCCCCGGCGACCTGATCGTCGTCGTCTACCTGCTCAGCCTGCCGACGCTGATCTTCTTCCTCGCCGGCTGGCACTCGACCAACTACTTCTCGGCCATCGGCGGCGTGCGCGTGCTGACCATGCTCTTCGGCTACGAGATCCCGCTGCTGCTGGCCCTGCTCGCGCCCGCGGTGCTGGCCGGCTCCTGGCGGCTGGTGGAGATCGCCGTCTTCTACCAGAACCACCCGCTGCTGATGCTGGCCAACATCATCGGCTTCTTCATCGCCGTCATCTGCCTGCAGGCCAAGCTGGAGCGCGTGCCCTTCGACATCCCCCACGCCGAGACCGAGATCGTCGGCGGCCAGTTCACCGAATACTCGGGCAAGAAACTGGCATTCTTCCGGCTGCTGGGCGACATCGAGATGGTCGTCGGCGCCGGGCTGATCGCCGCCGTTTTCCTCGGCGGATTCCCGGGCGGGCTGCTGCCCGGGCTGGCCTGGTTCATCGTCAAGACCCTGTTCATCATCTTCCTGCTGGCCGCCCTGCGCGCCGCCACCAGCCGCATCCGCATCGACCAGATGATCAGCTTCTCCTGGCGCTGGCTGGCGCCGCTGGCCGTGCTGCAGCTGTTCATCGTCATCATCATCAAGGGGAGTGCATCATGAGCCTGCGAATCGCCCCGTTCCTGCCCGAGCTGCTGCGCAGCCTGTTCAAGAAGCCGGTGACGGTCAAGTATCCCTTCGAGAAGGAGGCCGTGCCCAAGGACTTCCGCGGCACCGTCGTCTTCAACCCGGCCAAGTGCATCGGCTGCAACATCTGCGTCAACGACTGCCCCGCCGAGGCCATCGACATCATCCGCGTCTCCGAGACCGAAAAGAAATTCAAGATGATCCTGCACAACGACCGCTGCATCCACTGCGCCCAATGCGTCGACTCCTGCCCCACCAAGACCTACCACATGGACCTGGAGTACGAGACGGCCGCCTTCAGCCGCTGGAACCTGAAGATCGAATATCAATAAGACCGCCATCGCCCGCCAGAGACCCGATCCAGAGAATCCCGGAATGCCCGACAAGGCATTCCTTCATGAAGCCGGTTTTCACCAGGCGCTGCGCGCGTTCATTGCCGGGGCCGAGCGCGTCTTCGTCCTGGGCATCGGCATGGACTGGAAGAGCGACGACCGCCTGGGCAGCACGCTGGCGCGCGCCCTGGCCCGGGCACTGCCCCGCGAACCCCGCCTGCGCGTCGTTGACGGCGGCGAGGCCCCGGAGAACTTCACCGGCACGGCGCGCGACTTCGCCCCCAGTCACGTGATCCTGCTGGACGCCATCGACCGCGGCCTGGCGGCGGGTACGGCCTACCTCGTCGAGGAAAAGGACCTCACCCTGGGCGACATGACCAGCCACCGCCTGCCGCTGAAGCTGCTGATGCGTTTTCTCGGCGAATCCCTCCCCTGCCGCGTCCTGCTGGTCGGCGTGCAGCCCAAGTCGCTGCTGACCGGAAATCGCCTGACACGCCCGGTGCGGCGTGCGGTCAAGCCACTGGCGCAATTCCTGGCGACGGCGATTGCCAACGCCTTGACCGAGTCGGATGAAACCCAGTATCAGTGACAGTGTCAGTGTCAGCAAGAGGCATTGCAGGCATCAGTGGTAGTGATAGTGGTAGTGGTAGTCGGATATAAGAGCAATTCATTTTCTTTCGCGTCACGCGTCACGCGTTACGCGTCACGAAGATCAGTTCACGGTTGACGGACAGTAAACGAAATACGAAGACTTAAATCCCAAATCACAAATTCCAAATTCCAAATAAATACCAAATTCCAATTACCAAATGACCAAAACAAAGAGAATTCTTTGCAAGGAGCTTTCGTTTTGGAAATTGGAATTTGGAGTTTGGAATTTATTTGGGATTTGGAATTTGTGATTTGGAATTTAAGTCCTATTTAGTACCTTGCTTCCACCTTAAGCCCTGCGCCTTGCGCACTACGCCGAGTGCCGTTTCTTCACTTTTGCCTTTTTACTTGTGCCTTTGTTTTTTTTCTTCCCTGCGCCTTCCGCCCTGCGCCCTACGCCGAGTGCTGTTTCTTCACTTTTGCCTTTCGAGCGCGCCTGTTTGGGTCATTGGGTCGTTCTTCCAACATGGAACCTGGAACGTGGAACTTGGAACCTCTGGCTTCGCAGTTCTATTGGAAGGTCAGGCCGAAGGTGATTGAAACGGTGAAGTAGATCGGCCGCGGGATGCCGTCGATGATGTAGGGCTCGTACACCCACTGGCGCACCGCCGCCAGCGCCGCCTGGTGGAACACCGGGTGGCCACTGATGATGCGCGCCCGGCTGACGA
>DCVB01000050.1 GCA_002327965.1 Candidatus Aminicenantes bacterium UBA2199 | reverse complement strand
GCTCTCGGCCCGGGCCAGCCATTCCGGGGTGTCGGCGCGCAGGGTCTTCTTCAGCGTCATCCGCACCTGCGATCCGGGGGCGCCGCTGGCCGTGATCGAGCCGAGCACATTGTCGACCTTGATCACGAGCGGCTGTGTTTCCGGAGCCAAGCGGAAGACCCGCTCCACGACATCCTTTTTCTCCAGCTTGTACTTATCGGCGTCACGGCCCTGAGCCTGGCTCGCGGCCAGCAGGGCCAGCAGCGGGAAAAACCATAATTTCTTCATTTTGCCTCCTCGCCTTTCAGGCGTTCCAGGAGGGAATACCGGCCGGAGCAACCAAGGTTACGCCCCGGGGCCGGAAAAAATCAGATTTTCCCATGAAGCTAGAGAATGAGGTCGACGCCGGCGCGGGCGCGCTGCTGGACCTCGGGGAGGATCTTCTCATCCGCCATCAACTTTTTCAGGGCCGAGGCCGCCTGCTTTTCCCGAAACGCCACCAGCAGGTCGATCAGGGCGACCTGCACCTGGGGCGAGGTCTGGCGGGCCAGCGAGGCCGACAGGGCGGTGCGCACCTCGGGATCGCCGGCGTAGAGGTAGAGTGCGTCGACCGCCTGCAGGCGGACGTTGACGCTGGGATCGCCGTCCAGGACCTCGAGGAGCTTGCGCCGCAGTTCAATGCCGGGCTCGGGGTTTTGCGTCGCCAGGGTGATTCCCTGCAGCCGGGCCGTGGCCGACGGCTGGGAGAGTAGCGACAGCGATGTTTGCTGCTGCAGGCGGCCGACCTCGCTGCTCAGGCGCTCGATTTTTTCCGCGGCCGCGCGGTCGTTCCTGCCGATGAAAAGCCCGGCGCCGAAGCCGACAGCGACGACCAGGACGGCGGCGGCCAACTGCATGGCCGGCTGCAGCCGGCGCAGGTCGGGGAGCCATGCGCGCAGGCGCTCGCGCCACGGCCGGAGGCCGGCGGCTGCCGCTTCGCGGCGTTCCGCCTCCAGCATGCGGTAAAAATCGCGGCGCAGCTCGGGGCCCGGCTGCTCCTCGGGGAGCAGGCCCAGGCGCGACCAGGTCTCGTGCAGCTCCTGCCACTCCTGCCAGCAGGCGGGGCAGGACTGCAGGTGCTCCCGCAGCCGCGCGCTCTCGGCGGCGTCCAGGCTGTCCTGGAGCAGGTCGGGCAGCTTGTTCTTGGCTTCCGGGCAGTTCATGATATTCCTCCTTGCAGGTCGAGGTAATGGCGCCGCAGTTCCTGGAGCGAACGGTGGACGAGCACTTTCACCGACTCGACGCTGCAGGCCATCATGCCGGCGATCTCCTGGTACTTCAGCTCCTGGAATCGGGAAAGGAGCAGCACCTCGCGCTTGCGCAGCGGCAGGCGCTCCATGGCCCGGGCCAGCAGGTCGGCCTGCTGGTCGCTCTCGAGCCTGTGCTCGGGGCCGGGCTCGGGGCTGGGCTCCTGCTCCCAGACCTCGTCGATGGGCGTCTCCGGGCGTAGGGCGCGCACGTGGTCGATGTGGGCGTTGCGGCCGATGCGGTACATCCAGGCGGTGAACTTGCTGTCGGCGCGATAGGTCTGGCGGTACTTGAGGATGCGCAGGAACACCTCCTGCACCAGGTCCTCGCTCAGGGAACGGTCGCGGCACAGGCGCAGGAAAAAGTTGAAGAGGCGGACGTGGTGGCGCTCAAAGAGGATGGCCAGCATCTCCAGCCGTCCCTGCTGCAATTCGCTCATCACCTGTTCATCGGTCAGCATCATCTTGCTCCTGTTCCGGTGTTCCCATTATATATGGAATACAGCGCTCCAGGCAAAAGGTTACAGAAAAAAGCGATTTGCCTGCCCGGGCGCTTTTGTGATACGCTCCCTGCGGCACAGGCCGAAACCATGGAAACTAGGCTTCCCGAATCGCTCGCAGAGTATGTCGCCCGCCGCCCCGGGCTGAAGTGGGAAAAGATCCACGCCGAGGCCTCGCGGCGGAGTTTCCTTCGCCTGCGCCGCGGCCGCCATACCCTCGTGGCCATGATCTATCCCGAACCCACGCCGGAGGAAGTGGAAAAATTCTGCTCCCGCCAGCGGGACTATCGGCGGCATGGCCTGCGGGTGCCGCGCATTGACCGGGTTCTCGGCGGCCAGGTGGTGCTGCAGGAGGACCTGGGCGACCTGCTGCTGCAGCGCGCCTGGCGCCTGGCCGGCGTCGCCGAGCGCCGGCGCCTTCTGGACGGCTGCCAACGGATCCTCGGCCGACTGGCCATTGTCCCACCGGCGCTGGCCGGCGCCCGCCTCGACGCGGCCAGGCGGAAATGGGAGATGGACTTCTTCATCAGCCATTTCCTGCCGCGCTTCCCCGCTCCCGCGATCGGCGCAGAGCGCCTGCGGGCCGGCCTGCATCGATTGGCCGAGGCAACCGGCACGGAGGATACGTTCGCCCACCGCGATTTCCATTCGCGCAACCTGCTGCTGTTCAAGGGCGAACTGGCCATGGTCGACTTCCAGGACTCGCTGCTGGCTCCCCGCTACTACGACCTCGTCTCGCTGGCTTTCGACTCCTATCTGGACCTGGGCAGCCTGCGCGGAAGGCTCTTTCCAAACCTCGCCGCCCTGGGCGGCGACAGGGAGCTCAGGCAGGTGCGCTTGACGGCGCTGCAGCGCAACATCAAAGCCCTGGGCACCTTCGGTTTCCAGATGTTCGAGCGCCGCCACCGGGTCTATGCCCGGTATATCCCAAGGACCTTGCGCCATATCCGCGGCCACTTGCAGGTGCTGGCAGATCCCCGATTCAGAGTCTTGGCCAAGTACTTTGACTCCGTGACGCGTAACGCGTGACGCGTGACATGTGAAGAATTAAATTCCAAGCACCAGATTCCAAATCCCAATTAAATTCCAATTATCAAATCCCCTGGCGGGGACTTTAAGCCAAACCAAGAGAATCCTCTGCAAGGGGCTTTCGTTTTGGAAATTGGAATTTGGAATTTGATATTTGTTTGGAATTTGGTGCTTGGGATTTGGAATTTTAGTCTTCTCATTTCACTTGTCACGCGTTACGAATATCTTCTTTTATTTCTTCGCCCAACGACAACTCATGTCTTTGCAGTTGCCGTCAGCCGCACGCCGTCTGCCGTCCGCCGAGTTTGTTTTCTTCCTTAACGTCGAACTTCGAACATCGAACGTCGAACCCCATCTCACCAAAGCCATGGTATAATCGTTTTATGTTGCGGATCGGCACCTTGTCCCTCGAACAGCCCACCATCCTGGCGCCCATGGCCGGGCTGACCGACCGCGTCCTGCGCCAGCTCATGGACGAGATCGGCGGCTGCGGCGCCATGGTCTCGGAGATGATCGCCGCCGAGGGGCTGCGCCGGCGAAACCGCCGCACCCTGGAAATGATCGCCGGGTTCCCCACGCGGGCGCCGCAGTTCATCCAGCTCTTCGGCGCCGTCCCCGAGGCGCTGGCCGAGGCCGCGGCCATTGTCAGCGCCGAGACCGGCTATGCCGGCATCGACATCAACATGGGCTGCCCGGTGCCCAAGGTGGTGCGCTCCGGCGCCGGCTCGGGGCTGCTGCAGGACCTGCCGCGCCTGGGAGCGGTGGTTGCGGCCGTGCGCCGCGCCACGGCGCTGCCGCTGACGGTGAAGGTGCGCCTCGGCTTCAGCCAGGTCAACGTCCTCGAGACCACGCGGGTCATCGAGCAGGAGGGGGCCGACGCCGTGGCCGTCCATTTCCGGCTGCGCAGCGACGGCTACAAGGGCAGCGCCCGCTGGGACCTGGCCGCCGCCGTCCGCGCCAGCCTGCGCATCCCGCTGCTGGGCAACGGCGACATCATGACCCTGGCCTTCGCCCTGGAGAAACTGCGGGCCGTCGACGGCGTGCTCATCGGCCGCGGCGCCCTGGCCAATCCCTTCCTCTTCCGCGAGATCGCCGGGCAGGAGACCCGGGAGCGGGACTGGGGCGGCACCGTGCGCCGCCTGGGCGCGCTGATCGAGGAGCACTACCCCGAGCGCAAGCGCCTGGGCAAGCTCAAGGCCTTTATCCGTTTCCTGGTCCTCAGCCGCCCCGGCTCGCGCTCCTGGAAGCGGCGCATCTTCCTGAGCCAGGATTTCCGCGAGGCGCGCGGCTTCCTCGAGGAAACCTTCCCGTGCGCGTGAAAAAAGACCGGCCGCCGGTGGCCGTGGCCTTCAGCGGGGGCAAGGATTCCACTGCCGCGCTCCTGCTGCTGCGCGGGCAGGGGCACGAGGTGCGCGCCCTGACCATGCGCCTGGGGCTGCCCGGCGAGGAGGAGAAGCTCGGGCGCATCGAGGGCCTGGCCAGGGTGCTGAAGGCGCCCTGGGAGGTCGTTGACCTCCGCGCCGCTTTCAGGGAGCAGGTGCTGGATCATTTCCTCCGCGCCTACCGCTCCGGCCTGACCCCCAATCCCTGCGTCCAGTGCAACCGCTACTTGAAATTCGGCCTGCTGCTGGGCGAGATGAAAAAAAGCGCCCCCAACGGGCTTTTCGCCACCGGCCATTATGCCGACAAGGTCCGGGTGGGGGAGCGCTGGTTCCTGCGCGAGCCGCTCGACCGCGTGAAATCGCAGGTCTATTTCCTGGCCGCGATCGATCCCGCCGTCCTGGAACACGCGCTTTTCCCGCTCGCCGGCATGACCGTCGCCGAGGTGCGCCGCCAGGTCGCTGGCCTGCCCCTGGCCAATGTCAGGGAGAGCCAGGACGTCTGCTTCCTGCAGGGAGAGGACCTGGGCGGCTTCCTCGCCCGCCATCTCCCCGGCGGTTTCCGCCCCGGCGACTTCCTGGATGTCAACGGCGAAACGATCGGCCGCCATGACGGCGCCCTGCACTTCACCCTTGGCCAGCGCCGCGGCACGGGCCATGCCGCCGGGCGCCGCCTGTACGTGGTCGGCCGCGACCTGGCCGGCAACACCGTCACTCTTGGCGATGAAAATGACCTATACGCCGCCGCGCTCGCCGTCAGGCGGCCTGTTCTCTGGCGCCGGCTGCGGTCCAGCGAGACGCTGCGGGTCAAGGTGCGCTACGAGGCCGCCGGCCACGAGGCCGTCATCAGCGAGGCGTCGGCAACGATCATTCGCGCACGCTTCCGGGAACCCGTGCGCGCCGTCACGCCCGGGCAGCTGGCCGTTTTCTACGACGGCGACATCGTCGTGGCGGCGGGCGAGATTTCGGGCTAGGAGCAGATGAAAAGTGCCCCCAGGCTCGCTGCCTTTCAATTGACAATAAGTGTGGCAAAAAATATAATCACCATGGCGATCTAGTTTGTTTTTAAGGAGATGCATATGAACCTGATGGAAGCGATATTGGGCGGCGGCGGTTCCCCGGTTTCGACCATGGCCAAGCAGTTTGGCCTCGGCGAAGACGATGTCGCCAAGGCGGTCCGGCAAATGATCCCGGCGTTGACCAATGGCGTCAAGAAGAACATTGCGCAGAAGGGCGGCCTGGAAAGCCTGCTGCAGGCCTTGAACAAGGGCAACCATGACCGCTACCTGGACAATTCCGATGCCCTGCTGAATCCTGAAGCCGTGGACGACGGCAACGGCATACTCGGCCATATTTTCGGCTCCAAGGAGACGAGTCGCGAATTGGCGAAGCGCACCTCCAAGACCACGGGGATCAGCGCCGAGATCCTGAAAAAAATGCTGCCCCTGATCGCCGGCCTGGTCATGGGCTCCATGAAGAAGCAGGGCGGCAATTCGGGACTGCTCGACCAGCTGCTGGGCGGTCTGAGCGGCAGGAGATCGGCCTCATCCACGGGCGGTCTGGGCGGGCTGCTGGGCGGCCTGCTCGGAGGCGTGCTCGGAGGCGGCAAGAAAAAGAAGGCTTCCTCCTCGCCCCTGGACGCGCTGACCGGCATGCTCGACGCTGACGGCGAGGGCTCGGCGATCGACGACATTCTTGGCATGGCCAAGAAAATGTTCTGAACAACCAACGCCAAGTGTTAGTGTTAGTGATAGTGTTAGCAGGAGACCAGAACAGAATTCAGTGTCAGTGACAGTGTCAGTGTCAGCAGGAAATGAAAGTAATTGGTGAACGGTTGATGGTTTACGGTTGACGGTCAGAACAAGGACTAATAAGACTTAAATCCCAAATCCCAAGCACCAAATTCCAAACANNCAAACAAATCCCAAATTCCAAATTCCAATTACCCAAACAAAGACACTCTCAGGTTCTTCTCTTTGTTGTGGCATTTTGTGATTGGTGCTTGGGAATTGGGATTAATCTTCCCTTACGCCTTACGCCCTAAACCTTATGCCGAGATTTTTTGCGGTATCTTTACAGGGCCTGCCGATTGCGCTAAAATAATATTTCGAGGTGAAAGATGCCTGTATATGATTATAAATGCCGGAAGTGCGGCAAGGTGTTCGAAAAGTTCCTGCGCTCCGTATCGGCCGCCGCCACGGTGAAGTGCGAGAAGTGCGGCAGTTCGCAAGTGGTCAAGCTGGTCACCTGCTGCGCCGTTTCCTCAGGAGGCAAGGGCGAAGGTTCCGGCTCAGCCAAATCCTCTTCGTCCTGCAGTACCTGCTCGGGCGGTACTTGCAGTACCTGTCATTAACCGCCAGATGAACTCGGTTTACGGTGTACGGTAGACGGTGACTGCATGAATTGATATCGGTTTAAGGTGTAAGGCTTAGGGTTTAAGGGAAGAGAAGAATTTCACCTTACGCCATAACCCCTGCACCTTACGCCGATGACCCTTCTTTATTCCCTCTCATCACGCATCACGCATCACGCCTAACGCATAACGATAAATCAGCGATTCTTGTAGCTGTAAACGATTTTGCCGCTGACGATGGTGTAGGCGACCGCTCCCTGGCCTTCCCAGCCCAGGAACGGGCAGTTGTTGGCCTTGGAGCGGAGGTCGGACTCCTCGATCTTGAAGCGCTTTTTCAGGTCGAGCAGGGTCAGGTCGGCGGGATATCCCGGCTTGACGCGGCCGCGGTCCTTCAGGCCCAGCACCCGTGCCGGGTGGGTGGCGAACAGCTCGACCAGGCGGTTGAGAGTCAGCAATTTCGTGCGCACCAGCCGGTCGTGGACCACCGGGAACGACGTTTCCATGCCGATGACGCCGAAGGGGGCGTACTCGAACTCCTTGTCCTTGTCGTCGCGAGTGTGCGGTGCGTGATCGGAGGCGATGCAGTCGATGGTGCCGTCCTGCAGGCCGCGGATCAGTTCCAGGCGGTCGGCCTCGGTGCGCAGCGGCGGCTTGACCTTGTAAACGGGATCGTAGTTCTGCACCCGCTCCTCGTTGAGCAGCAGGTGGTGCGGCGTGACGTCGCAGCTGACCGGCGTCTTCGCCCGGCGGGCGTTGCGAATCAGCCCGACGGAGCCGGCGGTCGAGATGTGGGTCAGGTGCAGGCGCGACTGGATGCGCTCCTGCAGGATCAGGTCGCGGGCGACGATCACTTCCTCGGCAGCCTTGAGGATGCCGCGCAGCCCGTACTTGTAGGAGATGAACCCCTCGTTGACCTGCCCTTCGGCTGAGATCGAGTGGTCTTCCGGGTGCTCGATGATGGGCACGCCGAGCATCCTGGCGTACTCCAGCGCCTTGCGGATCAGGTCGGCCTTCATCACGCAGCAGCCGTCGTCGGAAAAGGCCACGGCGCCGCCCTCGACCAGGTCGGCCATCTCCACCAGGTTCTCCCCCTGCAGGCCGCGCGAGACGGCGGCCACGGGGAAGATGTTGACCAGCCCGACCTGGCGGGCGCGGGCAATGATGTACTCGGTCACCGAGCGGTTGTCGTTGACCGGATCGGTGTTGGCCATGCAGGCCACGGAGGTGAAGCCGCCGTGAACGGCCGCCCGGGCGCCGCTGGCGATCGATTCCTTGTTCTCCTGGCCCGGCTCGCGCAAATGGACGTGCATGTCGATGAAGCCCGGGGCCACCACCAGGCCCTTGGCGTCGAGCACGGGGCAATTCGCCGCCTTCTTGATCGCGGCGGCGACATCCCTGACCTTGCCGTTCTCGACCAGGATGTCCATGACGCGGTCGATGCCGGCGGCCGGGTCGACCAGGCGGCCGCCTTTAATTAAGAGTTTCATGGATCTCTCCTTTCAAGAGGTACAGGACGGCCATGCGCACGGCGATGCCGTTGGTCACCTGCTGCAGGATCACCGAGCGGTCGGAGTCGGCCATCGACGTCTCGATCTCCACGTCGCGGTTGATCGGCCCCGGGTGCATGAGGATGGCGCGTTTGCTGGCCAGGGAGAAGATGTCGCGGTTAATGGCGAAAAGATTACGGTATTCGCGGATGGAAGGGAAGTAGTTCCTGGCCCCGCGCTCGGCCTGCACGCGCAGCATCATGACCACGTCGGCGTTGCGCACGCCGCGGCGGATGTCGTAATAGACCGTGGCGCCCAGCTTGGCGAATTCGGCCGGAACCAGCGAGGGCGGCCCCACCAGGGCGATCTCGTTGCCCAGTTTCTGGTGCAGCAGGATGTTGGACAGGGCCACGCGCGAGTGCAGGATGTCGCCGACGATGGCGATCTTCAGGTTGCGCAGGGTGCGCAGGCGCTGCTGGATGGTCAGGGCGTCGAGCAGGGCCTGGGTGGGGTGCTCGTGGAAGCCGTCGCCGGCGTTGACGATCGAGGAGCGGGCGAAGGTGGTCAGGTAATGCGGCGAGCCGGAGGCGGAGTGGCGGATGACGATGATGTGCGGGTTCATCGCTTCCAGTGTCAGCACGGTGTCCTTGAGCGTCTCGCCCTTCTTCAGGCTCGACACCGAGGAGTTGAAGTTGATCAGGTCGGCGCTCAGGCGCTTGGCGGCGATCTCGAACGAGCTGCGCGTGCGCGTCGAGTTCTCGAAGAACAGGTTGACCACGGTCTTGCCCTTCAGCGCCGGCACCTTCTTGACCTCGCGGCTGGAGACCTCGATGAACGCCTCGGCCGTCTCCAGGATGGTCTCGATGTCGTCGACGCTGAGGTGCTCGATGCCCAGCAGGTGGTCCTGGCGGAAGGTCCTTTCTTTCATTTAAAACCCCTTGGGCTCCATGATCAGCACTTCGTCCTTGCCGTCGATCTCCTGCAGGATGACCTTGACGCGCTCGCGGCGCGAGGTGGGCAGGTACTTGCCCTTGAAGTCGGGACAAATGGGCAGTTCGCGGTGGCCGCGGTCGATGAAGGCCGCCAGTTGCAGCGTGGCCGGACGGCCCAGCTCGAAGATCGAGTCCATGGCGGCGCGGATGGTGCGGCCGGTAAAAACCACGTCGTCGATGAGGACGATGTCGCGGTCCTCGATGGGGAAGTCGATGCGGGTCTTTTTCACCGCCGGCTGCTGCTCGTGGCGGTGCAGGTCGTCGCGGAACATGGTGATGTCGAGGATACCCAGCGGGATGTCGACCCCCTCCAGTTCCTTGATCAGGACCTGGATGCGGCGGGCGATGTGCACGCCCCGGGTCTGGATGCCGATCAGCGCCAGCTTGTCGGCTTCGCGGTTGCGCTCCAGGATCTCGATGGCCAGGCGCTGGAGGGTGCGCTTCATCTTCTTATCGTCCATGATCTTGGCCTTGATCTTTTCGTCCATGATTTTCTCCTTTGGCGGGAAGTTCAATTATAGCCTATCCGGCGCGATTTTCAAGCCCGCGCCCCCAGGCTCGCCCGCAGCAGCGCGACGGCTTCGTCGAGCCGGGAAAGGTCGTCGGTGCGCCCCTCGAGCAGGCTGGCGCCGCCGCCGCCCCGGCCCGCGAGCAGGGCGAAGAGGCGGGCGCTGATGAGACGCAGGTCGAAGTCTCCGCCCCCGTGGCCGACGACGACATGGATGCCCGAGCCGGGAGCCTGCGGCCGTGAAAAGGCCAGGGTGTGCTTGCCAACCGCCGCCAGGGCGCCGGCGAAGAAGCGCAGGTCGACCGGGTCGCAGCCGCTGAACTCGCGGACCACCAGGACATCCGCTTCGGCGGCGGCGAGTCCGGCCTCGCGCTCCATTTCGCGGCGGCGGCTTCTTTTCAGCTCGTTGCGCAGATCGTCCCGTTCCCGCAGCAGCGCTTCCACGTGCGCGGGGATCTCCGTCAGCGGCTGGGTGACCAGGCGCAGCAGCCGCTGCGCCAGGTCGTGCTTCAGCTGGTGGTCGCGCAGGGCGCGGCCGCCGGCCACGTAGTACAGCCGGGCGTTGGCGCGCACGCGTTCCAGGCGCACGATCTTCAGCAGGCCGAGCTCGGCGCTGTTGCGCACGTGCGTGCCGCCGCAGGCCGAGCGGTCGAAGCCGGCGATCTCCACGACGCGGATCCGCCCCTTGACCTTGGGGGGCTTGCGCAGGCTGAGGTCCGACGCGTCGTCGGTCTCGAAGGCGCGTACCGGCAGTGCGGCCCACGCCAGGCGGGCGCATTCCTCCTCGAGTACGGCGACCTCCTGATCACTGAAAGCGGCCCGGTCGGTCTCGAGCGAAGAATGTTCGGGGCCGATGGCGAAGGAGAGCGTGGCGGCCGCGAAGCGGCGGACCAGGACCTGCGAGAGCAGGTGCTGGGCGG
>DCVB01000059.1 GCA_002327965.1 Candidatus Aminicenantes bacterium UBA2199 | reverse complement strand
CCCCATCGATCAAGGCCGCCGACATCGGCATCGCCATGGGCATTACCGGCACCGACGTGGCCAAGGAGAGCGCCGACATGGTGCTCACCGACGACAACTACGCCAGCATCGTCTCGGCCGTCGAGCAGGGGCGCGTCATCTACGACAACATCCGCAAGTTCGTCTTCTTCCTCCTCTCCTCGAACGTGGCCGAGATCGTCATCATCTTCCTGGCCATGCTGGCCGGCCTGCCCTCGCCGCTGACCGTCATCCAGCTGCTGTGGCTGAACCTGCTCACCGACGGCGCCCCGGCGCTGGCGCTGGCCATGGAGAAGGGCGACCCGGAGATCATGAGCCGCAAGCCGCGCCCGCCGAAAGAGCCGGTGATCAACCGCACCATGCGCCTGGGCATCGCCGTGCAGACCGTCGCCCAGGCCGGCGCCGTCCTGACCGCCTTCGCCGTCGGGCTGCTCTGGCACCTGCGCGCCGGCGACACGCTGCCGCCCGGGGCCAACCCGCTGGCATTCCTGATGCGGTACGACTGGCGCGGCCTGGACGTGCAGAGCGCCGAGACCATGGCTTTCGTCACCCTGTCGCTGTGCGAGCTGTTCCGCGCCTACACCGTGCGCTCCGAGCGCCTGTCGCTGTTCCGCATCGGCGTCTTCTCCAACCGCACCATGCAGTACGCGGTGGCGCTCTCGCTGGTGCTGCTGGGGCTGGTGGTTTCCGTGCCCTTTTTGCAGCCCGTCTTCAACACCCATTTCCCCACGCCCCGCGAATGGGCGGTGGTCCTCGGTTTGGCCCTGGTACCGGCCATCGCCGAGGAGTTGACGAAGTTGTATCTCAGACGCAGAGATAAGTGATGAGTGAACGAACTTGCGGAACTTAGTGATGAGTGATGAGAAAGAGAAAGGCACTTTCTTGTTCTTTCGCATAACGCATAACGTAGCTTCGCACCGCTCCGCTATTGAATCAGGGGCGGCGATGGTTTATAATGGGGTTTCCATGATATTTTCCCGCGCCTTTCCTTCGGCGCCAGGGTTTCAGCGCATGAACGAGGTGGACACATGAACGCTTGGAAATGGCTTCTATTGATCGCGGCCGGCGCGCTGCTCTTCCCCCGCAACGCCTACGGCTACATCGATCCCGGCACCGGCAGCTACGTCTTCCAGATCCTCATCGCCGCCTTTGTCGCCGTCTCCTTCGCCGTCAAGATTTACTGGCAGAAGATCAAAAAATTCGTCGGCGGCCTGTTCAGCAAAAAAAAAGATGCCCCCCAGTGACGGCAACGTCGCCGGTTCTTTCCGCGACCCCAGCGGCTTTCTTTTCCGGCGGGACGGAGTGCTTTACCGCCAGGTCAATTCCGCTTACCAGGAGCATTACGACCTGCTGAACTCCTCGGGCCTGGCCGCCGAGCTGCAGTCCGCGGGCATGCTGATCGGCCACGAGGAGTGCGGCCCGGACCTGGCCGCCGCTCCCGGCGCCTGCAACGTCCTTAAACCGGAGCTGGTCCCCTTCATCTCCTATCCCTACGAGTGGAGCTTCAGCCAGCTCAAGGACGCGGCGCTGCTGACGCTGGCCATCCAGAAAAAGGCGCTGGCGCGGGGCATGTCGCTCAAGGACGCCTCGGCCTACAACGTGCAGTTCGTCGCCGGCCGCCCGCTGCTGATCGACACCCTCTCCTTTGAAAAATACCCGGAAGGCCGGCCCTGGGTGGCCTACCGCCAGTTCTGCCAGCACTTCCTGGCCCCGCTGGCGCTGATGGCCCATCGCGACGTGCGCCTCAACCAGCTGTCCCGCATCCACCTGGACGGCCTGCCGCTGGACCTGGCGTCGGAGCTGCTTCCCATGCGCACGCGCTTCAGGTTCTCCCTGCTGTCGCACATCCATCTCCACGCCCACTCGCAGAAGCGCTACGAGAACCGGTTGGTCGCGGCCCGGACGCGGCCCGTATCCCGCTTCGCGCTCCGGGCCCTGATCGACAATCTGGAGGGCGCCGTCAACAAATTGCAATGGCGGCCGCGGGGAACGGAATGGGGCGAGTACTACGACGCGACGAACTATTCCGGCCAGGCCTTCGAGCACAAGCGGGCGCTGATCTCGGAGATGCTGAACGCGGTCCGCCCCGGCCAGGTCTGGGATATCGGCGCCAACACCGGGCTGTTCAGCCGCCTGGCCTCCGGGGCCGGCATCCCCACCCTCGCCATCGACATCGACCCGGCGGCGGTGGAAAAGAACTACCGCCAGTGCCGGCGCGACAACGAGAAGCTCCTGCTGCCGCTGGTCGGCGACGTCACCAATCCCAGCCCGGGGATCGGCTGGGAGAACGAGGAGCGCCGCTCGCTGCTGCGGCGCGGTCCGGCCGACACGATCCTGGCGCTGGCGCTGGTCCACCACCTGGCCATATCCAACAACCTGCCGCTGGCGCGCATCGCCGGATTCTTCGGCCGCTCCTGCCGCCACCTGATCGTCGAGTTCATCCCCAAGAGCGATTCCCAGGTCCGGCGCCTGCTGGCCACCCGCGAGGACATCTTCCCCGATTACGACGTTTCGGGATTTGAAAAGGAATTCCAGGCCTTCTTCGCCATCGAGCGCCGCGAGCCGATCAGGGAATCCGAGCGATTGCTATACCTGATGAAGAGCAAGATCAGGGCTGACAAATAGCTATTACAGGATACCGGGAATCGGTTTAGGGTGCAGGGTTTAGGGTGTAAGGTTGAAGAAAGTTATTAATAGGACTTAAATTCCAAATAACAAGCACCAAATTCCAAACAAATTCCAAGCACCAAATTCCAATTATCAAAACGAAAGCCCCTTGAAATGGCATTTTCTTCGTTTGGGTCAAAGTCCCCGCTAGGGGATTTGGTAATTGGAATTTGG
>DCVB01000041.1 GCA_002327965.1 Candidatus Aminicenantes bacterium UBA2199 | reverse complement strand
TACCCCTTTATCTTTCTCTACCCCTGCTTCTTCATGGTATGATGCGATCATGATATTGAAAGGAAAGCGGCGATTCCCGGCTGGGTGCATCCTGGGCGCTATTCTTTTGACTGGCTTCGTTCCGCACCTGATTGCAGCGGACTCCCTGCCCCTCGGCACCCTGACCTACCGCGAGGTCGAGGGGGATGTCGTGACCACGCACGTGCTGACCTTTACCCCCGAGGAAAGCGGATATGGGGTCGATCTGCGCACCACGCGGCCAGGTGGCGACGTGCTGCAGATCTTCCGCGTCGATGCCGACCTCGCCACCCTGGACTGGACCTTCAGCGATCCCGGCCGCAGAATGGACCTGGCCGCCCGCGTCCAGGGCCAGAACATCGTCCTCACCGGCAGCTTTGCGGGCAAGAGGGTCGACAAGAGATTCAGCGCCAAGGGTCCGCCCTGGAACCAGCTCTTCCAGATGGGGCTGGGGCCGTTTGCCCAGTCGGGAAAGAAGGACATGTCGTTCCGCTCCATCGGCACCCAGGGACCTGGAGAACTCAAGATCGGCAAGATGAGCGTGACGCGGAAAGGTGAGGAAACGATCGAGATCGCTGGAAAACCGGTGGCGGTCATCCACCTGCGCATCTCCCTGAGCGGGCTGCTGTCGGTTTTCTGGCACGGCGACTACTGGTACCGCAAAGGCGACGGCCTTTTTCTCCGCTATCGCGGCAGGAACCGCAAGGGCGGGCCGATCGCCGTGTCGGAACTGATCGAGGAGAGGCCATGACCAGGCGGGACGTCCTTGTTCTCCTCCTGATCCTGGCCGTGGCGATACCCATGCCGGCCGGGCCTGTCGAAGTCGAGGTCGTCACCACGATTCCGGTCGAGACGTCAATCAGCGGCGCCGGAACACGGGCCGCATCGACCGTATGGCCGGAGATGATCCGCGGTGCCCGCAATACCCTGGACGTCGCCGAGTTCTACCTGTCGACCGAGCCGGGCTCGGCCCTGGAGCCGGTGATCGCCGAAGTACTGGAAGCCGGCCGCCGCGGGGTGCGCGTGCGCATTCTCAGTGACGCGGGCATGGCCATGACCTATCCCGGGACCCTGGCCCGGTTGAAGGGCAAGCCGGGCATCGAGGCGCGGCACTTCGATTGGCGGAAACTCAACGGCGGCATCCTGCACGCCAAGTACTTCGTTGTCGACGGACGCGAGGCATACGTCGGCAGCCAGAATTTCGACTGGCGGGCGCTGTCCCATATCCACGAGACCGGCCTGCGCATCCGCGACCCGCGTTTCGCCCGGGCATTGGCGAATATCTTCGAGGCCGATTGGCGTTACAGCGGCGGCGATGCCGCGGCGTACCGCGAACCGACCGCAACGCCGCCCGTCCGATTTCCCAAAGACGCGCGGCTCGTGGCCAGCCCGGCGGAATTCAATCCGCCCGGTGTAGGCAATGCCCTGGAGGAGCTGATCCGACTGCTGGACAGTTCCCGGCAGCGGGTCACCGTGCAGCTGCTTTCTTACAGCGTGGAAACGCCCAAGGGCCGGTTCGTGCCCATCGATGAGGCGTTGCGCCGGGCGGCGGGCCGCGGCGTCAGCGTGCGCCTGCTGGTTGCGGACTGGAACCTGCGCCCCTCGCAGGTCGCGGGGCTGAAGGGACTGGCCCTGGTGCCGAACATCGAGGTGAGGTTCGCCGTCATCCCGCCGGCCGCCCGCGGCTTCATTCCCTATGCCCGCGTCGTCCACTCCAAGGTCATGCGCGTCGACGACGATGTCTGCTGGGTGGGGACGAGCAATTGGGGCTACGATTATTTTTTCCGCTCGCGCAACGTGGAGGTCATCCTGAAGCATCCCGACATCGCCCGCGTCCTCGACCGGCTGTTTCTCTCCCTGTGGGAAGGGCCCTATGTCCATAGGCTGGACCCGGACAGGGAATACCAGGCTCCCAGGATCAATTAGCTGGACTTAGTGAATAGTGAAAAGTGATTAGTGATGAGTGAAGAAAAGAGAATCTGTCATTTTTGTTGAGTTTCTTTTTCCTCACTAATCACTACTCACTAATCACTACTCACTAATTACCAATCATTTCTTATTGTTGACGCCTGCGCGGCATTCTTATACAATAGTATTTCATCACCTCAGGAGGATCGCAATCATGGCACGCATCGAACCGTTCCCGGGGCTCAGGCCGCGCCCGGATCTGGCCGAAAAGATCGCCGCCCCGCCCTACGACGTCCTCAGTTCCGAGGAGGCGCGCGAGCTGGCCGGGGATAATCCCTATTCGTTCCTGCACGTCGGCAAGCCCGAGATAGACCTGCCCCCAGGCACCGACCTCTACTCCGACGCGGTCTATGCCAAGGGCAAAGAGAATTTTGAGCGTTTCATCCGCGAGGGGGCGCTGGTCCAGGACAAGAAGCGGTGCTTCTATGTCTACCAGCAGATATGGGGCGAGCACGTGCAGGTCGGCCTGGTCGCCGGCGCCTCCTGCCAGGACTACCAGGACGACGTGATCAAGAAGCACGAGCTGACCCGCGAGGACAAGGAGCGCGACCGCCTGCGCCATATCGAGACCCTGAACGCCCAGACCGGCCCGGTCTTCCTGACCTACAAGCGGACGGAGGCCATCGACCGGCTGATCGAGAAGGCGATGGCCGGGGACCCCGAGAACAACATCCTGACCTACGATGGCGTGCGCCACATCTTCTTCGTCGTCGACGACGAGGAGCTGATCTCGTCCATCCAGGCCGAGTTCCGCAAGCTGGCCGTTCTCTATGTCGCCGACGGTCACCACCGTTCGGCCGCCGCCACCCGGATCAAGGCCCAACGCCAGCGGGCGAATCCGGAACACACGGGCGATGAGGAGTACAACTTCTTCCTCGCCGTCATCTTCCCCGACAACCAGATGAAGATCCTGCCCTATAACCGCGTGGTCAGGGACCTGCACGGCATGGATGCCGTTGGTTTTCTCGCCCGCCTCCGCGAACGTTTCACCTGCGAGGAATCGACGGAGAAAGTTCCCGCGCGGCCGCAGGAGTTCGCCATGTACCTGGCGGGCAAGTGGTACCGCCTGGCGGCCAGGCCCGGGACTTTCGACGCCGCCGACGCCATCGCTTCGCTCGACGTCTCCATCCTGCAGAACAGCCTGCTGGCGCCCGTGCTGGGCATCCGCGACCCGCGCACCGACAGGCGCATCGACTTCATCGGCGGCATCCGCGGCACGGCGGAGCTGGAGAAGAAGGTCGACAGCGGCGCCTTTGCCGTCGCCTTCTCGTTCCGCGCCACCACCATCGCCCAATTATTCTCTGTGGCCGACGCCGGCAAGATCATGCCGCCCAAGTCGACCTGGTTCGAGCCCAAGCTCAAGGACGGGCTCGTTTCGCATCTGTTGGATTAGGGAAATTTATTTTCATACGCCTGAACAAGGGGGAAACCATGGCCATACTGGACGGAAAACTGGTCGCCGAAAAAATCCAGGAGGACGTTCGCCTGGAAGTCGAGCAACTGAAAGTCGGGAAGGGCGTCGTGCCGGGTCTGGCCGTGATCATGGCCGGCGACGACCCCGCCTCGCGCTCCTACGTGAGTTCGAAGAACCGGCTGGCCGAAAAGCTCGGCATCCGCTCCGAGCTCATCAAGTTCCCCGCGACCGCGACAACCGACGAGATCGCCCGCGTCATCGACGAGAAGAACGGCGATCCCCTGACCCATGCCATCCTGGTGCAGATGCCCCTGCCGCAGCCCATCGATCCCTGGCAGGTCATCGACCGCATCGACCCGGGAAAGGACGTCGACGCCTTTCACCCCGCCAACCAGGGGCTGATCCTGCAGAACCGCGGCATCATCTTTCCCTGCACGCCCCTGGGTGTCCTGCGCATCCTGGACCACTATGGCATCGAGACAGCGGGCATGAACGCCGTCGTGGTCGGCCGCAGTTTCCTGGTGGGCAAGCCCCTGGCGGCCATGCTGACCAACCGCCACGCCACGGTCACCCTTTGCCATTCGCGTACCCAGGGCCTGCCCGCCATCCTGCGCGAGGCCGGGCTGGTCGTCGCCGCCGTCGGCAAGCCGGGGTTCGTCACCGTCGACATGGTCAAGCCCGGGGCCGTCCTAATCGATGTGGGCATCAATCACATCGACAAGGAACCCGACTTCGAGAAGTTCTGCCCGCGCTCCCTCCATGACACGTTCAAGAAAAAGGGATCGGTCATCACCGGCGACATCCATTACCAGGCCTTCGCCAAGGCCGCCCACTACACCCCGGTGCCGGGCGGTGTCGGGCCGCTGACGGTGACCATGCTGATGCATAACACCGTAGATCTCTGCAAAAGGTCGATCTCAGTGACGAATGACAAGAAATAGACGTTCGATGTTCGACGTTCGACGTTCGCTGTTAAAACAGCCCTCGGCGATTCATTCACGGAGCCGGGAAAATTGCATTTTTTCTCCCCTGCTTCTCTTCAACTTCGAACTTCGAACTTCGAACTTCGAACCTCCTTCCTCTCATGGCTGAAACCGTCCTGATCACCGGCGCCTCCGGCCTCCTGGGCCGCGCCCTGGTGCGCGAATTCGCCGGCAGGGGACTCATGGTGCTGGCGCAGTACCATCGTCATAGGGGGGAGGAATGCGGAAACGTCCGCTGGCTGGCCGCCGATTTTTCCAGCGCCGCGGGAACGAAGGCTTTCCTCGGGCGGCACGCCAAGGCCCTTGCCGGCTGCGGCTGCGTGGTCCATAACTACGGGCCGATCGCGGAGAAGGCCACCGCCGAAGTGACCGGTGCCGACCTGCTGGCCGCCTGCCAGGCCCAGCTGCAGCCGGCGCTGGACATCACCCGCCACCTCCTGGCCCGGGCCACGCTGCGCTCGGCGCTCTTCATCGCCTTCGAGGATACCGGCCGGGTCCGGGCTTTCCGCAAGGTCCTTGCCTTCGCCGTGGCCAAGAACGCCCTGCCGCTGCTCAGCCGCTCCCTGGCCGATGCACATCCCGGCGTCCGCTTCAATGTGTTCTCGCCTCCCACCCTGGCCGGCGCCGCCATACGCCATCCGCGGGTGAAACCGGTCGCGCCCGAAAAGGTTGCGGCCAGGGCCTGCCGCATCGTGCTGGGACGCGGCTCGGGCCGCCATTACCGCTGGCCCTCCCATGGAGGTCGCAGTACCCGGAGGAAAACTCATGGATCAAGGTAAAAAGCTCGCCCGTTACGGCCGCTTGCGCGAGCAGCTGGCCGGGCTGCTGGGCAAGACCGCGGATGAGCAGGCGCGCATGGCCACCGTCGCCGCCCTGCTGTATCACAAGTTCGCTCACTACTTCTGGTGCGGCTTCTACCGCCTGGTCGATGGCGACCTGGTCGTCGGCCCCTACCAGGGCCCGCTCGCCTGCCAGGTGCTGGCCCGGAACCGGGGCGTGTGCTGGGCCGCGGTCAAGGAGGGGAGGACGGTGATCGTTCCCGACGTGCGCCTTTTCCCGGGCCATATCCCCTGCGACGCGCGCTCGCTGTCGGAGATCGTCGTACCGGTGCGCGATGCGGCGGAGGCGATCGTCGCCGTCCTCGACGTCGACGGCGACAAGCCGGAACAGTTCGATGAGGAGGATCGGGAGGGGCTGGAGGCGATCGTCGCGCTGCTAACCCAATAAGCGCTTCGGCGGCATCAGGATTTTCGGAACTTTATTTTTCTTGGTCGCAGACGATTTGATACAACTTTCGTTGTAGGTAAAAAAAGCAAAAAATACAACCAAAAATCAACCCGCGGCTGTATTGCATCCGAAATCTCGAGCTTCTATCATCGGTGCGATGACCCACGCATTCGTCCCATCCCTGCAGATTATGGAAACGATCTTTCCATAAAATCTTTGGAGAAAGGAGAAAGAAGAACCATGAAGAGGAAATGGGTACTAGGTGGACTGGCTCTGGTCGTGCTCGTGGTCTTTGCGTTCCTCCCGGCGATCCAGGAAGGGATTGAGATCCAGCAGTACAACCAGGAAGCACGGCGGCAGAAGATCCGCAACGACATCGCCCAGATGCGGGCCGAGATCCGCGCCAACGGCTGGGATTTCGAGGTCGACGTCAACGAGGCGATGCAGTACAGCATCGACCAGTTGTGCTCCTTCAAGCCGGAACTGAAGCCTCAGGATTACGACCTTGAGGCCGAGATCGACGATGGCGCCTCGGCGGCGGCGCTGCCCTCGTATTACATGGGCTATGCCACCCCGATCAAGAACCAGGGCAGTTGCGGCTCGTGCTGGGCGTTCGCCACCATCGGCGCCATGGAGGCGGCGATCAAGAAACGCAAGGGGGTGACCTACGACCTGTCGGAGCAGTACCTGGTCTCCTGCAACAGCTACGGCTACGGCTGCAACGGCGGCTGGTTCGCTTTCGGAATGTGCAAGAGTCCCGGCGCCATCCTGGAGAGCTGCTTCCCCTACAAGGCCGTCGACGCCCCCTGCTCGTATTGCAGCTACCCGACGCGCTACAAGCTCTATTCCTACGGCAGCGTCAGCAACAACGTGACGAGCATCAAGACCGCCATCTACAACTACGGCTGCGTCGCCGCCGCGGTCTACGTCAACAGCTATTTCCAGGCTTACAAGAGCGGCACCTTCGCCAGCTGCCAGAACTATTCGCCCAACCACGCCATCATCCT
Source organism: Candidatus Aminicenantes bacterium UBA2199 (assembly GCA_002327965.1). Taxonomy (GTDB): domain Bacteria; phylum Acidobacteriota; class Aminicenantia; order UBA2199; family UBA2199; genus UBA2199. The sequence goes on along the minus strand of DCVB01000041.1, from coordinate 24,662 downwards.
CTGCGGCTGGGACGATGCCCGCGGCGCCTGGAGGCTGAAGAATTCCTGGGGCACCGGCTGGGGTGAGAGCGGTTACATGTGGATCAAGTACGGCTGCAGCCAGGTGGGCTACGGCTCCACCCGCTGCACCTACTATTGATGGAGAAGGGAGGTTCGCTGAACCGAACTTGAATTGAACAAAAAAAACCCCGCCCGCGAGGGCGGGGTTTTTTTTTGGTTTCAGTGACAGTTTCAGTGTCAGCAGGAGGCAATACCAAGACAAGTGGTAGTGATAGTGGTAGTGTTAGCAGGAGGCCTTACAGGCATTAGTGGTAGTGATAGTGGTAGTGGTAGGCGGAGATCAGAAGGAACTCATGTTCTTTCGCGTCACGTGTTACGCGTTACGCGTCACGAAGATCGATTTCATGCTTATGCGCATTACGCATAACGCCTAACGCCTAACGATATTTCAAGCAGGAGTGGTAGTGATAGTGGTTGTGGTAGTGACTGCCAAGGGACGAAATCTCGTGATGGGTGATGAATGATGAGAAACTGCAAGGGTCTAAAAAGCGCCAAATCATCCATTGCCAACATGGAACCTGGAACGTGGAACGTGGAACATGGAACCTCTGGCTTCGTAGTGCCTCCGCCCTACGCCGCAAGCCCTACGCCCTACGCCGATTGCTCTTCCTTCAGCTCTTTAACATCTCCACGAACTTGTCCTCCGCCGCCTGGACCAGCGACGAAACAGGGAAGTGCTCCCTGAACTGCTGCAGACGATAGTGGGCTGCCTCCAGCATGTTGTTTTCCGCCAGCAGCACGACCAACTGGAAGAAGGAGCGCTGGCGCGTCTCATCGGGCGCCGACGGCTCGAGGACGAGCGCCTCCAGCAGGCGCGCCGCCGGCTCGTGCTCGCCCTTGGCATAGAAGACGCCGGCCAGGCGGTATTGCAGGACGGGCTCGAGCATCTGCGGGTACGTGTTGCGGTATTCGCTGAAGATCTCCATGGCCTGCTCGGGGCTCGAGCGCAGCTTCAGGGCGATGGCGCGCTGGAACAGTTCACGGCCCTCTGGCTTGCGGGTGATGGCGTACTCGCGGGCCAGGCCCAGCAGGGCCGCCTCGTTGTCGGGGTTCAGCTGCAGCGCCGCCAGCAGCGAATCGACGCTTTCGCGCCGCGAGTACGGCCTCTGCATGGCCGCCAGCCCTTCCTCGGTGTATTTCTCCTCGGCGGCCTTGGCGTGCAGCTTCAGAACCAGGGCCAGGATGAATCCGGCGATCATGCTGCCGACGTGGGTCCAGTAGCCGATATTCGATTGGCCTCCCGACAGCCTCTCGATTCCGCCCTGCAGGTCGCTGAGAAAAAAGAAACCCAGCAACGGCAGGGAGCTGACCTTGAGCTTGGCGCTGACCAGGCCGAACACCGGTACCGGGATGACCAGTTTCTTGAAATAGCAGCGGACCATGAAAACGCCCATGATCCCCGACACGGCTCCCGAGGCGCCCATGCCGTGGAGCGCAGCGTCGAAGAAGAGGCGCCAGACGACCACGCCGACGAACCCGCCGGCCAGTCCGGTGAGCAGGTAGAGAAAAAGGAAGAGCCTGGCGCCCAGCCGCTCCTCGATCGCCGGGGCGAAAGCCCACAGGAAGGCCATGTTCCCCCAAAGGTGCCCGGCGTTGGCATGGAGGAACATGCTGGTCAGCGGGCTGAGCAGCGCGGTTCCCGGCAGGGGGAGCTGCGGCAGGAACATGAAGCAGTCCTCAATGGTCTTGAGGTCGGCCGGAGCCATCAGGCGCATGAGGTAGAAAACCGCCGCGTTGGCCAGGACCAGGGCCAGGGTGGCCTTGGGGATGAAGGGCCTTTTCCCTCCTTCGGTATAGGCGACGGGAATAAGCGTGACGTGGTCGCGGACGACGTCGATCAGCCGGTCGCCGGTCTGGATCGACTTGAACCACACGTAGGAGAACAGCAGCACGGGGATGAGGAGCCAGAAAAAGGCGAGCAGTTCCGCCAGCTCGCGGCGGAATACATAGGCGGACGCGACCAGGACGGCGACCTTCAGCAGGTAGATCTTTTCGCTCCTGTCGAAAGCCTGGCGGCGGTAGGGTCTGGCTTCAAGCACCATGAGCGATTTTCTTCACGGCGGGTGATGGCGGTGTCTGGTTCATGAGAGTGTATTGTAGCAAAAAGCGGACGGGACCGCGAACAACGGCCGGGATCAAGGATTGGTTTTCTTGTCCGCGACCGGAATCCGCCCCTTCCTTTCCCCATGCCATTTCCAGCGCCAGCCAGCGGCCCGCAGCCCACGCTCCGATTCCCGATCCATGATCACTTTGGCAGTTTCCTTGACTTGCCGATCCAAACTATAATATAGTCCACCGAGCGCGATTTTCCGATGCCTGGTCTCGGGATCGGCCGTTTACACCGGATTGGAGCCAACACTGATTTCGACAAGGAGGCCCGCATGTTGCATGAACCGTCTGTAGAACTGGGAAAGGACAAGTCGATTCCGCAAAAAACCCGGCTGGGAGTAGTGATGTTCCTGGTCTACATGGTCGTCTATAGCGGATTCGTGTTGATCGGCACCATGTTCCCCGAGGCACTGGGCGTGGAATTCATCGGCGGCCAGAACCTGGCCTTTCTCTACGGGATGGGGCTGATCGTCCTGGCCGTGGTCATGGGATTGATCTACAATTTCTTCTGCACCCGGCTGGAAGACAGGCTGAACAAAGAGGAGCAGGCATGATTTACCAAATATCATCGACGGCCATCATCATCTTCATCGCCTTCGTGCTCACGGTGCTCGGGCTCTCCTTTTTCTTTGCCCGCAAGACCAAGTCGGCCAGCGGCTACTATGCGGCCGGCGGCCAGATCCACTGGGCCGTCAACGGCATCGCCTTCGCCGGCGACTACCTTTCCGCCGCCTCTTTCCTGGGCATCTGCGGCATGATCGCCTTCTTCGGCTACGATGGCTTCCTGTACTCGATCGGCTACCTGGCCGGATGGGTGGTGGCCCTGTTCCTGGTGGCGGAGCCCTTGAAGCGGCTGGGCAAGTATACCTTCGCCGACGCCCTGGATGCCAGGTTCGATTCCCGCGCCATCAAACTGACCGCCGCCATCAGCACCTTGGTGGTTTCCATTTTTTACCTGATCCCGCAGATGGTCGGCGCCGGCGCCCTGGTCACGCCGCTGCTGGGGCTGCCGCACTGGGTGGGGGTGGTCATGGTCGGCGCCGTCGTCATCCTGATCGTGGCCACGGCGGGCATGACGTCCACGACGTACGTGCAATTCATCAAGGGCGGGCTGCTGATCGTTTTCTCGCTGATCGTCGTGATCCTTGTCCTGAACAAGGGAATCAAGCGCACCCCCAGCCCCGACTACCACCAGCCGATCGTCCTGGCGGCGACCCTGGCCGACGGCCGGGTGGAAGCGGTCGCCGACAGCTCATACCGCGTCCTCGGACAGCGCGAGGAGAACGGCCTCACCTTCGTGAAAATGACCCGGGCGGGCATCGACTCCTGGTGGAAATTGAATGCCGGCCCGACGGCCGCGGAACTGGAGGAAACCCTGACGGAGGTGGTGCGCAAGGATGGGAGCACCCTGTACAACGGCGAACCCAAGGAGGCCGGGAAATTCTACCAGGTGGGCCACGTCAGCAAGGTCGTCGTCGACGGCCGGGAAGTGGAGAAGACCGGGCCGATCGGGCCCTTCAAGTTCATCAAGACCCTGGGAGCTTCGGAGGTCGTCCGCTTCAGCAAGAAGACTTTTGCTTTTGAGGATGAAAGGGTCACGGTTTATTTCCAGAATGTCACCGCCGGCTCCGACATCATCAAGCCGGGACTGTACTATAAACTGGAAAAGGGAGCATCCATCTGGTCGCGGCTCGACTTCCTCTCGCTGATGCTGGCCCTGTTCCTGGGCACGTCGGCACTGCCTCATATCCTGATCCGCTACTATACCGTACCCAGCCAGCGGGCGGCCCGCAAATCGACCATCGTGGCCATCTCGGCCATCGGATTTTTCTATATTCTCACCCTGTATCTGGGGACGGGGGCGATGATCAACGGCAGTCTCGACCTGGGCAGCTCCAACATGTCGGCGCCACTGCTGGCCAAGACCTTCGGCATCACCCTGTTCTCCATCATCTCGGCCATCGCCTTCGCCACCATCCTGGGAACGGTCAGCGGCCTGATCGTCGCCTCTTCGGGAGCCGTTGCCCATGACCTGATGGACAAGTACATGAAGATCGGGATGACCGAGAAACAGAAAGTGCGGGCTGGCCGCATCGCCGCCGTCTGCGTCGGCATCGTTGCCATTCTCCTCGGCATTCTCTTCGAAAAGCAGAATGTCAGCTTCCTGGTGGGGCTGGCTTTCGCCATCGCCGCTTCCGCCAACCTGCCGGCCATCCTGATGCTGCTTTTCTGGAAGCGGACCACGGCCAAGGGGATCTCCTGGGCGATCGTGGTCGGCATGACGACGTCGCTCATCCTGATTCTCCTCTCACCGACGATGTACGAGATCTACGGGCTGCCCGCGGCCAGCGCCCCCGTGCCCTTGAAGAATCCCGGGCTCATATCGATCCCCCTGGGTTTTCTCACCCTGGTCATCGTTTCACTTCTGTCAAAAAAGCGGCAGGCGTCGCCCGCCCTGGAGAAATGAAACATGAAAAAAACGATCACGATCCTTTGCCTGATCCTCCTGGTTACCTCCTTCGCCCTACCGGCTCAGGAGGAAAAAAAGGACTTCGGCATCCAGTTCAGCGGCTTCATCAAGAGCGATTTCTTCTTCGACAGCCGCCAGACGGTGAGCATCCGTGAAGGCCATTTCCTCTTGTATCCGGCCGATTTCCTTGCCGATGCCGATTCTCACGACATCAATGCCGAGCCCAGTTTCAATTTTCTTTCCATCCAGACGCGGCTGACCGGCACCATGACCAGCCCCGACGCCTTCGGCGCCCGGGTGAAAGGAGTGGTCGAGGCGGATTTCTTCGGCAATGAAAACGCCGCTTTCGTCGACGTGAACGGTTTCCGCCTGCGCCACGCCTTCGTGCAGCTGTCCTGGGAAAAGACGCAATTGATCCTCGGCCAGTACTGGCATCCCTTGTTCGTCCCCGGCTGCTTTTCCGAGGTCGTCTCCTTCAACACGGGTTCCCCGATGCAGCCATTTTCCCGCAACCCCCAGGTCCGCGTCATCCACCATCCGGGAAAATTCCACCTGATCGCCGCCGTCAGCGCCCAGCGCGATTTCACTTCCGCGGGCGGATCCAATGCGCTGCGCAATTCGGCGCTGCCAGAATTCCAGGCCCAGGTGCAGTATGAAACCAGGAATGACGCCGGCCGAAAGCAATTCCTGGCCGGCATCGGCGGCGGCGTGAAATGGCTCAGGCCGCTGCTCCACACCGAGGCAAACGGGAACAAGTACGTCAGCGACCAGACCCTTTCCTCTTACTCGCTCACCGCTTTCGCCAAGGTGAAATCGTCGGACTTCACCTTCAAGCTTCAGGGCGTGCTCGGAACCAACCTCTATGACCAGCTGATGATCGGCGGCTATGGAGTCAGCGAAGTGACCGATCCTTTGCGCAATACGGTTGCCTACACGGCCACCAAGACCCTCTCGGTCTGGAGCGAGGCCATGACCCAGGGCAGGATCCTGCAACTCGGCCTGTGGGCCGGTTGCACCCGCAACCTGGGCGCCGAGGCACCGATCCTCCATTATTCCGACCGCGTGGGCGGCACCCTGGGGACGGTGCGCGGGGCCAACATCAAGAGCATCCTGCGCATTTCTCCGCGCCTCGTCCTGACCTCCGGAAAATTCAATTTCGCCCTGGAGACGGAATACACCAACGCCGCCTACGCCGAACAGGATGAGGTCGGCAACCTTTCACGCGACGATCATGGCGTCATCGATCGGACCCGGAACCTGGCCAACCTGCGTGTTCTGTTTGCCACCATTCTCAAGTTCTAGGCCGGATGATGGGCTGTGCCGGGTTCAGCGGAACCCATGACGGCGGAGCGCGATGAAAATAGGGATTGTCAGCGATATCCATGAGGATGGAGTCCGTCTCCAGGCCGTCCTGCGCGACATGGAAAGGCGCGGTGTCGACGCCATCGCCTGCCTGGGCGACATCGTGGGCTTCGATGTCCTTCTTTACCGTTACCTGTCGACGCGAAATGCCTCTTATTGCATCGACATGGTGCGCGAGAACTGCCGCTGGGTGGTCGTGGGAAACCATGACCTTTTCGCCATCCGCAAGCTTCCCGATGTCAACGGCTTTTTCCTTTTTCCCGAAAACTGGTACCAGCTCGAATTTCCGGAGCGGAAACGCCTGGGTCGAGAACAGGTCTGGCTGTTCGAGGACCATGAATTACCGGCGCTCATCCGAGGCAGGGACCGCGATTATCTGCATTCCCTCCCCCTGTGGCTGGAAGCGGAACTCGGTGAACTGCGCATCTTGCTTTCGCACGCCGTGCAGCCTGACTGCAGCGGTTCCCTGACCTGGCGTCCCAAGAATCACTGGGATTTCCAGCGCCATTTCCAACAACTGAAAAAACAGGGCTGCCGTCTGGGGATCTCCGGTCACCTGCACCCCAACGGCATGGGCATCGCCAACGAACGGCGATTTGACTTTTTTCGCTTTCGCACTTACCGGATCCATCGCGATTTGGTACAATACATCTGTCCATGCACGGCCAGTTCATCCAGCAGGAACGGCTATCTGGTCCTGGACACTGCCGGCATGACCATGGAGGCGGTGGCCATGAAATCGCTGCGGTATAGGGTGGGCGGCTTCCGGTAGCCAGCGGAGGGGAATTGGGTTTCAGCGGCAAACGATTTTTTCTGACCACCGTCCTGCCCACGCTCCTGACCATCGGCCTGTTCATGTTGCTGATTTTCCGCTTCATCATCCCCTATTTCGAGCAGAATATGCTGAACCAGAAGAAGGCGATGATCCGGGAATTGATCAACGCGGGGGTCAGCATCGCTGACACCTTCCAACGCCAGGCGCTGGCCGGGATGATGAGCGAAGCCGAAGCCCGGGCCGCCGCCATCCTGCAGATCGGTAATATCCGCTACGGCGCCGGCAACAAGGATTACTGCTGGATCACCGACATGCAGCCGCGCATGGTTCAGCATCCCTACCGGCCCGATTTGAACGGAACCGACCTCGGCAATTTTCGTGATCCCCAGGGCAAGCTGCTATTCGTGGAAATGGTGCGCGTGGTGGAACGGAGCGGCGCCGGGTATGTCGATTACATGTGGCAATGGATGGACGATTCCAGCCGTATCGTCCCCAAGATATCCTACGTCCGCGGGTTCAGGCCCTGGGGCTGGATCATCGGCACCGGAATCTACATCGAGGACGTACGCGAGGAGATCGCTGGGATTAAGAAACGCCTGCTGCTTGTACTGCTCCTGATTTCGGCATTGATGGCGATGCTGCTCACCTATATTGTCCGCCAGAACCTCAAGGCGGAAATGAAGCGGGATGCGGCCGAGCGCGACCTGTTGGCATCGCGGGAAAAATACAAGGCGCTGGTCGAAGCTTCCACTGAAGGCACCTGGATGATCCTCGACGGCGCCACCATTTATGCCAATAAAAAATTGACGGAGATTCTGCCCGGCATCCACCAGCGAACGATCAGCGATGATTTCAGTGAAATCATCAGTGCCGACCGCAGCGATGATATCCGGGCCATCGGTGATTTCAGCCGGGGCAATGCGACCTTTTTACGCCTGGGGACGCGCTTGCTTGCCTCCGGGAATAAGCCCTTCGACGTGATGCTTTCCATTTCCAAGATCACTCTGTCCGACCGGCGCGGGTACATTGTCATCATCAAGGAACTTGGTGGTCAGGATGAGAAGTCCGACGCGCCCTTGCGCGAGCTGGCCGAGATCTGGCATGTCGGATTTTTCCAGGCGGCTCCCGGGAAAAAGGGACGGTTCCTGGATGTCAACGGCGCGACGCTGGCGATCCTAGGCTACGCGGACCGGGAAGAGCTCCTGGAAAAAAGCATCGCGGACCTGGTGCCCGATCGCGGCGACTGGAGCCACTTGCTGCGCCAGCTTAATCGCAACGGGGCGGTCTCCCGTTTCCCGTTGCAGGTCCGGCAGCGCCAGGGCGAACTGCGTTCCGTTCTTGTTTCCGCGAGGGTCGAGCGCGATGAAGCGGGCGCGATCACCCGCAGCGCCGGCATCCTGGAGGACGTTTCCGAACAGATCCACCGCCAGCAGGCGCGGTCGGAGTTGTTCGCAGACATGCAAGCCCTGTTGCTGATGCTGCAACAGCCAGTAAACCAGGTCATGAGCGAGCCCGTCGCCTGTCCTGCCGAGGCATCGATCCGCAGTGCCGCCGAACTGATGGCACTGCGTCACGTCGATGCCCTGCTGGTCCGTTCCGCGGCGGGGGATCCTGTAGGCATCGTGACCGCCGGCGACCTGCTGAGGCGCGCGTTCGCTGCCGGCCTTGAAGCGGAGCGTCCGCTGGCGGCCATCATGAGCTCTCCTTTAAAAACAGGCAGTGAGACGCTGCCACTGGCCAGGGCGCGCGCCGAAATGGAACGGGCCGGGATCGGGCATTTGGTGATCGTGGACGGCCATGGGAAGGTCCGCGGCATGCTTAGCCGCCGTGATCTGGAAGGCTTGCTCTCCCTGCCCCGATCACCGGCTGCCGGAACGGGAGCGGGACCGCCCCAACTCGCCGATTTGCGGACCCGCTTCCTGAAATTGCCCGAATTGCTTGATGTTTTCGTCCGCAGCCATGCGCGTAGCGAATGGCTCACCGGTTTGACAACGGCCAACGCCGATCAAACCGCCGAAGCGATCGCCGCGATTGCCGGACGTGAACTGGGGTCGCCGCCCGTCCCTTTCGCGTTCTTCGTTCTGGGCAGCGAGGGCCGATCGGAATCGACCTTGTTCACCGACCAGGACAATGCCCTGGTCTACATTGATCCTCCGGCCGGGCAGGCAGAATCATGCCGGCGTTATTTCCTGGAATTCGGGGCCAGGATGAACTTCATGCTGGCCCAGACCGGCTATGCCCTCTGTCCCGGCCAGGTCATGGCCCGAAATCCCCTCTGGAATCAGCCCCTTTCAGGCTGGCAGCACCACTTCAACAGATGGATCCTCCAGCCTGACCCGCAAAACCTTCTTGAGTCCACTACCTTTTTCGACCGGCGCCGCATCTATGGAGATCCCGGACCGATGCTGCGGATGCAAGAGCACGTCCGCCTCACCTTGAAGGGAAACCCGGCTTTCTTCAGTCATCTTGCCCGCCAGTGTGTCCAATATAAGATTCCCCTTGGCCTTTTCGGCAAGATCCTGACCGATGAATCCGAAGCGCACCAACGCAGTGTCAATATCAAGAATCCATTGCGTGTCATCGTCAGCTTGCTCCGTCTCTATGCCATGGCACATGGGATCGAGGAAGTGAACTCTGGATTGCGCCTGCGCCGTCTTCACGAGCAGGGCGTTTTCTCCGCCTCATTCTTTCAAGACCTGGATGCCGCCTTTGATTTTCTGATCTGCCTGCAATTCCGCGGGCAGGTGCGGTCCATGCAGGCCCAAAAGCCGCTGAGTCATTCCATCCCCCTGGATGAACTGGCCGCCAGCGAACTGGCCACGCTCAAAACGATTTTCGCGGAAATCAATTCACTCCAATCCAAGCTCAAGCACGATTTCTCCATCTCCGAGTAGCCCTGGATTGTCCCATCCGGCACAAGCCACATCGGGAGGAAATGCGGTCGGCGCTGAAGATCTAATTGGTCATCGGCCTCCCGCTCCGGCTCTCCCTTGCCGGGGCGTTCCTGCTGAAGCCTCCGCGCTGCGAAAGTTCCGGCGGAAAAGAATGGGACTGGCAATAACAGGCAATCAATGGCATGATACTCGGTGAGGGATGCGGATGCGATCGAGTCCCCTGATGGAGGTCCCATGCCCAGGAGCGGAAGAAAACTGCTGTGGAAGCCGGGCACCATGCTCTATCCCGTGCCGGCCGTGCTGGTCAGCTGCGGGAAACCCGGCGCCAGACCGAACCTGATCACGGTCGCCTGGACCGGCGTCTGCTGCACCGAGCCGCCGATGTGCACCATCGCCCTGCGGCCGCAACGCCATTCATTCGACCTGATCCGCGCCAGCGGCGAGTTCGTGATCAACCTGACCACGGCGGCCATGGCCCGCGCCGTCGACTGGTGCGGCGTGAAGAGCGGCCGCGACGTCGACAAGTTCAGGGAAATGAAGCTGACGCCGCAGGCGGCCAAGCTCGTCGCCGCGCCGCTGATCGCCGAGTCGCCGGTCAATCTCGAATGCCGGGTCAGGGAGGTGCGCGAACTGGGCAGTCACCAGCTGTTCATCGCCGAGATCCTGGCCGTCCACGCCGACCCGACCTACTTCGAGCCCAAGACCGGCTACTTCGACCTGGCCGCCGCCCGGCCTTTGTGCTACTGCCACGGTCACTACTACGAGATGGGACGCTACATCGGCAAGTTCGGCTTCTCAGTCGAGAAAAAAAGATCGAGCAAGAGACGTTAGATGTCAGATGTCAGACGTTAGCAAGACATAAAAAGGAGCATGTGATTTGAGGTCTTCTATCTTGCTGACCACTAACGTCTAACGTCTGACGTCGGGTCTGTCCACACTTCGGGCGTAAGCGATCCCGGAGCGTTGTACTCGATGGATGACGGCGTGACGAAGACCATGACGTATTCCGGGTCGTCGGGACCGGAGAAGTAGCGGCTCCAACCGTCCTGCCAGTATTTCGCCTTGGTCGCCAGATCAGAGCGGATCCCGGCGCGGCCGGCGATCTGCAGGTAGGCCGAGCCGTCGGGCGGCTGCAGGTTGCCGCAGGTCAGGTGCACGCCGGGATTGGCGAGTATCTGCCTGGCCTTGCGGGTGGAACGGCCGGTGCAGAAGGTCAGGGTGAAGTCGCTCTCGCCGCGGATGGTCACGTAGCGCACCCAGGGCACGCCGTCGTCGCCGATCGTGGCCAGCGCCGCCGTCTGCGGTTTTCCGAGTATCCGCCAGATCTTTTTTTCCAGTTCGTTCATGGGTGACTCTCCGCTAACCATCATAATGGAAATGGGGAGAGAATTCCAGCTCAAATGCTTCCTTCCTTCATGAAATTGCGCTAGAATCCTCCTGAAACCAAGGAGGCCAATATGTCGCTGATCGGATTGGGAATGCTCCCCTTTCTCATGTATTTCCTGTATGCCGCGTTGCCGCTGGCGCCGCTGGCCTACCTGTTCGTCAAGTGGCGCGCCTACCGTGACGGTGGAGGCAGTGACCCCTGGCTGGGGGTCGCCGTGCTGCTGCAGTATTTCTGGACCCTGGCCCTGCAGCTGGCGCTCATCGGGCTGGTCCTGGCCGGCGCCGGCCTGATCGGCAACAAGATGGAACAGGAGATCAAACCCGGCCTGGCCCTGCTATCCACCGGCGTGATCGCCCTGCTGGCCGCATTCTTCGCCCTCAAGCGCCTGCCGCATTCGTCCTGGCGCGGCCAGGCCTGGCGGGTGTTCTTCGTTCTCAACCTGCTGATCTGCGGCCTGCTGGCGCTGATCGCCCTCGCTGCCGTTTCCTTCGCGCTGTTCACCGGCAAGGCCGCCGATGCCCGGCTGCCTGTGGTCGCCCTGGCCTGCTTTGGCGGAGCCGGGATGTGGTTTTTGCGGTTGTTGATCCGCAAATAAAGCCGCCATCCCTGGATGGGAAAGCGATATTAAAAAATGGAGGGACAATGAAACGATTCACTGCGAAAACGGCGTTGTTCATTCTGCTGGCCGCATGGGGCGCTTCTTATCTCGGGGCCCATTGCCAGGTGCCCTGCGGCATCTACGACGACGAGGCGCGCTTCAAGCTGCTGTTCGAGCACATCACGACGATCGAGAAGGCGATGAAGGAGATCGGCGCCCTCTCGGCGCAAGCGCCGGTGAACTACAACCAGGTGGTGCGCTGGGTGATGAACAAGGAGAAGCACGCCGAGGAGTTCAGCGAGATCCTCTCCTACTATTTTCTGGCCCAGCGCCTGGTTCCCAGGGCCGCCGAGGCCGGCGAGGCGCGATCCATCTACCTGGAGCAGCTGGAACTGGCCCACCGGCTGATCGTCACGGCGATGAAAGCCAAGCAGACCGTCGAACTGGCCCATGTGCAGACGCTCAGGGACCTGCTCACCCGGCTGCAGGACAGTTATTTCAAGAAGAAATAGCGCAGGAAAACCGTTGACGGGTTGAAGGGTTCTAGAGTTGAAGAGAAAAAACGTTGAAGTGTTGAAGAGTAGAAGGGTTCGGGCATAAGGGGCAGAATGCTCTTTTTGCCATGGACCCTTCAACCCTTTTACTCGTCCACCCTTCAACAAGAACATTATTGATCAATAAACTGTTCGCGCGCAGGTTTCTTGACCCTTCAACCCATCTACTCATCAACTCTTCAACAGGGAGGTCCTTGTAGATGAACCTGCTGGTCCTGGCCGACATCGATGATTTCCACTGGCGTGGCCCGGCCGGGAAAGCCGACCTGCTACTGGCCCTGGGCGACCTGGCCGACGCAGTGATCCTGGAGGCGGTCGCGGCCTGGCACTGTCCGGCGGTTTTCGCCGTCAAGGGCAACCACGATTCCGCCGGGCCGTTCCCGGAGCCGATCGTCGACCTGCACCTGCGCACCGCCGATTTCGCCGGCCGGCGCTTCGGCGGCCTGAACGGCTGCTGGCAGTACAAGCCGCGCGGGGACTACCTTTATTATCAAGAGGAGGCGGAGGCTTTTCTAGCTGATTTTCCCTCCGTGGACATATTCATCTCCCACAATTCGCCGCGGCACATCCATGACCGCGAGGACGACGTGCACACCGGCTTCATGGCCCTCAACGCCTATATCGAGAGGGCCCGGCCGCGGCTGCTGCTCCACGGCCACCAGCACCAGGAGCGCGAGACGCGGGTGGGGGAAACCCGCGTGATCGGCGTCTTTGGCTGGAGAGTGATCGCCTTAGCCAGGCAATGATCAGCTTTTCTTTAGAGAAATCCTGCCCGTCATCTGAATGAGAAACAGTTGTCGCTGATGTCCTCCGCGTAGCGACCGGCACCCAGCGCATCACTTGTCAAGATGGCGACCTCGATCGCATAGCGGCCGGCCGCCACGGCGGGATCTCCCGGCCAGCGGTATTCACGATGCTCGATGGGAAGCTTGGCCAGCCGCCGCCGGATCGTCCAGGAGCGGCAGGCGGAATCGAAAGTCAGGAGCGATACCTGTATCCTCATGTGGGGGAGGAGATGGTCGGCCTCCCAGATGATGTTGAGTGGGGATCCGCGGGTGAAACTCTCCCCGACGTTGGGGGCCAGGACGCGCACCGTGGGGCGCCTTTTCAGGACAAAGCATGCGTCGCTTTCATCGGGAGCAAAATCCCCCGCAGCCGCAGGAGACAGGCGGATCGTGCAATTGTCGCAGGGCTGGATCAAAGGGGAGATATCCCAGGAGAAAGCCCCACTCTCGATGGGCACATTACCCAGGCTGATCTCTTCCCGCGATTCCGCATTGTGGCACCCGTTTGGATAGCGGATGAGGAAGATGGTTACATTCTGTCCGGGCCGGGCATTGGCGTAAGTCCAACGCACTGCTTTCCTATCCTCGAGCAAAAACTCCTCCCTGGTGTTGGGTTTGGTCACTCTGATGGTCGTGGTCAGGGATGAGAGTCGGGGGCGTGACAGGAGCGGCTCCATGGTGCTCGTGGGCAGCGTCAACCTGTCGCCCGAGGTGATCGTGAAGGCAGCGTTGCTGCGGTCGTCGATGTCCTCGTTGCGCACGAAGAGCGCGATCACGTACTCGCCGGCCGGAGCCGCGCCTGATGCCAGCCGGCCCACGGTCCACTCGTAGCGGCCGTCGGTGACCGGCACGGTGGCGATGATGCCGACCGCGCCGCCGCTGGCGTTGACCAGGTTGATGCGCACGTTGCCGCTGGCCCCCGAGTGGGTCCAGGTGATGTTCTGCCGGTCGCCCAGGGCCCAGCGCTCGCCGCCGTTGGGCGCGGTCAGGGTGATCATGGCCGCCCAGGCCGGGATGGCCAGGAAGGCTGAAAGCAATGTCAAGCAAAGGGATTTTTTCATTTTTCCATCCTCCGATGCATTACTCTTTCTGCCAAGTAAATAAGCTTTTGAGGGGAAAAATCTCACGGCAAGCCCCAGAAAGATAGAGAGAAAAGGAGATCGCCAGGATTACGATGAGGTTGGGGATGCGTGAACTCTTAAGTAAAATGGCAAAAGTAAAAGTGAAGAAACGATCTCTTAATTGTCCGCTACTATCACTGACAGTTCGTTTGTTATCCTTGCTAACACGAACACGATCACTGACACTGCTGATTCGTTTGGGTTCTTGCCAACACCAACACGATCACCAACACCAATCGGTTGCTCTGATTACAATCGCAATTTGGCCCGCAGCTCGGCTGAAAGCGAATTCTTGTTGACCATCAGCGCCGTGGTCTTGAGACGGAAATAGGGGAGCGACATGTAGAGGTAGCCGTCGTACTTGCGATCGGTCCCTCCCGAGTTCTTGATCCGGTAGAAGCGGGCCCCGGTCTGGTCCTGGGCCAGGCCGACGATGTGCATGAGGTGGTCGTCGGTGGTGCTGAAATCGCGCAGGGTCCGGGTGCGCATCTCCTGGGTGACCTCCTTTTCCTTGAGCGGTGACGTGGGTTTCCTCTCGCGCTCGGCGGTTGTCCTGTCTTCCCAGTCCTTCTCCGGCACCAGGGCGTAGCCGGTTTCGCGCGTGGAGAAGTCTTTTTCACTGACGTCGCCGTCCCAGACGACCGAGTAGCCGCCGGTCAACGCCTTCTCGACGACGGACTCCAGCTCGTCGATGGGCAGGTTGAAATAATCGGAGTTGTAGGTCCAGTTGTCGGGAATCTCCAGGCGGCACTTGGCGTAGAAAGGATGCTGCTCGTAGGAGGTCAGCTCGACGTAATCGTCCAGGTCCAGCCCCAGGAAATCGGAGAGAAACGTCATGGCGGTATAGGTCTTTCCCCGCCAGGGAAATTCCGCCGGGACCTTGCCGAGGTATGTGTCGAGGACCGCCTCGTAAGCCTCCAGCCAGCGGGGCGTCAGCCGCGTCCCCCGGCGCTTCAGGACGGCCTCGACCATTCCCTGCAGGACGGCGGCCATCTCGCCGTGGTTGTGGCGCTTCTGGCCGATGTTCATGCCGCTGTAGGCCTCTTCGGGCACGATGCCGAACTCCCGCACCTGGTCGATCACGTCGTGGGCCTGCCCGCCCTGCTGGTGGACGGCGTTGCCGTGCATCTGCACGTAATTCAGGGCTTTTTTCGGATAGGTGTGGCGGACCACGAACATCTCGGAGAGGTCGATTTCCCCCTTGCCCAGGCGCAGCGCCTCCGCTTCCAGGAACGATACGGTGGCGAAACACCAGCAGGTGCCGGTGTGGTACTGGTCCTTGACCGGCGTATGCCGGACTTCGGTGAGGGTCTTGAACTTGTATGCCGGCTTGTCGGCACCTTTCGCCCCCGCGGCAGCCGGCGTCGCTGACAGAATGAAAGCCAGCATCGCTGTCATGAAAAAAAGCGCTATCTTAATTCGTCTCATGATGCCTCCTATGCCCAGTGCCTCTTTCCTCACCATACGCCTTTCGCCTTATGCCCTGCGCCGAGTACGGATATTCACTTGATGCGGCTGACCGCCGTCTTCATCAGCTGGATCGCCAGGGGCTGGACGGCCGGCGCCTCCAGCCCGGGGACCATCAGCGTGATCAGGACGTAACGGTCTTTCTGAAAGACGTGCATCTGGACCATGCCGAATCCCGGGCTGGTGAGAAACGCCCCGGCGCCGATCCCGGCCACGTCGGTCGCCGCCATCTTTCTCTTGGCCAACTGGGCTTTCACCCGTTCCGGGGTCTCGCCGTACTGCAGCGGCTTGACCAGGAGGTTCAGCGAACCGTATTCGCCGACGACATAGGTGCAGTCGGATCCGGCCAGCGGATTGGATTGGACCTTGGGAGTGCCGGCCTGTACCGGCTTGCCGATAACGGCTTGGATCTCGGCCGGGGTGAGCAGCGAGCAGGGATCGAACGGCTTGTCGGCGGCGCTTGCGGCCGTTGCGAGGAAGACCGACGCGAACACGATCGAGACGAACAGGACGCGATAAGACCTAGCCATTGGCTACCTCCAGTTTTTCATCTGCGGCCGGGACAGCGGTTCGCCCGCGCTCCGACGTGCATGATAGCAAAATTCGCGCCGGGAGACAACATGATGCTGGACACTGGAAGGCGGGCGCCGGCAAAGCGCAGCCGGTCCGGGACGCTGGCGGCTGAGAGCAAAGCACTTCAAAGTTGAACCGTGAAGGCCCGAAAAGCGTATCCATATCGTGATCGCGTCCAGGATCGCTTTTGATTTTCCAGACCAAGAGGTGCAACGATGAAAAAAGTGAGTCAATCCACTGATCGCGGGCCACGGGGCCTGGGTCGCCGCGGTTTTCTGGCGACGACCGGCGCCGCCCTGGCGGCAGGGCTGCTGCCGGGCAAGGCATTCGCCCAGGAGCCGGCCGGGAAGCCGGCCCGGCCGCCGCGCCCTGACCCGATGAGCATCCAAAGCAACGTGCGTGTCGCCATGTGTCAGCCCAAGAAGCCATGGTCGATGCCCGGGCCTTTCCCGGGGGTCGTTGCCGAGGTGCGGCATCCGGCGGGC
Organism: Candidatus Aminicenantes bacterium UBA2199; assembly: GCA_002327965.1. GTDB lineage: Bacteria > Acidobacteriota > Aminicenantia > UBA2199 > UBA2199 > UBA2199. The sequence goes on along the minus strand of DCVB01000041.1, from coordinate 8,022 downwards.
CTGCAGGGAGTGCAGCCGGTCCCGGGGGCAGCCCACCGCATGCTGGCGGCGGGATTGTGCGCCCTGACCGGTGACCGCGACCCGCGCGACGCCTGGCGGCGCTTCGTCGCTCCCGGCGAGCGCGTCGGCATCAAGTTCAACCCGGTGGGGCACAAGGTCAGCGGCGTTACCTGGGAGGTCATCCAGGCGGTGGTCGACGGCCTGGAAAGCGCCGGCATACCGCGCCGCGACATGCTGGTCTGGCACCGTTTCAACGACGAGCATGCCCAGACCTATGTCGCCGAAAAGGCCCATCCCGGCGTCGAGGCCTACCTGCTGAACTGGTTCATCGTCAAGGACGGCAGGAACACGCCGGGCGGCTTCGAGCGCTGGGACGAGAGCGTATTCTACGAGGCCGATGTTACCCTTCCCGACGACCAGAACTACCTGGAGGAAATGTTCCATGGCGGGACGAAAAGCTATTTCCCGCGCATCCTCACCCTGGACGGCGCCAATGGCGGCGTGGACAAGGTGATCAACATCCCCAGCTTCAAGCACCATGGCGCGCCTTTCATCACCATGGCCCTGAAGAACCTGGCCTTCGGCGTGACCACCAACTGCCCGCGCGGACATTTTTTCATCGAGAGGTATATCTCCGAAGTGTGCGCCTTTCCTCCCGTGCGCGACAAGGTCGTGCTGAACATCATGGACGGTTTGCGCGGCCAGTACGACCGGGGCCCGGTCCCGGCGCCGCAGTTCGTCTGGCCCCTGGGCCGGCTGTATGTCGCCTCCGACCCGGTGGCGCTGGACAGCGTCGGCTTCGAAACCCTTCTGGCCAAACAGATCGAGGCCGGGCGGCTGCCGGCGGAGAAGGCCGACGCCGTCCGCCAGCGGCATTACGGCCTGACCGTGGCCGAGAACCTGGGGCTGGGCGTCCATAAGTCCCGGCCGATCGAGATCCGGCCCGTCGAACTGGGTTGAGCGGAGAACTTGCGATGGCGATAAAAAAGCGATCCGTGTGGCTGGTCGCCCTGCTGTCGGCCATCACGGCCGCGGCCGCTGCCGATTCCCTCTTCACGTCACTCCCGGGCGATGATCTCCCCAGTGGCTGGGGGCGCCGTGGTCAGGCACAGTGCTTCGTCGGCTCCGAACTCTACCGTCACATCAATGGCGGCGCCGAACTTTATCACCGGCACGGCTTCGAGCGGCTGGCAGTGCAGGACTACGCCAAGGGCGGCCTGGAGATCCGGGTCGAGATCTACCAGATGAACGACCCAAACGGATGCAGCGCGGTGTTCGATGAGCTGACTGCTGGTCTGGAGGTGGGAGCATCCCCCGGCACGGCCTGCGTGCTGGATGATTACCAGGTACTGTTCTTGAGGGGCGACTGCCTGGTCTCCCTGACCACCTACGAGAAAAGCGCCGAAGCAACGGCGGCCATGGAACGCATGGCCCGGCACATCGATGAGGCGCTGGCGGCCGCGATCCCCTGAACGACGGCGACCTGCTCGTTCTCCTGCTGCCGCCTGGTTGCGGCCAGCCCGCCCCAGGCGGTTATCAATCCTCCAGGGTGGAGATGGTCAGAAAAGCCTTGTAGTAAGAGATGCACTCCTCGTTGTTCTTCTTGAAGCTCTCGGAACGGCCCACCAGCATCAGGCCGTGATTTCCCCCCTTCAACGCCCAGTCGCGGACGATGGCGGTGACGTCGAAAGTCCCGGCCGTGCCGTCGCCGATCAGGTCCGCCTGCACGTCGAAGGGGCTGGACCAGGGGGCTTCAACTTTGAAAAGCTTACTGGCGCAATGGCCAGGATGATTCACATTGGTGGCCGTTGTGCCGTCACTGTAATGGGTCGATTCCTTGTTGATGTACAGCGTGGCCTTCTGGATGAATTTTCCCTTGGCGAAAGCGCTGACGTCAAAGGTGATGAAACTGCGATATATGAAGCACAGGTGGCGGTGGCAGTAGTTCCCCACCCCCCACTGCTTCCAGCTGTTTTCCCAGCCCACGCGCATGATGCCGGGAGCGGGTCCGGCGGGGAAGGCGGTTCCGCCCGTGTCCAAGCTGGAACACTTATAGCTGTAATGGCGGTGGGCGCGGTTCTCCACCTTGGGCTCGAGGGTGTAATGCTTTTCCGCGATGCTCTTTGAGATATGGAACATGGGGCTGAATCCCTCGACCTTGCCGTTGTCGGCCGAGACGCGGATGGTGTAGTTCCCCGGCCAGGAATACACCCCCTTGGGGATTTTCCATTCGTATTGGTACAGGCCGTCGGCACGATACTGGCCGATGAATACGTTGTGGTTGATCATGGCGACCTGCTTTGTGCCGTTGTAATTGTACAGCTCGATCCGCGGGATCTTTTTCAGGAAGGTCTTCCAGCGGATGGTGAACGTGCCCTCCTCGGCCCACTTGCTGCCGGCAACCGGCTCCAGGACCTGGATGGACTGCGCTACGGCTTGCATGGCGGCATGGGGAATGCTCTTGTCGAGTTGGGGGATATTCTGTTGGATTCCCGCCGCGGCCGTCTTGATGGTGAACACCCCGTCACTGAGGTCTTCCAGCGGGCCGCTCATGACCTTGACGCGGATCCTGTAGCTGCCCGGGGAAGCCGTCCCTCCCTGGAACTGGCCGACGGTCCAGGAAAACGGCGAGGCGCCGGCCTCGACGTTCTCGGCGATGACGCCCACCGGGACGCCGTTGACCTTGGCCAGGACCAGTTTGATTTTCTGGGCCACGCCGTCCGCCGTCCAGGCGATCGGGTAGGTCTGACCCAGGGTGAGCGTCTCGCCGCCGTTGGGCTGGATCAGCTTGAGGGAGGCGGCGAGCGCCATGCCGGCGGCCAACGACGAAATCAGGGCGAAGCATAATGCTTTTTTCATGTTTCATTCCTCCTGAATGGAAGCAAGATCACTGAATACGGGAATTTCCCGAATATCTCAACCCCCGGCGCGATTTGTCGTTGACTTGGGCTGTCGGCCTGGAATGAGCCGCCGCCGGCGAACGGCTCCTTCTCCCTTTCTCGCCTGGAAAATTCATTATCCATGCTGAGATGGAAAGTTCGATCACCATATATTGGATCATGGAGGGGAAAATGAACAAGATCGCTTTTGTCATTCTCGTTTTCCTGGCTGTCTTCCTGCCGGTCGCCGCCCAGCACATCACCGTGACCGCGCCCAACGGCGGCGAGGACTGGGCCCTGGGCAGCACGCAGAACATCACCTGGACGTACTCGGGGGCCAACGGCAGCGTGCGCATCAACCTGGTCAACGCCGGCGGCGGGCTGGCCGGCACCATCGCCACCGTGCCGGTGGCCGACGGCCGCTATTCCTGGACGGTGGGATCGCTGGTCTCCGGTTCCGCACCGGCCGGCGGCTACCGCATCGGGCTCTACGTCGCCAACGCCGACATCGACGACCGCAGTGACGCTCCCTTCACGATCAGCGCCGGGTCCACTCCCCCCGATTCCCCGCCGTCCGGCCCGACGCCCAAGAAGCTGGACCGGCCTGAAATCCCGCTGGCCAAGCTGCTGCAGTTCCCCCGCCTCGAGGTCAGCAAGATCGACCTGGCGCCCAACCAGGAGGGATTCGGGATCGTCTTCAACTACAAGAACGTCGGCGGAGGCGCGCTGCCCAAGGCCGCCGAGGGCAGGGAGAAGCCGAATTACCGGGTGCTCATCGACGGCAAGGAGACGGCGAGCGGCTCGCTCTTCATCCCCGCCTTCTCGGCGCCTCCCGGCTGGGAGCAAAAGGGCTATTTCGGAGGCTGGATCGTGCTGCCCGGCTTGTTTCAGGCGGAGGAGAGCCTTTGGCACATCGGCCAGACGATCACGGTCCACATCAACGAGAACAAGGCCCTGGGCATGGAGCGCCATTCGCTTTCGCGGCCGCTGAAGCCCATCGCCCTGAGATACCTGTGCGATGCCCTGATCAACGGCGTCTCCCTTGACTGGCAGACCCGTGAGCTGACGGTCTCACTGCGCCATGAAGGCCAGCTCCAGCCGCTGCGCCAGCTCAACGTCACCTGCCACAACACGGACGTTTACGGATTCGATCCCAACCTCGACTATTCCTTCTTCGAGCGCGTTGCCCTGAAAGAAGGCCAAAACCATTACACCATCAGCAAGAAGATTAGCTTCCCGGCCCACATCCGCAGCATGACATTGTACGTCAAGGCTTACGTGGCCCACACGGCCCCCTCAGCCGCCGCCAAGGCCGTCGAAACGGACTACAGGAACAATTTCTGGAAGCAATGCCAATTCACCTATCCCGATCCCAACCCGGTCAGGTGAGGGAAAGGCCGGCCCGCCGCTACTTCGACTTCGGATTATGCTCCGCCTCCCTGGGAGGGGGCGGCTCGGGCTTGGGCGGCGTCTTGGGCGCGGAAACGCGGCGCATGGCGGCCACCATGACCTTGAGGTCGTCGCGGTTCTTGGCCAGCCACTCGGCGGCGTCGAGCATCCTCCGCAGCCGTTCGGCAGGCTTGGCGGCGTTGGGGTTGGGGCCGGCGCCGGCATACTTGACGGTCTTCCCGGACTGGGTGAATTGCGGCACCCGGAAGTTCAGCAGCCAGGCGGCCAGGCGCGCGCTCTCCTCGTCGATCGCGATGAACGAAGGCTTTTTCACGCCGTGACCGTCGCAACTCAGTTCGGTGCCGATACCGACCTGGTTCAGCCAGCGCACCAGGCCCGCCATGTAGGTGTCCATGATGGCCAGGTCGTCGGCGCTTCCCCCTTCGGCGCCGCCGTGGCTGCTGTCCACGGCGCGCAGCCAGTACGATTCCTCGACATAGGGCTCGTCGAGCAGCAGGATGTTGTTCTTCAGCGTGCCGAAGTGGCCGGCGGCCAGGAGTTTCTGCAGGTATTTCCTGTTGGCCTCGGTCTCTTCGGCCAGCGAGATCCTGTTGTCGGCCTCCTGGGCCAGGAAACCGCTGCGCAGCAGCGCCCGCAGCCAGGAGACCCGCGAGAGCAGGATGCCCGAGGGCAGCTCGAAGCGCCACACTTCCCAGAGGATGGCCATGGCCGGTTCCAGGAACTGCCGCTCGCCGGAGGTCTTGTAGTTCTTCCCGCCATGGAACAGGTTGCGGCGCACCTGGGCGATCATGGAAAAGACGTGCGCCCAATCGGCCGGGATCTTTTCACCGGCCTGCAGGTGGTCGCGGCCGCAGGCCGGGGCGAATGTCCCGTCCGGAGGATCTTTTTCAAAGGCCTTCATGATGTAGGCCCGGCGGTCCTGGCCCGGGTCCCAATCGCCGACGGCGTTCCTCTGCAGCCAGGCGGACAGGAAAACGGGGGCCGCGGCGAGAAAACCATCGATCTTCCTGCGGAAGTCCTTGTCGATCTTGTACAGGTTGGCGAAGCGCTCGGCCAGCTTCTGGTCCCTGGCCAGGCAGTGCTCCAGGTACGTTCCCTCACGGCTTCGTTGCAAATCAGGCGCGGCCTTGGCCGTCCAGGCCATGACGGCGGCCCACAGGCAGACGAAACGCTCGGAGGCCTTTTCGCCGTCGGTTTTCTGGAAACGCCGCAGCCAGGAGCGGACGAAATCCCACAGCTCGGCGTTCTCTGTCGGACGGTTCAGCGCCTGCAGGTCGCCGGCTTCGGACGTGAGCTTCACGCACTCGGGTTTTTCGGCCATGGGAGCCACCTCCAGAAAAATCGCTGAAATCATCATAGCATAACTAAGTTCGATGTTCGAGGTTCGATGTTGCAAGAAAGGGAGAGATTGGCGGACGGCGTACGGTGCAAGATGGAGAACAAAAGAAAAGCACCATATGGACGTCTGAAAGGGCAGGCGGGTAAGCGGGTTGAAGGGGCAACAGCAAGGCAAATTGGTAGGGGACACAAATTTGCGTTCCCTACCCCGGGCAGATCCATTTTTGAATTTGACATTCAAGCGTAATAAATAATAATATGAAATTCCTCATGTCTATGATGAATAAAAAGAGGTGCCGCCATGAAAAGAATGCTGTGTGTGGGTTTGGTAATACTAATCATATCGGGATTCTCCGCGCTTTTTGCGGCTGAGGAGGGACTGATGGCCGATATGGTTTTACTGAACGGCAAGATATTCACCGTGAACAAGGCGCAGCCCTGGGCGCAGGCGGTCGCCGTCCGCGACGGCAAATTCGTCGCGGTCGGAAAAGATGAAGAGGTCAGGAAGCTCATCGGCAAGAAAACCGAGGTTGTGGACCTGAAAGGCAAGCTGGCCCTGCCCGGTTTCAACGACGCCCACCTGCACTTCACCAACGGCGGCCTCTACCTGCTGGGCATCGATTTGCGGCCGGCCCGCGATGAGAAAGAGTTTGCCAGGATATTAAAGGAATATATATGTAAGGTGCCGGAAGGGGAGTGGGTGACCGGCGGCAACTGGGACCACGAGAACTGGCCGTCGAAGAAGCACCCGCACCGGGAGCTGATCGACGCGATCACCCCCGACCATCCCGTGATGCTCTCGCGCCTCGATGGACACATGGCCCTGGCCAACTCGCTGGCCTTGAAGCTGGCCGGCATCGGCCGCGATACCCCCGATCCCCAGGGGGGCGAGATCGTCAAGGATGAAAGAACAGGTGAACCGACGGGCATACTGCTCGACACGGCAATGAGGATGGTCGACCAGGTCATCCCGCCGCTGACCCGTGCGCAGCGCGAGCGGGCCATCCGCGCCGCCATGCGCCACGCCCAGGAACTCGGCGTGACCAGCGTCCAGGACAACAGCTCGGCCGAGGACCTGGCGATCTACCAGGAACTGTACCGGAAAGGGGAACTCGGCGTCCGCGTCTCAGCCTGGCGTTCCATCGACTTCACCGACGACTTCCGGCGCATCGGCATCACCGCCCCGCATGGGGACGCTTTCCTGCGCCTGGGCACGGTCAAGGTCTTCACCGACGGCTCGATGGGCGCCGGCACGGCGCTGTTCTTTGCCCCCTATGCCGATGACCCCACCACCTCGGGCCTGCCCATCCATACCCAGGATGAACTCGCTGCCCTGGTGCTGAACGCCGACAAGGCCGGGCTGCAGGTGGCGGCCCACGCCATTGGCGACAGGGCCAATGCCTGGATACTCGATGCGTTCGCCAAGGCTCGCGCCGCCAATGGACCGCGCGACTCCCGCCACCGCGTCGAGCACTCGCAGGTGGTGCGGCCCGCCGATTTGAAGCGTTTCGCGGAGCTGGGCGTCATCGCCTCGGTGCAGCCCTCACACTGCATCGACGACATGCGCTGGGCGGAGAAGCGCATCGGTAAGCGGGTGGACGACTCCTATCGCTGGCGTTCCTTCCTGGAGGCCGGTGTGCAGGTCGCCTTCGGCACCGACTGGGACGTTGAGCCGCTCGACCCGCGCCTGGGGCTCTACGCCGCGGTTACCCGCGAACTGCCCACCGGGGGTCCCGCCGGGGGCTGGCATCCCGGAGAGAAGATAACCCTGGAACAGGCCATCGAGGCCTATACGCTGGGTTCGGCTTATGCCGAATTCCAGGAAGACACGAAGGGGAGCATCGAGATCGGCAAGTTAGCCGACATGGCGGTCATGGAAAAGGACCTGTTCGTGATCGCCAAGAAAGACATCCTCACGGCGCCGGTGGCCATGACGATCCTGGGCGGAAAAATCGTTTTTCAAAAATAACGGCCGATAGGAATCGGCTCCGCGGCGTTACGGCGCGGCGGAAAGATTGTGGGGCCTACTTCTATAATAGCAATGATATCGGCACTCTTTGATTAATAAATTTGTGCAGAACAATTTTGTTGAAAAGCGGCGGATTCTATACTATTATTTTGGTGTAAAAATATTTTAAAAAAATATTTTTTAGTGTTGACAAGCCCAAAAAAAAGGGTATAATGTCGATGTTTTTCCTTCGGTGAAGAAAATAAGGATCTTTGAAAACTGAGTAGAGTGATGTTTTAGCCAGCATCAAGAGACCCAAATTTTTTTGTACCACAGTTTCAAACATTCAGATTCGGTTTAAGGGGCTTCGGCCCTTTAAATAATTAACTGGAGAGTTTGATCCTGGCTCAGAGTGAACGCTGGCGGCGTGCCTAACACATGCAAGTC
>DCVB01000065.1 GCA_002327965.1 Candidatus Aminicenantes bacterium UBA2199 | reverse complement strand
TCTCCAGCGGCGGCAGCAACTACGCCGCCGACTGGTCCCCCGTGGGCGACCGCATCGTCTATACCTCCACCAAGCACGGCAATGCCGAGATCTACCTGAAGGACATGAAAACGGGGCAGGAAAAGCGGCTGACCTTCAACCCGGCCATCGACACCTCCCCCTGCTGGAGCCCGAACGGCCGCGAGATCGCCTTCACGTCGCAGCGCGGCGGTACGCCGCAGATCTACATCATGGACGCCGAGGGCAGCAATGTCCGCCGCGTCACCATGGAGGGGAGCTACCACGATTCGCCCGCCTGGTCTCCAGACGGCATGCGCCTGGCCTTTGTTTCGCGCATCGAGAACCGATTCGACATCTATGTCTTTAATTTGAAGAGCAATGAGATCAGCAAGCTGACCGAGAACGCCGGCCGCAACGAAAACCCCACCTGGTCGCCCGACGGCCGCCACCTGGCCTTCTCATCCAACCGCGGCGGCCGCTACCAGATCTACCTGGTCGATTACGACGGCCGCAACGTCCGCCAGATCACCCGCAGCGGCGAGAACAAGATGCCGAAGTGGCAGCGCTCGACTAAATAAGGGCTGCGCTCCTCCCAGTTTGACAATTTTATAATATTATATTATATTTTTTTAGCAAAAACAAAAGGAGGACCCATGAAAAAATTTCTAGTTATCGTGCTGGCCCTGTCCGTCATGCTGCTGCTCAGCGCCTGCAGCAAAAAGGCCGCCCAGGTAGAGCCCATGCAGGGCCCGGCCGTTGAGACCGTGGACGAGCCCGTTGCCCAGGTGGAAAAGCCCGTCCTGAGCGAAGAAGAGCTGTTCCAGCAGAAATCGCTCGAAGAACTCAACAAGGACCAGATCCTCAAAATGATCCATTTCGATTTTGACAAGTACTCCATCCGCGAGGACATGAAGTCGGTCATGCAGGCGAATGCCGACTGGCTGCTCAAGTTCCCCAGCGTGGAAGTGCTGGTCGAAGGCCACTGCGACGAGAGGGGCACTATCGAGTACAACATCGCCCTGGGCGAGAAGCGCGCCGAGGCCGCCAGGAACTACCTGGTTTCTCTGGGTCTGAATGCCGCCAAGGTCAAGATCATCTCCTACGGCAAGAGCAAGCCGCTGGTCACGGGCGTCGACGAAGCCACCTACTTCCAGAACCGCCGCGCCGAGTTCGTCATCACCAAGAAATAGCCGCCCATGAAGCCACGGCCCGTTCCGGCGCTGCTCCTGCTGCTTTCGCTGTTCAGCCTGCCCGCCCAGGCTGTGAAAAAGGACACCCAGCTGATCCTCGACGAGGTGCAGAAACTGGCCGCGGCGATTGACAGGCTCTCCGTTCAGCTGGCGGAGCTGCAAAAAAAATCGGCCATCGCCGATGACAGGATCAGCGCCGTCGCCCGCAACCAGGCCGACCTGGCGCAGAGCAAGGAGAACTTCATGCTCAGCATGCAGTTTCTCAAGGAAGAGTTGAACGGGGTCAAGGATTCATTGAACAAGCTGAGCGACCGGCTGATGAACCTCCCCGCCGTCCCTGCGGTAGCTTACCCGGGCGAGGGGATGCCGGCGGCGGGGGGAATGCCGGGCGAGCCGGCCGTCCAGCCCGCCGCCGCGCCGGCCCCGGACCCGTCCACCGTCTACTACGCTGCCTATTCCGATTACATCAAGGAGAACTTCGACCTGGCCATCGAGGGCTTCCGCCAGTTCCTGCGCAGCTTCCCCGACAGCGGGCTGGCCGACAATTCCCTTTACTGGATCGGCGAATGCCATTACGCCAAGAAAAAATACGCGGAGGCGATCAGCACCTTCAATGAACTGCTGGCCAGGTACAAGGACGGCGACAAAGTCCCGGCCGCCATCCTGAAGAAGGGCTACGCCCTGATCGAGCTTGGCCGCCAGGGTGAAGGCATCGCCATATTGAAGGAATTGATCTCGCGGTTCCCTTTGTCCGAGGAGGCCTCGCTGGCGGGTCAGAAGATCAAGGAGTTCAGCGACTAACATGAGCCACGTACGCAGTTTGAACCGTGTTATCCTGGTCGGCCGGGCGGGGAAGGACCCCGAAGTCACCGTCATGCCCAACAGCGGCCAGCAGCTGGCCAAGTTCAGCCTGGCCACCAACGAAGGCTACTACGATAAGAACAGCAACGCCTGGAAGGACCTGCCCACCGAATGGCACAATATCATCGCCTGGAGAGCCCTGGCCCAGAAAGTCGAAAAAGGGGTCGGCAAGGGCGACATGGTGCTGGTCGAGGGCAGCATCCGCACGCGCAAGTGGAAGGACAAGAACGGCCAGGACCGCTCGACCACCGAGATCACGGCCGACAACATCATCGTCCTCGACCGCCGCAAGGACGGCGCCGCTGGATCCTCCTATGCCCCCGACCGTTCCCGGCGCGACGCCTTCCCCGAGGCGGGTTCCCAGGGCGCGCCCCCGTTCATGGGCGGGCCGGAGGGCGATGAGGCCGGCTTCGAAGAGGATCCCTTCTGATGGCCTTTGTCAATTACAACAATAAGGAGATCACGGCCAAGATCGTCTATTACGGGCCGGCCTTGAGCGGCAAGACCACCTGCCTGCGCTATATATTCAACAATGACGAGATCGAGAACAAGGGCAAGCTGATCACCCTGGATACCGACGGCGACCGCACCCTGTTTTTCGACTTCCTGCCCATGGAGATCGGCAAGCTGGGAAATTACTCCATCAAGATCCAGCTCTATACCGTCCCGGGGCAGGTAGCCTACGATACCACTCGCAAGCTGGTGCTGCAGGGCGCAGACGGCGTGGTGTTCGTCGCCGACTCCCAGGTCGTCATGCGCGATCAGAACAACGAGAGTTTCACCAATCTCAAAAAGAACCTGAGGCTCAACAACCTGCAGTTCGAAAAAATGCCGCTGATCTTCCAGTTCAACAAGCGCGACCTGAAGGAGATCCTGCCCATCAGCGCCTTGAACAACGATTTGAATCCCGACAACAAGGCCTTCTTTCCCACTGTGGCCACCAACGGCGAGAATGTCCTGGAGGGGCTGCATGCCATCATCAAGCTGGTCATCATGCACCTGAAGAACCAGCTGTCCATTTTCCAGAAGGACAAGACCGTCATGTTTTCTCGCGAGGAGATCACTTCCTCCGCCTCGAAGCCGGAGGAAAAGGAGGTCGCATTCAAGGATCTGTCCGAAGAGAACCTCCCCGGCGATACCGATGAGGAAGAGGTGTTCGAGCTCTCCTCGCCCATGATCGACGCCGTTGACTCCCTCAAAAACGAGGCCGAGGAGGATGTTTTCAACCTGGAGGAGATCCGGGAGATCAAGGCGGATCCATCGGATTTCGACATCCCGGAGATCGATTTCGCCGAGGAAGAACGCCGCGACACCGATGCCGTCCCTTTCCCTGCCGCCGAGTCGGCCCCGGCTGCAAAAGCCGGCGACGATGAAACGGGGGATCGGCCGCCGACGGCGGCAGCCGCCGTTCAGGTGTACGAACTGCCGATCACCCTGGAGATCCCCGACGGCCCTGACAACATGCAGCTCCATCTGCACCTGAAGATCACCCTGAAAAAGAAGTAACCGCCGCGCCATGAAAAAGGCCATCGGTTCCCTGCTGTTGTTCGTCATCCTCGCTGCCGGCGCCTGGTCCCAGCAGGGAGCCGAAGCGCTGGTCCTCGAGTGCACCGGCTTCCTGAGAGCTTTCTTCAAGGACCGCTTCGACGTGCGCGTGGCCGTGGTCAGCCTGGAGAACAGGTCGGAACTGGGCGACCTGGCCATGCAGAAGCTCTACCAGATGCTGCTCTCGCGCCTGGAAGCGGAAAAGAACATCCGCCTGGTTGACCTGCTGGTCGACGTCTCCGCCGGCAGCGGCCGATTCAACCTGAGCCAGGCGCATGATCTCGATTTCCTGCTGGACCTGAAGCTGGTTCAAAACAAGAGCAAGGCCGGCCTGGGGTTGACGGTTTTCTCCCGCCTGCAGGACCGGATCGTGGCCGTGAAATACTTCGAACAGGCTATCAGCAGGGGCGAAATGGACCTCCTGCAGGCGAAACACTTCGCCTTCAGCGCCATGGGCTTCTCCAAGCTTCTCGAGTTCGAGAGCAAGAGGGACCTGATGGATATCCAGTCCATCGCCGGCGACGACGGGCAAACGCAATACTATTTCTATTACCCGGATGAGATCATCATCTACACGGCAAGGGAAACGCGCCTGGAGAAGCATTCGCAGTTCAAGCTCAAGCAGACCCGGCCTTTTTTCCCGGTGCTGCACCCGGAAGGGCGGTTGCTGCTGTTCCGCTCCGACCAGGGCCTGGTGCTGACCGCCGGCGGCAATTTCTCCCCCGGCGCCCAGGTCCTGACCCTCGGCGACGGCCAGTGGCAGGAGGCCGGCAAGGTCGACTTCGTTCCCCTGCGCTTCCTGACGCTCAACCAGCAGCCCTACCTGGTGGGCGCCCGCTACGAGGAGGGCCGGAATTTCTTCAAGGACAGGATCTATTTTCTCCCTTTCAGCACCCCCGCCGGCAGCGACGGGCTTCAGCACCGGCGGATCTGCCCGGCCATGGCCATCGATATTTCCTCCGCGAGCGGGCAGCTGCAGGCCGTCCACGTGATCGACCGCGAATACGCCTACCGCCTGTACAGCGCCGATTTCGAGGAAATGAAACCCCTGACGGAGAAAAAGGGGGCGTCGCTGGCCGCCCTCAACGGGGAATGGCTGGCCATGAGCGATCACAGCCGCACCAGCGACCAGTTGTTCTTCTACGACATCCGCGACGGCGGGCTGAGGCCGGTCTACTCCGGGAAGGTCGCCGGCGAAGTGCGGTTCATCGCCGCCGGCAACTGGCGGGACAGCCGCGGGTTCTGGGCCGGAGTCCGGCAGCAGGAGGACGGCATGGAGCGGCTGCTGGTGCAATTCTGGGGCAAGGGCGATGAATAGGAAGCAGTTCCCGATCCTGCTCCCTGCCCTGCTGCTGGCCCTGCTGGCGTCCCCGGGGCTGCGCAGCGCCATCAAACCGCATTACGGGGGCGAGATCGTCATCCGCCTCAACGAGCCATCCTCCTTCCACCTGAACACCGCCAATTACTCCAACCTGATATTCTATTCGCTGATCCACGAGAGCTTCTTCTACCTGAAAAAAGACGGGGTGATCACCAGCAACCTTTTCCAGGAATACCGCTACGACACCGCCGCCAGGACCCTGTTCCTGACTCTCAGGGACAACCTCAGTTTCTCCAACGGCAAGCCGTTGACGGCCAGGAACATCCAGGTGTCGCTGAAGGTGTTCATGACCTCCGACCTGTTCGCCGCCAGCCGCTTGAGCAAGGTGGTAAAGAATATCCGCATCATCGACGGGCGGGTCGTCATCGAACTGCTGGCCGACCAACCCGACATCCTCAGCCTGCTGACCGCCCCGGAGCTGGTGGTGCTGGCTGAGAACGAGCAGTCCTTCTCCGGACTGTTTTTCCCCCAGGAATGGGAGAAAGGCCAGCACATGATCCTGCGCGCCAACCCCTATTACGCCGGGGGACGGCCCTACCTGGACAGGGTGCGGGTCACGTTCACCGATCGGCCGGCTCCCGACCTTTTCCTGTCCGCCCCGGGCCAGTTCAGGGACCAGTGCCTGGAATTCTCCTCCGGCATCTACCAGAACGTATACCTGTGCTTCCTGCAGCCGGATATCGGCCAGAACACCAAGATCGCCCTCTTCTCTCTGCTGAAGCGCTTCAATGAGGCAACCGGCGGACGATTCAGGGATCTGAACTCGCTGACGTCCGACGACGAATCGCCGATCGCCATCCGCATCAGGCAATTCTCCCCGCAAAAAACGGCCTCGATCCTGAAGACTTCCGAGATCAAGCTATACGCCCTGTCTTCCCTGTCCAGCATGGAAAAAGACCTGTCCGCCTTTCTCAGGGACACCCGGCTCAAGATCGAGACGCAGTTCATCGACAACAGCGAGTTCACCTCCTTCCTGGATTCGGCGGCCATCAAGTACGTTCTGATCGACAAGATTTTTCAAAAAAAATCCCCGGCCGAGGAAAAGATCAGCCGCATCGTGAAGGAATCCAGCTTCAATCGCTTCAACGCCCACTACCTGCGCATGCTCAGCGAGCTGGACGAGGCCCGCTTCAGCAATTCCCAGGCGCTGCTCACCGAACAGATCGCCCGCATCAGCGAGGCCGTCGTCAACGACGGCTTCATCTTCCCCCTTTTCCAGAAGAGTTATTCCCTCTACATCCGCACGTCGTGGCCGGCGCTGGAGATCGATTACTTCGGCCGGCCGCTGCTGCAGAAAGTGAGCCAAGCCCATGATTAAAAAATCGCTCTGCTTCGCCGCCATCCTCTCGCTGTGCCTGAGCGCTCCTGCCCTGGACCTGGGACTGGTCGCCGGCTCCGTCAGCCAGCCCTCCAGTTTTTTCTACGGCATCTCGGTCGGCTCGGGGACCATCGTGCCCATGCTCAAGTTCGAATTCGAGGGCTGCCGCGTCAGCGAAACGGGCTGGAACAGCTTGAGCGCCGCCGTGAAATTCCGCCCAAAATTCGGCGTCTTCGCCCCCTATGCGGTCCTGGGAGCCGGCGCCGAGTTCGCCAAACTGAATTTCCGCTTCAGCGACTACGAATTCTATACGTTCTTCGGAGGTGGCTTCCACTTCTTCCTGACCTCCATGATCTCCTTGCGCGCCGACGTGCGCTGGCTGAACCTGGCGGAAACCGACAAGACCCGCATCAGCGGCGGATTTTTCATCCATCTCTAAGCCGGGCCGGAACGGTTGACAAGCCGCCGCTTTTCGGCTATAAATGTTATTGGTTCGGCAAAAATCTTCATTTTTCAGACAAAATCAGCCGTTTTCAGGAGGCCAGGGTGAATATTTACGCCTGCATCAAGCAAGTCCCCGATACCGAGGCCAGCATCCTGGTCAAGGACGGGCGATCGATCAATGAAACCAATATCAAGTGGATCGTCAGCCCTTACGACGAATACGCCATCGAGGAAGCCCTGAAACTGAAGGAAAAACTTCCCGGGTCCAAGGTGACCGCCATATGCCTGGGGCCGGACCGGGTGCAGAACGCCCTGCGCACGGCCCTGGCCATGGGCGCCGACGCCGCCGTGCACATCGAATGCGCCGCCCTCCTCGATGCCCACAACACGGCCCGCGCCCTGGCCCACGTCATCGGAGCCGACAAGGAATTCGGCGTCATCTTTCTCGGCCGCCAGGCCATCGACGACGATGCCAGCCAGGTGCACCTGATGCTCGCCGGGGAACTCTCGCTGCCGGCGGCCACCAACGTGCTGGCGTTCTCCTGCGACGGGCAGAAAGTCAGGGTCGAACGCGAGATCGGCGAGGGGGCCCGGGAGGTTATCGAGATGCCCGTCCCCTGCGTCGTGGCCGCGGCCAAGGGGCTGAACACGCCGCGCTACGCATCAATGATGGGCATCATGAAGGCCAAGAAGATCGAGATCCGCAAGGTGCCCCTGGCCGAGACAGGAGCCGACGAGACCCGGAACCGGGTCCGGCTGCTCAAGCTCTCCTCCCCGGCCGAAAAGCCGCAGGGCCGGGTCATCCCCGGCGAGCCGGCGGCCGTGGTCCAGGAACTGGTGAAACTGCTGCGCGAAGAAGCGAAGGTATTGTAGGAGAACACCATGGCCAACATCGGATTGTATATTGAGCTGAAGGACGGCTCCTTTAAAAAATCCAACCGCGAGCTGCTCAGCCTGGCGCGGAAAGGCGGCCATGCCGTGCATGCCGTCGTCTTTTGCGCCGACGTGCAGCCTTTCCTGGAAGAAATGCAGGGGGTGCAATCGGTCATACAGGTCACCGGGGCCGACCTCGCCTACCAGCCCGAGCGCTATGCCCGCACCCTGGCAAAGGTCATCGAAGAGTACAAACTGGAAGCCTTTCTAGGTATCTATTCCGCCCAGGGCAAGGATCTTTTCCCGCGCCTGGCCGCGCTGCTCAAAGCCGGCCTGGTCAACGACTGCCTGGCCGTCGACCTGGAGAAGCGCCAGGCGGTCAAACCGGTCTACTCGGGCAAGCTGCTGGCCGAGTACCAGGTCGAAGGCGAAAGGGCGCTCTTCACCGTGCGACCCAACGTCATCCCGGTGGAACCCGCCGCCGGGGGAACGCCGCAGGTCAAGTCCATGACGCTGGATGCCGGCGAAGCCAAGGCGCGCATTGTGGAGGTCATCCAGAGCGCTTCGCGGAAGATCGACCTGACCGAGGCCGAGGTCATCGTGTCGGGGGGCCGGGCCATGAAGGCCAAGGAGAACTTCTCCATCCTGGAGGACCTGGCCCAGGTGCTCAACGCCGGGGTCGGCGCCTCACGCGCCGCGGTCGACGCCGGCTTCGCCACCTCCGACATGCAGGTGGGCCAAACCGGCAAGGTCGTCAACCCCAAGCTCTACATCGCCTGCGGCATCTCAGGGGCCATCCAGCATTTCGTGGGCATGAAGACCTCCAAAATCATCGTGGCCGTGAACAAGGATCCCGAAGCTCCCATCTTCAAGAAAGCCGACTACGGCATCGTCGGCGACCTGTTCACGGTCGTGCCTTTGCTCAAGGAAGAGCTTAAGAAAGCTCTCGGTTGACGGTGGACGGTTTACGGTAGACGGCAGACGACGGAAAAATATACGGCAGGAGACTGAGTCGAGGTCCATATCAGGTTTTCACCGTTCACCGTATACCTTGAACCGTAAACCGAGAGCAGCGGATCCTATGTCTTTTCGCTCTGCTTGATCAATTTCTCGTAATCCTTTTTCAGCTTTTTGTTCTCCAGCTCCAGCTCGCGGACGTGCCCGCGCAGCGTGCGCAGTTCCAGCAGCCATTGCAGCAGCTGCCGCTCGATCTGCTTGTGGGAGATCTTCATCTTGACCAGCAGGACATTGATGTAGTCATCCAGGCGCATTGCGTTTCTCTGTTCTGATTATAAAACTTCCAGAACCAGTTTTCAAATCGAGCGGTATCCGTGCCATTTTGATCTCAGGGAAGAACAGGGAAGAGAGAGGGAAGGGCAGAGGGAAAGACAGAGTGGGAAAGAGTTCCCGAAGGGGCTATTCCCACTTTCTCCTCCCTCTTTCTTCCCTCATTCTTCCCTCTCTCTTCCCTTTGTACCGGTCCGTAGCAAAGATTGACGGCTCGTCTGGATTCGGCTACAATGGACACCTACAGAGGAGCGATTATGGCCAAAAAAGCGTTGATCACCGGCGTCACCGGCCAGGACGGTTCCTACCTGGCCGATCTTTTGCTGGAAAAGGGTTATGAGGTGTACGGCATGGTCCGCCGTTCCAGCATGGAGAAGTTTGACCGCATCGAGCACATCAAGGACCGCATCCAGATCCGCCAGGCCGACCTGCTGGACCAGTACTCGATCAGCAAGATCATCGAAGAGGTGCAGCCCGACGAGGTCTACAACCTGGCCGCCATGAGCTTCGTGCCCACCTCCTGGGACCAGCCCGTACTGACCGCCGAGTTCACGGCCATCGGCGTCACGCGCATGCTCGAAGCCATCCGCGCCGTCAACCCGCGCATCCGCTTCTACCAGGCCTCCTCCTCGGAGATGTTTGGCATGGTCAAGGAGATCCCGCAGACGGAGACGACCCCCTTCCATCCGCGCAGCCCCTATGGCGTGGCCAAGGTGTACGGGCACTGGATCACGGTCAATTACCGCGAAAGCTACGGGATCTTCGGCGCTTCGGGCATCCTGTTCAACCACGAGTCGCCACGGCGGGGCATCGAGTTCGTCACCCGCAAGGTGACCTATAACGCTGCCCGCATCAAGCTGGGGCTGGCGAAGGAGCTGCGCCTGGGCAACCTGGAAGCAAAGCGCGACTGGGGCTACGCCCTGGACTATGTCGAGGCCATCTGGCTCATGCTGCAGCAGGACAAGCCTGATGACTTCGTCATCGCCAGCGGCGAGACGCACTCGGTGCAGGAACTCGTGGAAATCGCCTTCTCTCATGTCGGCCTCGACTACCGCGATTTCGTGGTTCTGGACCGGAAATTCATTCGCCCGGCCGAGGTCGACCTGCTCATGGGCGACTATGGCAAAGCCAAAAAGATTCTCGGCTGGCAGCCCAAGGTCCATTTCGCCGAGCTGGTCAGGATGATGGTCGACGCCGACCTGGCATTGCTTAAAAAGGATTACCGCCTGTGAATGAAGCCAACACCAAGGAAGAGCGCCCCTGGGGCTGGTTCGAGATCCTCTACGAGGAACCCGGCCTCAAGGTGAAGCGCATCATGGTCGCCCCGGGCAAGCGCCTGTCGCTGCAGAGCCATGAGCAGCGCGCCGAGAACTGGGTGGTGCTGCAGGGCCGGGCCCGGTTCACCCTCGATGACACGACCGTCGCCCTGGCTCCGCACCAGTCGGTCTTCATCCCGAAAAGGAGCCGGCACCGCATCGAGAACCCGGGAGCGGCGGAGCTGGTGTTCGTCGAGGTGCAGACCGGTTCCTACCTGGGCGAGGACGATATCGTCCGCTACCAGGACGACTTCGACCGCTGCTGAAATCGCTATTCCCGGAATCAAGCGGAAACAAGGAGAGAACCATGCTGGAAAAGGAGAAGGAGATCGGCCTGCGGGCCGTCCGTGAGGCCATGGCCCTGACCGCGGCTATCCAGGCCGACCTGACCGGCAAGGATACGCTGACCAAGAGCGACCGCAGCCCGGTGACCATCGCCGATTTCGCCAGCCAGGCCCTGGTCTGCAAGGCTCTTTCCCTCCACTTTCCCGGCGTTTCCATCGTGGGCGAAGAGGACTCGCTGGCCATCCGCCGACCGGAGAACCGCGGCGTGCTGGCCAAGATCGTCCACTACCTGCAGCGCTACGACCCCGACATGATGGAAGCCCTGATCTGCGACCTCATCGACATGGGCGGGGACGAGCCCGCAGAGACGTTCTGGACGCTGGATCCCATCGACGGCACCAAGGGCTTCCTGCGCGGCGAACAGTTCGCCGTCGCCCTGGCCCTGGTCCGCGGCGGCCAGGTCCAGCTGGGCATCCTCGGCTGTCCCAACCTGGGAACGAGCCCCGGCGGCACCCTGTTCTGGGCCATCCGCGGCCAGGGGAGCTGGAAGATCGCTTCCGGGGGCAAGGCCGAGCCGGTCCACGCATCGGCCCGCAGCGACACCAGGGAAATGAAATTCGTGGAAAGCTATGAATCATCGCACAGCGACAAAAATACACAGCTGGAAATATCCCGCCGCCTGCGGATCTCAAGCCCCCCCGAGCAGATGGACAGCCAGGTCAAGTACGGCATCGTCGCCTCGGGGGCGGCCGACATCTACCTGCGCATCCCCCATCCCACCAGCCCCGACTATCGCGAAAAGATCTGGGACCACGCCGCCGGCAGCCTGATCGTCGAGGAAGCCGGTGGCCGGGTCAGCGACATCGACGGCAAAAAGCTGGATTTTTCCTTCGGCAGGACCCTGCGCGACAACCGCGGCATCCTGGCCACCAACGGCGCGGTGCACGGCCGCGTGCTGGAGATCATCGCGGAATTGGCGGCGAAGAATTAATTAGAAACACAACGAAGAAGGGCGGTTCGAGAACCGCCCTTCTTTTTACTAATCCGTCAGCCCCAGCGCCCATTCGGCCTTGTCGGCGACGACGGGCTGGTAGTTTTCAAATTGACGGAGCAGGTCCCCGGGGGTTTCGGCGGAAAGGATCGTGGCGCGGTGCCCGGCATCGATGAATCCCTCCCGCGTCACTTGATCGAGGAACGTCAGCAGGGAGGAGAAATAGCCCGCGATATCGATCAGCCCGCAAGGCTTCTGGTGCATGCCCAGCTGGGCCCAGGTCAAAATTTCAAATATTTCCTCCAGGGTGCCCAGCCCGCCCGGCAGGGCCATGAAGCCATCGGCAAGTTCGGCCATCATGGCTTTGCGTTCGTGCATCGTGTTCACCACCCGCAGGTCGGTCAAGCCGCTGAACGCCACCTTCCTTTCATACAGATCGCGCGGAATGACGCCGATCACCTCGCCGCCGGCGTCCAGGGCGGCCCGGGCCAGCTGGCCCATCAAGCCGACCTTGCCCCCGCCGAACACCAGTCCGATGCCGCGGCGCGCCAGCAGGGCGCCCAGCTCCCTGGCCGCCCGGGCGTACTCGGGCCGGGCGCCGGGGCTCGAGCCGCAGAATACGCAGATCCGCTTCAGCTTCATTTCCATGTTCTTGCCTTGTAGCAGGGGCGGTCTCACCGAATTTCGCATATCGCTTTCTAAGTGCGACCAGGCGGTCGCTCCTGCGAAACAAATTTTCCTACAACAGGTCTCTTTTCGTGAAGATGGGCCGGAAGGGGCAGCCGCTGGCCTCGATGGCCTCGCGCCCGCCCTCCTCGCGGTCGAGGACGGCCATGACCACCTCGACCTGGCCGCCCTCGGCCTCGACCTGGCGGATGCCCTTGATGATGGACCCGCCCGAGGTGATGACGTCGTCGAAGAGCGCCACGCGCATGCCGGATTTGAAATTGCCCTCGATCATCCTGCGCGTGCCGTGCGCCTTCTCCTCCTTGCGGATGATGAAAGCCGGCAGCGGCCGCCCCTGCTGGTGGCTGATGACGGCGATGGCGGCCACGATCGGGTCGGCGCCGATGGAATAGCCGCCGACGGCATCGACAGGGTATTCGGCCAGCATCCGGAAAAAGATGTCCCCGCACAGGGCGGCCCCTTCGGCGTCCAGGGTGGTGACGCGGGCATCAACGTAAAAATCGCTGGTCTTGCCCGAGGCCAGGGTGAACACGCGGCCGCGCGACACCGATTTTTCCAGCAGGATGGCGCGCAGGCGCTCCCTCACGACAGCTTCCCCCGGAAATCGTCGGGCAGCACCTTGCGCAGGTAGGGGGCGATCTCCACGATGGACGCCTCGAGGAACTCCATGTTCTCCGGCTGGAAATCCTCGCCGGCGTCTTCGTGGCTCTCGCCCTTGCGCGAGAGCTCGATGATGCCGAACTTCATGTCCCCGGCGCGCAGGATGGCGCTCATCATCTTCCAGATGCGCCGTACCTTGTCGCTGGGACCCTTGATGTATTCGAAAAGGTGCAGGTGCTTCATCTGGTTGAAGTTATTCTCGATCATGCCACGGTTCATCTTGTAGACCCGGGCGGCGAAGGCGTCGGGAGAGGAGATGGGGATCATGCCGGCATTGACCAGGTGCTCGGGGTAGGCGAAAGACATGACCGTGTTGTCGCGGTCGGTGAGCAGGATGGCCACTTCGTCGGGCTGCAAATCGAAGTTGTCGCAGTAGAATTTGGCGATATCGTTGAGAGTCGTCTTGAAGGCGGTCTCCGAGTGGCCGGCGGCGGTGTTCATCTTGAATTTCTCTATCAGCAGGTTAATGTCCTTCATGGTTGGCTCCCGGGTAATGATAATATGATTCCCGGCAAAAAACAAGGGCGCGGAAAAATTTCGCCGGGGATTCAGGCGAACGGGAAAACGCCCAGCCGGCTGACGATCCGCCGGGAATGATCGCCGCTCTCCAGCGCCAGGTCGCCGGTGACGATGCACGAGGAGAGCGACACCCCCGGTCCGACGCGCGTGTTTTCCCACAGGATCGAGTGCTGCACCCGCGCCGCAGGGGACACCTCGACGCCGGGGGAAAAACCATTGCCTCCCGCCCGGCCGCGCCGGGACAGGTAGTCGCCATGGGCCTGGAAATAGGAGGACGGCGTGCCGACATCCAGCCAGACGCCGTCAAAGTGAACAACCTGGAAATTCAGGGCCTGGCGGCGGATGCTGGCAAAAAAATTGCTTTCATCAATCCGGGCCACCGTCCGCTTCTTGAACAAGGCGGCCCCGGCATACATCAAGGCCGCCTCGCCCTCGGGCGCCGGCGGGGCATTGGCAAGAAAACGGTCGCCGTCACAGAGCAGGCGGGTATAGCGACCGGAACGGTCCGAACGCGCCAGCAGCACTCCATCGACCCCCGGAGCCCGCACCCGGCGCGCCATCTCCCCCAGGGGGATATCCAGGAACGTGTCGCCGTTGACCGCCAGCAGCTCGTCATTCAGGAAAGGCAGCGCCCGGGTCAACACGCGGCTGCCGCTCAGCTCCGCTTCCTCGAAAAAGCGGATGCCCGAGCCGTCACCCGCAGCCGACATCACCTGGGCACCGAGGTGGTGCAGGTTGACGAACCCCTCAACGCAGCCGAGGCCGCGCAACCGGCCGAGCATCCGGGCGAGCAGCGGCACGCCGTCGAAGGGAAAGGCGGGCTTCGGCTTGACGAGCGAGAGCGGCTCGGCGCGCCTGCCGTAGCCGCCGGCCAGGATGAAGAACTTCATGAAGCGAACACCATGTCCCCCGAGCCGCCGGACAGGAGGAACAGCCGGTGATAGGAATCGCGGATGTAATCGTCCCGGGAAAAACCCAAACGCGCGGCGACCCGGTCGATGGCCCGGGGCGAGCCCTCGATCTCGATGAAACAACCGATCGGCGTCTCGTCGAGCAGGACCTGCGTTCCGTCCAAACGGAAGCCCTCGCGGTATTTTTCATACCTGAAGCAGGAGCGGAAACCGATGCCGAGCAATATTTTTTCCATGACGGCAAAGTCGGGGACAACGATCTCGGTTTCGTCGCGGACCTTGTAGATCGTGCCGGGCTCCTGCGGCGGCGTCTTCATGGTCAGCACGTTGCACGAGCCGTGACGCCGCAGGCGCAGAAGGACGCCCCGGCCTTTCAGCGAACCGTCGGAGGTATCGAAAACCCGGTTGTGCTCAAGTTGCCGGGGCGTGACAAGCTTCGCTCCCAGGGCGATCAGCTTGTCGCGCCAGGGTGGCAGGAAATCGACGCGGACCTTGACCTCGATCTCCAAGCGCTTCTCAGTACTCACGGTAGCGGATGAAACCCAGCAGGCCTTCCAGGGCATCCCGGTAGGGCGAGTGAGGAAAGCCGCGTAAAAAACCCAGGCAGCGGCGGGAATAACGTTCGATGACGGCCAGCGAACGCTCCTGGATCCCCAGTCGGCGGCAATACTGCAAAAGAGGCCCGGGCCGGGAGCGGTCAAAGGCACGGATCAGCGGCAGGGCGCCGCCCTCGATCAGCAGGATATAGG
>DCVB01000029.1:2859-3258 GCA_002327965.1 Candidatus Aminicenantes bacterium UBA2199 | reverse complement strand
GCGTCCTTCCCGGGGATGACGAAACCCGCGGCATTCTGCGCTCAAGCCCGGGAAAGGCCTTTTTCAAATCCTTCAGTTCACGGTCAAGCCGGTTCTCGCGGCATAATTCCATCGCTTTGCCGTACAGCTCCAGGGCTCGCGCCCTTTCCTTTCGGCGTAGCGACAATGCTGCCAGCTCCCTCAGGCATGCAACCGCGTCCCTGGCATTGCCCAATTGCTGGAACTGACGCGCCGCCTCGAGTAAAAGCTCTTCGGCCCGGCGAGGGTCGCCGGGTGCGATCAGCAACCCGTAATGCCTTGCGGCCACCGCGGAATCGCTGATGTGGTCTGACTTCCGGGCGGCCTCCAATGCTTCCATCGCGTACTTGACCGCCTGGCGCCTGCGGCCCAGGCCCTGCA
>DCVB01000029.1:0-2790 GCA_002327965.1 Candidatus Aminicenantes bacterium UBA2199 | reverse complement strand
GTGGGTCAGGCTCAGGGCGATGAACCTCTTGTTGCCGTTGCGCGTCCTGATGGCCAGGCTCTTTCTGAACAATTCCTCGACGCCGTCACAATGCCCCATTTCGACCCGGTACATCGCTATGTAGTCGAGGGCGTCCGCCCGCATAATATCGTTACCGGTGACGGCGCTGATCCTGAGCACCTGCTCCCTGAGGGCCAGCGCCCCCTTTACGTCTCCCAGGCAATGAAGGCAGTTGCTTTTTATGCTCATCATGGTGCATTGTGCGCGGAGGCGCGACAGTTGGATCGAAAGCTCCATGCCCAGGTCGCAGATGGAGCCGGCTTCGCGGTATCTGGCCAGGCAGAACAGAGAACGGGCGCTGCCAGACAGGCAATCGAGCCTAAGCACCGGATCATCGCGGAATCGCTCGGCCAGGACCGCGAACTGGTCGACCGCCTCCTGATGCCGGCCCGCTAGGTGATTGGCCATGGCCCTCATGTATTGGAAGCGCGGCTCGCCGGCGTATCCAAGCCCGTTGCGCTCCATTTCCCCGTCGATGATGGCGATGGCCGACGAGGCGTCATTGGCCACGTACAAGAGATGTCTGATTTTATTGAGCAGCAGGCGTTTCCGCAGGATATCCCGTTGCGGCTCCGGGACCAGGTTAACCAGATCCAGCCCCCGCTCGGTTTCTTTAACGGCTAGCCGGCTGTCGGTGGTTGCCAGGCAGTCGTAGGCCAGGCTGCAAAGGTTGGCCTCGGCGGCCGGCTCCAGAGTTCCAGAAGCAACGAGATCCCGATAGATGTCCCTGGCTTTAGAGACCCGTCCGAAGTAGATCTCGGCCTCGAGGGTAGCCATGTCCGCGGCAAGGCGGTCTGTGGGGGAGAGTGTTTGCAGCTGGGGCATCCACTCCGCTATTTTTGCCCAGTGTTTTTCCCTTTTGACCTGCCGGATGGCGCCGGCAAGCAGGGCCGAGAGCCGTTCCGGTGCCCACGACGCCGCCAGGGCATGGTCCAGGGCCCCCGCGTCGTTATCTGCTTCCCAGCACATATCCGCCGCCATTCCATGCCATTGCCTTCGCTCCTCGTCGGTCATCCCCTGGTAGGCAGCCTCCCATACTAAAGGGTGCCGAAAAATGAGCTTGGGCCGCTCGCTTTGATCGTCTCGTTCGATGATCCCGGATACCGAAGTGCGGGCGAGATCATCTGACACTTCGGCCTGAACGCCACCACGCTTTTTCAGCTCCTCCCAATCGTCTGCCAGGCACTGATCTCCAAGCACAGCGGCCGCCAGCAATGCGGGGCGGGCAGCCGAGCCAAGCGCCTCTTGAACTTGGCATTGGATGAATTTGTCCATGCTTTGCTGGATCCATCTCAGCCGGTAGCCGGCTCGGGCCGTCCACTCTCCGGCTTCGGACCTGCTGAGTGCGCCCTCCTCTACCAGCGACCTCAACAACATATGGACATACAGCGGAACGCCCCGGCTCTTGCGGTGCAACTGCTCCGTAAGCTCGATGTGGCGCTCCGCGAATCCGCTCCCCAGGGAATTGTTGAGCAATTGCCGCACCTCACCTAGCGTCATCTCCGCCAATGGCAACTGGTGGGCCGAAAAATGACGGTCCTTCCAGAACCGGGCTTCCTCGGTCAAAGATGTTATGCCGTTTTCGATCCATTTCCAATGGGGTCCGCCTGAGGCCCGGCTGGTCGCCACCACCAACAGCGGCAGGCTTTCGACCAGAATATGCCGTGCCAGCTCTTCGACCCATTCCCATATATCCTCGGACGAAGAATGCAGATCGTCTAGCCATAACAGCAGCCCGTGTCCATGGCCACGGGCTGCCGTCGCCATGACTTGGTGCCAGCAGGCGGCGAGGGTCACCCTGTCCGCCAGGGCGGCGTCTGGAAGCTGCTGGTTTTCCTTGACTAGCACCTCGGGATAATGGCGGGCGATCACCGCCCGCTGGTAGGGGCTCAAGCGGTCCAGCAAAGCGGTGGCCGGCGTCTGCTCGAGCAGCTGTCTCAGCAGCGAAGCCCCAACCTCACCGACTTGCTGGCCCCCGGCCAACCGGTGCCACGCCAGCAGTGGCCGTTCGGTCCGTCGGCCGAGATCGTCCATCAGTTGGCGGCAGATCTCGGTTTTCCCGATGCCGGCGGGTCCGGTGACGAAACAGACACCCCGCCCGCTTCCCTCAATGACCCGGCAGGCTTCCTGGCCCAGCCGATCCAGTTCGCGGTCACGGCCGGCGAATCGACAGATCGCCATATCGGCAGCAATCGCTGGAAGGGGATGGTATTTTATGGCTGCCCTGGAAGCGGCGATAAGATTGCCCCGCTTTTCCTGCGGTGGTCGCGGTTTCATCACATCCAATGATGATAATTACTATTTAATATGCACCGTGATCGGGCTCCCGTCAACCGGTTTCAACCCTTGTCGTCCGACTGCATCCCTTGTCTGCCGGCAGCTTTCTTCAGCTCATTCAGCCGCACCCGGTATTCATGCTTCGGCATCTTGGAATGGAGGATTTCGTACATGCCCGCGGCCTTGTCCCTGAGGGCTTGGTCCCCTATCACCTGCCAAAGGGCGAAAACAACCATGGCTTGTTCCTCCTCGCATGAGGATCTCCCCAGCAATTCCCCTAGGCCTTTCGAGCCGGCCTCGCGATCCCTTCCGGCCAGCAGCTTGAGCGACAGGATTCTGGCCCTCGTCTCCACCTCGCTCCTCCCGCACTCGGCCGCCACCCGGGCCGCCTCATCGAGCCTCTTTCCCTCGTTCCCTTTCGGGGAGGACTCCAGATCGTTCCTGACGGAAAGA
>DCVB01000106.1:33901-47048 GCA_002327965.1 Candidatus Aminicenantes bacterium UBA2199 | reverse complement strand
AAGGCATGGCATCGCCACCCGAGCCGGCATACTCGTTGATCAACATGGCCTTGGGGCCGAAGTGCGCGGCCTGCGGCGTCTTGCCCAACCCGCCCCAGCGCGGTTTCCAGTAGTTCATCAGCGGCCGGCGCATCAGGTCGATGATATAATCGGCGGCGTAACCGCCGCCGTTGAAGCGTTCGTCGAGGATCATCCCCTGTTTCTGCAGCTGGGAGAAATAATAACGGTTGAAGAAGGTATAGCCGCCGATGGCCGTGTCGGGCAGATAGACGTAGCCGAGTTTCCCCTGGCTGAGCTTGTCCACCCGCCTCCGGTTCTCGTCGATCTTGTCGCGGAAGCGCAGGCTGCCCTCGTTGTCCAGGGGGACGACGGTGACGACCCTGGCCCCGGCCTTGTCCGGCTTGTCGTTGACCAGCAGGCGGACCTGGCGTCCGGAGGCGGCCAGGAAGTAGGAATAGAAATTCTCCTTCACGTCGAGATCGCGGCCGTCCACCTCCAGCAGGTACGTCCCCTCCCCGACCCAGTTGCCCGGCTCGGAAAGCGGCGAGCGCAGCTCCGGGTTCCAGCTTTCGCCGCGATAAATTTTCTTCAGGAAGAACCGCCCGTGCTGGACGCCGATGTCGGCCCCCAGAAGGCCGACCGGTGCCTGCTGAATGCGCGGCTGCTCGCCGCCGCCGCGGTAGGCGTGGCCCACGCAGAGCTCGCCGATCATCTGCCCGATCAGGTAGTTCAGGTCGTCGCGGTGAGAAACGTGGGCAAGATACGCCTCGTAGCGCTCCCAGACGGCCAACCAGTCCTGGCCGTGCATGCCGGGATCGTAGAAGTAGTCGCGCTCAATGCGCCAGGCGTCGCGCAGGATCTGGCGCCACTCGCTGCCCGGCTCGCGGTACACGCGGATGTCCTGGGTCTTCAGCCGGCCCTTGCCGGGCTCCACCTTGGCGGCGTCGGCCAGGAACCAGTCCCGCTTCTGGCGGTACAGCATTTTTTTGCCGTCGGCCGACAGCATGAAGGAGGCGATGTCGACGGCCAGCGCCTCGCTCTCCCGCTTCTCATGCGTATAGAGGTGCAGTGTCAGGCCCTGTTCGATGCGCGTCTCGCTGTGCTGCTTTTTGACCCGCTCGGTGTAAAAGAGCTTGTCCTGGCCGGCCTGCAGGCGGTCATAGCTGCGGGTGGGAAGGGGCAGGGCGACGATGCGGCCGAGAATGCCGTCGAGGTCGACGCGGATGGGCTTGACCGCCGGCGTCGCCTTGGGCTTCTCCTTGTCCTTTTTCTCCGCTTCCTTGTCCGCAGGCTTTTCCTCCTCGTCGCTCCTGGGCTTCAGCGGCGAGGGGTCGGCGCTGGAGAGGACGGCGAGGTAGATGTTGGCCACCGGCTCGTGCGGGTATTCGGAGAGGTCGACCCAGCCCAGGTCGTGGGCCAGGTTGGTCGAGGCCGCGAAGTAGAGGTACTTGCCGTTCTTGTCGAAGCAGGGCGAATAGGCGTCGCTCATGCCATCACTCAGGCGGTGGGACGCGGCTTTCTCCACCTGGAAGAGATGGATGGCGCGCAGGTTGTTCTCCCCGTGCAGGGTGTAGCTCAACCAGCGCGAATCGGGGGACCACTCGTATTCGGGATAGTGGATGAACTTGGGGTCGGTCGCGACCGGGGTGACGGTGCCGGCGGCGACATCGGCCAGGTAGACGGTTTGGCGGTTGCTGACGAAGGCGATGCGCTTGCCGTCAGGCGACCAAAGCGGCGCATGGTAATACGCCTTTTCGGGCAAAGCGATGACCTTGGGCGTCCGTGTCCCCTGCTGGTCGCGGATGAAGAGGGCGTGTTCGCCCGGCTCATCGCTGAAATAGGCGATCTGTTCGCCGTCGGGCGACCAGGCCGGCTCGCGCTCGGCACTTGCCGGCGTGTTGGTGATATTGCGGATATCGCCGTTTTCCACCGGCACGGTGACGATCTCGCCGCGGGCTTCGAAAACGGCGCGCTTGCCGCTGGGGGAGACATGGGCATTGAAGATGAGCTCTCCGGCCGGGACATGGCCCGGGCGGCTCAAAATGCGCTCGCTGGGGATGTTCACGGCCAGCGTCCGGATCTTGCCGTCGCGGAGCAGGTGCAGGCGGCCCTCGCGCTCGAAGACCACGGCATCGTCATGGACGCCGAACGACTTGATGTCCGCGCCGTCGAAGCGGGTGAGCGTCTCGATCTGCCTGCGTCCGGCATGGTAGCGGTAGAGGTTCATGACCCGGTCGCGGTCCGACAGGAAGTAGACCCACTCGCCCGCGAAACGCGGGGCGGTGTCGTTACTCCCCGAAGACTGGATCTTTTCCGCGGCATGGCTTTTCAGGTCGAACACCCAGATGAACGGGGCATGACCCCCGCGGTAGCGCCGCCAGGTGTCGAAGGATTGGCGGTTGGAGAGCGAGGTATAGGCGAAGCGCGTGCCATCCGGCGCCATCGACCCCAGCCAGGCCATGGGCATCGGCATCGCCTCCGGCGTGCCGCCATCGACGGCAACGCTGAAAATGCGCGCATAGCGGTTGCTGCTGTCGCGCAAGCTGGAGAACAGGACCGAGCGGCCGTCATGCGACCAGCCCGTGACCTGGTCCGGCCCGGGATGGAAAGTGAGGCGTTTCGGCTCGCCGCCGGCAGCCGGCACGATGTAGACATCCATGTTCTCGTCATATTGGCCGCTGAAAGCGACCCAGCGGCCGTCGGGGGAAAAGCAGGGGGACGATTCCAGGCCGGGATGGCTGGTCAGCTGCACGGCCTGGCCGCCGGCGATCGGGCAGGTCCACAGGTCGCCGCCGTACTGGAAAACGACGCGTCCGGCGTGAATATCGGGATTGCGCAACAGGCGGGCATCGTCGACGGCCCCGAGCGGGGCGGCGAACAGGACCAGGGACGATAAAACGAGGCCCAGGAAAATCTTCGCGAATGAATTCAAGGTCCACCTCCATGACTTTTTTGATCCCGCCCTCGAGGCGGGCCCATCATTAGTTTATTACTTGCTTTGAGGGGGAAAAGTTTTGCGCGCAATGCATTTTCCGGCAGAAAACGGCATTAGGCTTTTCCCCGGGAGCGGTCGACCGCGGGTACACTGGCCGGGGCGCGGGGCATGCGCCGCCATTCCAGCCAACCTGGCGGGGGACGTCGGCGGCAAATAGTGCCCCAAGGAGCGATTTCGCGCCTGGCGGATCATGGGACTTGATTTCTCGCTTTCCATCGACTAAGATTCACAGCGCTCAGGGAGGGCGCATGAAAAAAACGATCTTGATCCTCGTCGCCATCGCCTGCGCCGGCCTGGCCCCGGCGCAGAACATCGAGGTCAGCGCCAATGCCGGCATACTCACCCGCAGCGACTTCAAGTTCGATCCCCTGGTCCTGTCGGGGAACGTCACCTTCGACATCTCCGTCGGCCGATTCATCCTATTCAGTCCCGAATGCACGCTGTACGCCGACAGCAAGTTCAGCAGCGAATCACTGATCCTCGCCCCCGGCGGCACCGTCAATTTCACGACCGGCCAGCTCTTTCTCGGCGGCGGCATCATCAAGGAGATCTGGCTCAAGTCCAGCGCCGTTTCCATCCCCCTGGAACTGAAGCTCCAGGCCGGGGTCCGCGCCAGCAAGTTCCGCCTCGGCGCCTACCTGCTGACCTTCTTCGAGGAGATGTTCAACGACATTTCCTTCGGCTTCACCATCGGCTTCGCGCTATAGGCGGAAACGGCCTCGGAAAAGACCGCAGCCCGGGCATGGTTCGACTTGCAATCCTTCCCCCGTTCAGGCAATATGATGCTTGCTTGTATCAGCGCGCGGTTTTCAATATAAGCAACCAGGAGGCAACAACATGGCAGACAAGGGTACGAAAAAGAAATTGACCCGGGTGGAAGGCGGCGACGCCGCCGCGCCGGCTCGGGAGGCGAAGCCGTTCGTCGCGGCCCCGGAAAGCAAGGCCAAGGCCAGGAAATTCCGCATCTTCGCGATCCTTTCCTGGATCGTGGCCATCGGGCTCGAGGTCGGCGCCATCCTCATGCTCAAGAAAGTGCCGATCCAGACCACGTGGCTGATCGCGCTGATCGTCGCCGACCTGGTCTTCGCCGTCATCGGCTCGCTGCTGTGGAAAAAGGCCAACCGTTTCGATCCCGCCTCGGAAAAGGAGAAGTTCAGGTTCTTCGTGCAGAACCAGCTGGGCGCGATCATCGCCGTCATCGCCTTCCTGCCCCTGGTCATCCTCATCTTCGCCAACAAGGACCTGAAAGGCAAGCAGAAGGGGCTGGTCGGCGCGGTCGCCGTGATCGCCATGCTGATCGCCGGCTTCGTCGGCGTCGATTTCAACCCGCCGTCCCAGGAGCAGTACGCCCAGCAGATCGAGCAAGTCAAGTCGCTGGGCGCCGAGCATGTCTACTGGACCAAGTCCGGGACACGTTTCCACCTGTACCAGGACTGCCAGCACATCAATACCCGCAAGACCGACGAGATCTTCCAGGGAACCGTGCCCCAGGCCCGGGAGCTGAAGAACATCACCGAGCTGTGCAAGACCTGCGAAGGGCGCTGGAAAAAGGAGCACGCTGCCGTTGAGAGCCCGGTGCCGGAGGTCGAGATCCCGGAGACGGAGTTCCCGACGGGCGACGCCGTGCCCGTGCCCGTCAACTAAGCAGCTCAGCGCTCCATTCCAGGCGCCGCCTGACGCGGAAGCGGAGCAGCCGGAAATCCGGGGGGTAAGTCTAATAGACCGGCCGAATGCCGGGGCGGGAACACCGGCAACCGGCGCGTTACCAGTGCCGGCTGTCGGGGCCCAGCCCCTCCGGTTCGGGGACCTCGACCGGGTGCGGTTGCCGGCCCTTCAGGCGGTCCACTTCCCGGCGGATGGCCACGGCGGTGATGGCTGCCGCGGAAACGTCGGCCAACGGCCCGGCCAGCCAGATGCCGTCGATCTCCAGCGCCAGCGGCAACAGCAGCACCAGGGGGATCAGCAGGATCACCTGGCGCAGCAGGTTAAGCAGCATGGCCGTCCTGGCCTTGCCGATGGCCTGGAAGAAGCTGGAGCTGACCACCTGGAAACCCACCACCGGGAAGGCGGCCAGCAGGATGCGCATGCCCCTGACCCCGATCGCCAGCAGGCGGGGATCGTCACGGTTGAAGAGGCCGATGATCGCCGCCGGGAACAGCTGAACCGCCAGGAACCCGGCCGTGGTGATGACGGTGGCGGAAATCAGGGCGATCTTCAGCGTCCGCTTGACCCGCTGGAACTGCCGGGCGCCGTAATTGAAGCCGATGATCGGCTGCGCCGCCATGTTGACGGCGATCACGCAAAAGACGAACATCATCCCCGCGCCGTTGATGATGCCCATGGCGCCGACGGCCAGGTCGCTGCCGTAGCGGATCAGCTGGACATTGAAAATGGCATGAATGACGCTGCCGGCCAGCTGCATGGCGAACGGCGCCATGCCGATGGCCACGATCTCCTTCACCACCCGGGGCTGCAGGTGGAAATTTTTCCGCCGCAGCCGCAGCAGGCTGCGCCGGAGGGTGAAATGGGTCAGCACCCAGATGCTGGTGGCGGCCATGGAGATTACCGTGGCCAGGGCGGCGCCCGCCACCCCCATCTTGAAGACGAAGATGAAGATGGGGTCGAGGATGATGTTCATCACGGCGCCGAGGATCATGGTGGTCATCGCCGCCCGGGCATGCCCTTCGGCGCGGATGATGTTGTTCAGCCCGAAGCCGAGGCCCTGGAAAATGTTGCCCAGCAGGATGATGGTCACGTACTGGCGGGCATGGCCCAGCATTTCCGGTCCGGCGCCGAAGAGGGACAGGATGGGATCGCGCAGCAGCAGGCCGGAAACGGTCAACGCCAGCGAGACCCCCGCCAGCAGGATGAAGGCGTGGCCCAGGATCCTCTCGGCCTCGTCCCGTTTGCCCTCCCCCAGGCGGATGGAGACCAGCGAGGCAGAGCCCATGCCCACCAGCATGCCGAACGCCATGACGACGATCTGGATGGGAAAGGTCACGGTCACGCCCGACAGGGCCAGCGCTCCCACCCCCTGGCCGATATAGATCCGGTCCACGAGATTGTAGAGGACGTTGGCCAGCACGCCGATGATGGCGGGGACGAAGTATTTCCAGAGTAGTTTGCCGACCGGGGCCTGCCCCAGTTCCTTGGTATGGTCCAATCTGATCGCTCCGGGATGACGCGGCGGGATGCATTACATCAAAACCGGATTATAGCGCAAAATCACTCCCGGGTGAAGCCCTGGAGTTCCTTCGTGGCCCCCCCGCCGTGGAGACGAGGGCTGGGCAAGAAATACTCCTTCCGCAGACGACCTCCCGCGGTTCGCTGTGGATAACCATCCGCCGTTCCCTGCCGTATCTGGAAGTACATCAAGGAGGCTGTCATGCCGATCCGCTGGAAGATGGTGTTGTGCCGGATTTTTCTCGGCTGGTTCCTGGTTTCAGGCATCCTGGGGGGGAATGCCTTTGCGGCGGCAGAGGACATGGATGGCCGATTCAGCGAGCATGAATACCGGGGACATTTGGAATTCTTGGCCGGCGACCTGCTCGAAGGCAGGGCCACGGCAGATCGCGGCGCCGCCCTGGCCGCCGCCTACCTTGCCGCCCAGTTCAAGACGCTGGGGCTGCAGCCCTATTCCAGCGAACATGGGTACCTGCAGCCCATCCAGCTCAAGGGGTTCCGTACCGACTACGAGACGGTGCGTTTCGCCCTGAGCGGCAGTGAGGGCGAATGCCGGATCGAACCGCTGGCGGAATTCTGCGTTACCAGCGAGGTGATGGTGGAGGAGGTTTCCGCGGACGACGAACTCCTCTTCGTCGGCTACGCCATCGAGGCGCCCGAATACAAGTGGGACGATTTCAAGGGGCAAAGCGTCGAGGGCAAGATCATCGTCGCCCTGGTCGACGATCCCGACTTCAAGGCCACCCGCTTCGGCGGCGAATCGATGACCTATTACGGGCGCTGGACCTACAAGCTGGAGATGGCCCGGCGCAAGAAGGCCAAGGGGATCATTCTTGTCCATCACGAGCGCGAGGCCACCTACGACTGGTCGATTGTGCGCAACAGCTGGCTGGGCGAGCGCTTCACTTTCGCCGACCAGAAGGACGCGCCCCTGCAGATCTACTCCTGGATCGCCCACGGCGCCCTCGAGCGGGCGCTGCAAGGCACGGGGCTCGACTATGTGACCCTGAAAAAAAAGGCCGACAACCGCAGGTTCAAGCCCATGGTCCTGCCGCTGCGCCTGAACGTCTCCTTCCGGCAGAAGGCGCGGCAGGCGGAATGCCACAACGTGATCGGCGTCATCCCCGGCAGTGATCCCCTGCTGAAGGATGAGATCGTCCTTTACACCGGCCACTTCGACCATTTCGGCATCGGCCTGCCCGATGAAACGGGCGATCGCATCTACAACGGTGCGCTGGACAACGCCAGCGGCACGGCCGCCCTGGTCTGCCTCGCCCGCGCCTTCGCCCAGTCTCCGGTCAAACCCAAGCGGAGCGTGGCCATCATGCCGGTGACCGGTGAGGAGATGGGACTGCTGGGCTCCACCTGGTTCGTCGAACATCCCCCCTTCGACCTGAAAAAGATCGCCATGGTGATCAACAAGGACTGCATGAACCATTTCGGAAGGTGCGATTCTTTTTCCGCTTTCCCCATCGAGTACAGCAACGCCCTGGCCGATGTGCAAGAGCTCGCCCTCTCCAAGGGCTTGACGCTGCGGACTCGCTCCGTGGACAAGAGCGGCGGCGCATTCCGCAGCGACCACTTCCCCTTCGCCGCCCGCGGCGTGCCGGCCATGTCCGTGGGCATGGGCGGCAAGTTCCTCGACCGCAGCGAGGATGAAATCAGGGAAGTGCGCAGGAAGATCGGTTTCACCTACCACCAGGCCAGCGACAACGTCCATCCGTTGTGGGTCTACGATGGAGTTTTGCAGGAGCTTGACCTGCTCTACGCGCTCGGGCGCCATTGGGCCGACGGCGCGGCCAAGCCGACCCTGGCCATCGACCGCAACAACCCGTTCTGGGCCACCCAGGTCTGGTACGGCCTGGCCCCCTGAGACGCCGGGTTCGCGCCTAGCGGGCCGGCGAGCGACGGCGGGGAGCCTTCTTGCCCAACAGCAGCCGCCACTCCAGCAGGGCCAGGCGCAGCTCCGCCGTGGGTAGCACCAGGTCGGCCGCGCGGGCGAACTCGGGGCGGATGCGGGATTTGTGCCGGAAGGCCGTCAGCGTATGGGCGTTGCCGGTCATCCGCCAGCGCCGCCTGCGCCCGGCGGCGAGGTCATCGAGCGCGGCCAGCGCCTCGTCGCAAAGCGTACGGCTGCCCTGGATGTCGGATTCGAGAAAGCGGCCCAGCAGGCGGCGCTCCCGGCCTGTCCTGGCCCGCGGATCGCCCGCCTCGTCGCGAAAAAAAAGGTTGGCCATGATGGACTCCTTCAGCGGGAATAGACGGGATAGGCCGTGTGGATGCGGCCGTTTTGAACATACCCCGCGATGGTGAAGTCGAGCCCCGAGGGGCCACGGAACGACTCCCCCCGCCGCCGCGCCTTGCGGAAGGCGTTCAGGATGGAGGCGACCACCTGCTCCCGAGACAGGCGATCGGGAAAGAATGTGGAGAACTTGGTCCGGCTGCGGCGGCCGATCCAGACTCGGGCGGTGTAGACGCCGAAGCGGTTCGGCCGGTCGATGACGCGCACGATGCCGCTGCCCCAGGGATCCATGCCGCCGGGGCGCGCGTGATAGCCCGTCGGTCGGCCGCGACGGTTGATCTCGCCGGCGAAGAGGTGGGTGAGGTTGATCGCCGGCCGGGTGGCGGACCAGACGCGGCTGCGGTAATCGATCGGCGGTTCATCGCCTGACACCGAACCGGGACCCGGCAGCTGCAGCCCCTGGCCGGCCAGCAAAGAACCCGTCAACAAAGCCAGGACCGGCATCAGCCTGAATCGTGTTCGCCCGGTTCGGAGTTTCCTCATGGCCAGATTGTACATAAAACCTGAAGCCGGGGCCATCTTGTCGGGAAAAGTGGGCGATAATTTGGTTTCCTTGGGAATGGGATTCACCTGAAAAAACGATCTGTTGATTAAAAATCAAAATTCTCCCTGTCGTCCCCGATCGTGAAGTGGTACGATCACTCTATGCCCAAGAAGGGTTCCGTAGACTCCGTGAAGGAGACCTGCCGCCTGATCCGCCTGTCGCGTTCATACTGGGACGCCCACCGCAATCCCGCCTGCCGCACCCATCGCGAGATGGCCCTGAAGCTGTATGAGAGCCTTTCTGAAGAGCAGAAAGAGAAAATCCCCCAAGTGCTGCGGGTCTGGCTGCGCTACCGCAGCGAAAAATACTTCGGCCCCGAGCGGACGGCGCCGGGAACGGGGCGACGGAAGAGAAAGCGTCGGCCCTGAAAATTTCCCATCCACATCCCGCTCTTCTCAGCGTGACATGAACTCATCCAGTTCCTTGTCGCCCAGGATGAAATCGACCTCGCGGCCGGTCGAAGTCCGCCAGTCGGCGATCGGAATCCAATCATCGCATCGGGCTTGTTCGGCGATTACTTCTTCTTTCTTTTGCCTTGGGATTCGTCTTGGGTCTTCCGGTTGAGTTTCCGCTCTTTTTCGCTGTCCAGTTTTTGCTGACGTTTCCTGGCCTTGGCCTTGGCCTTCATGTGTTTCGCGGAGCTGTAAGCGTTCGCCTTGAGCTCCTTGAACGCGGGCGATCCGGGTTTGATGCCCATGCTCATGGCCAGCACGCCCCATCCTCTGCCCTGATTCTGCTTGTATTCGGCCGCGACGTCTCCCACGGGCCGGTTGATCTTCAGGGCGAGCCCCGTGGCCATGAACAAGTCTCCATAGCTGAGGTCATACTGTTCTTTCGCCCGCCGGATCTCTCCCTCCGGGAAGTCGTGTTTCTGGCTGAGCCGGAGGAAAAATCCATCGGGATCGGCCTTCGCCCGTTCGTCGATCTTTACGAGCAAAGAATCGAGCTTCCTGTCCCCGGTATTCGCCTGCTCGGCGAATGCAATGCCAGAAGCGAGGAGCGCCAGGAAAATCAGGCATGCCGCAGCGGTCAAGTTTTTTTTCATCTCACACCCCCTTTTAAAACATAGCAAGGAATCCTCTTTGCAGAGAGGGACGACATCCCTTCCCGAAGAACTCAGGATCCGTCCCGTTCCTATAAATAAATAGTACCCCCAGTTTTTTTTCTCGTCAAGGAAGTGCGGGGCGGGCAGGCTCTGCTCCCGCGCAAGCGCTGCATCCCATCGGCTTTCTGCACTTGACAAACAGAGCAGCGAAGATTACTTTGAGGCATACATATTAAGAGGAGGGACCATGAAACAAAACATCGGCTATCTATCCGGCACCGACGCTGCGACGCTGAGTCAGCTCGCGGCCTCGGACATCAACACCGTCCCGTTGAGCAACGGTTGGGACAACCACGGAAAGTACATCGGCATGCTCACGGTCGCCGACAACATCGGAGTGATAATTGGCTACTTCCACAAGCTGCTCGCGCCGCCCGAGGCCGATACCCCCCCGGCGACGTTTCTGGAGAGAGCGCGCATCCAAAAAATTCCGGTGGTCGTAATCTGCCCCGAGGACTTCATGTCCAAGGCCAAGCAATTGCTCGTGGACACCGGCGCCGAGATCCATTGGGTGGCACCCGGCCAGGTTTTCGGAAAAATCATCGAGCTGCTCGGCAAGAAGAAGTAGCCGCCGAGAATCGCGGCTCCGGTTCGTGCCCGGCTGACTCCGGGTACGTGCCGGGATCATCTTCTGGCCAGAATCTCGCCCCGGCTGTTTTCAACAGCGAATTGCAGTTTTTTTGGAATCCTTGCCGAAAAAGCGAAATTTCCAGGCGCGCACCTGCTCGGTTATTTCATGATGAAAAATTTCGACAAATCACACCACTTTTTTCAATTGGATGACTTTTTATTTAGTAAATCTTGAGACTTTTTTAAATGACTATTTGTGGAACTTGCGGATGAACTCTTCGACTTCGGGGATGCCGCCCTGGAATATTAAACATCCGTTATAGGGCTCGCGCTTGGTGATCTCGCCGGCGATGGGGGTGATCATCAATTGTTTGACCTTGTCGAGATCAGTCGTCTGGCCCAGCGCCCACGCCAGCTTGACGTAGGCCACCTCGGGCAGCATGTTCTCGGCCGGGACGTTGCCCTTGGCCAGCAAATCGCGGCCGGTGTCGGTGACGAACATATGCACGTAGCCCCAGAGTGTTTCCTTGCTCCTCGATTTCTTCAAAGCGCTATAAATTCATTGCTCCAAAGCCGTTCGATAAACTGTTGCCAGGGGATTGCCTCGATCCCTCCCGGCAAATGGCGCACCTGGTTTTCGAGACAGACGATGCAGCGTTTCCTGACCGGGCCGTCTTCGGACAAGACGGCCATGGAAGAAGCGTCTCCTTCGTGGATCCGCGACGAGCCCTTGACCTCAATCGCCAGCTCCTTGTCTCCCAGGATGAAGTCCACCTCGCGGCCGGTGGATGTCCGCCAAAAAGCGATCGGCAAGTCAGGAGCCCGGTAGGCCTGGTAAGCTTTAAGTTCCATCAGGATGTATTGCTCAAAGGCAGTGCCGAACGACGGATTCCCTATCCGCGGTTTTTGCCTGGCGAGATAATTGCTCACTCCCACGTCGAACAGATAGAACTTCTCGGTTTGGATCAGGCGGCGGTTTTTGGATCGCTTCCAGGGTGGAATCCGAAACCCCAGGTATGTGTCCTCGAGAATGTCGAAGTAGGTGCGAACGACCTTGTGGGAAACGCCGGTTTCACGGGCGACATTAACATAATTGATCAAGCCGCTTGAGGTCAGCGCCGCAATTCGTAAAAACTCGGAAAAAGCCGGAATATTCTGCGTCAGTGCTTCTGCGATGACCTCTTCCTTGAGGTAATCGGCGATATAGGCCCGCAGGTCCTCAACCGGATCGGGTGAGAGGTAGTGAGGCGGAAGCAGGCCGGAGACCATCACCCGCTCCAGGTCAAAACCACTTACCTCCATGAAGGACAAGGGTGTCATGATCCGCCTCCAGGCCCGACCGCCCAACAGATTGGCATGCCCGCGGCGAAGTTTGCGGGCGCTCGATCCGGTCAGCAGAAACGACAACCCCTTGTTTTCGATCAGCCAATGGACTTCATCGAGAAGGGCCGGGACCTTCTGTACTTCATCGATGACGATCAGCCCCTGATGCTTTTGATATCGCTCCCGGAGCAGGGCCGGCCGCGTCGCATAATCGGCCCAAACATCCGTTTTCAGCAGATCGATGATCTCAACACCGGGGAGGTGATTGGCGACCCAGTACGACTTCCCCACTTTGCGCGGGCCCCACAGAAAAGCCGATTTCCCTTTCGGCAGTTCAAGCGACAATAGCCTTTTTATTATTTTTACCATATAGGTAATTTATCCGGATAAATTGCCTTTGTCAAGCAATTTTGTTTTTTTGGTGATTTTTTATTTCCTTGAAAAAAATGACATTCTCTATTTGTGGAACTTGCGGATGAACTCTTCGACCTCGGGGATGCCGCCCTGGAATATCAAATATCCGTTATAGGGTTCGCGCTCGGTGATCTCGCCGGCGATGGGGGTGAGCATCAATTGTTTGACCTTGTCGAGATCGGTCGTCTGGCCCAGCGCCCACGCCAGCTTGACGTAGGCCACCTCGGGCAGCATGTTCTCGGCCGGGATGATGCCCTTGGCCATCAGGTCACGGCCGGTGTCGTAGACGAACATGTGCACGTAACCCCACAGCGTCTGCACCGTCATGTAGATGGCCACCCCTTTCTCGGCGGCGCGCACGATGGCCGGGTACAGCGGCTTGTTGACGTGCCCCAGCCCGGTGCCGGCGATCACGATCCCCCGATAGCCGTTGTCGATCATGGAATCGATCATGTCGGGCTGCATGTTGGGGTAATAATAGAGCATGCCCACCTTCTCCTCGAAAAAAGGCAGGATCTTGACTTCGCGGTCGTTGCGCCGGCGGTTGTAGTCCTGGCGCAGGGGGGTGATCTTCCTGCGGTCGACCATGGCCAGCGGGATGTCGCCGATGGTGCGAAAGGTGGAACGATAGGAGGAGTGCATCTTGCGCACGCGCGTGCCGCGGTGCAGCAGCCCGTACTCGTCCGAGGTGGGGCCGAACATGCAGACCAT
>DCVB01000106.1:0-33890 GCA_002327965.1 Candidatus Aminicenantes bacterium UBA2199 | reverse complement strand
GCTGCGAGCCGACCATGACGATGGGGATGGGCGGGTTCTGCACCATGAAAGAGAGGATGCCGGCGGTGTGGTGCATGGTGTCGGTGCCGTGGCCGATGACGATGCCGGCGGTCCCCTTACGGATCTCCTCGCCGATGGCCCTGGCCAGGCCGATGTACTGCTCGGGCCCCATGTTCTCGCTGAAGACGGCGAACAGCTTCTCGGTCGTCAGGTTGCAGATGTCGGCCAGCTCGGGGACGGCGCCGTACAGCTCGCCGGGGGAAAATGCCGGGATGACGGCGCCGGTGCGGTAGTCCAGGCGCGAGGCGATGGTGCCGCCCGTGCCCAGCAGTTTGACGTTCTTCTTCTCCTTGGCGAAGGGGAACTCCTTCTCGGGGATCTTGTAGTGCGCCTCTTTGTAGCCCAGCTCCTCCATCGCCTGCACCGTGCCGGCATCGATGCCGACATTATAGCCGGTGGCCAGCTTCAGAACGATGTGGCGGTCGTCGTCGTTCTCCGAGCGCGGCAGGACGATGCCGCGGAAGTCGCCGCGCGTGGTCTTGACAGCGGCGTCGCTCCAGACGCGGATACTGAATTTCTTGAGCAGCTCCAGCGCCGCCCCCCTGTAACCCTTGAACAGGTCGCTCATGCGGCGCCTCCCTTGTCGATCTGCGCCGCCAGGTCGCGCAGGGGCAGGTTACCCAACGCCGTTCTTCGCAGCTGGCCGGCGAGCCAGCGCGCCTCCGCGCCGGGGTCCCTGGACATGGCGATCTTGCGGAACTTCTTCCTCAGCAGCGGCAGCGGCGCCAGGACCTCCTTTTTCCCCAGCTTCCTGAAGCCGACGGTGGTCAGCACCGACTGCAGGTCCATGTTCGGGTGCTCGAGCAGCACCGGCAGCATGGCCTTGGCGATCCCGCGCTCAAGCTTCTCCTTCTTGAGAAAGGCGAAGAGGCCTTGGAGACGGTCAAACTGGAATTGCGTCCCGGGTCTTTTCCCCAGCAGGTGCTTGAGGTCGTGGGCCAGCAGCGTGGCCACGAAGCGCGGCTCGGCCTGGAAACCGTCATGGATCCTCTCGATGAGCGGCGCCAGGTTATGCTTCAGCAGGAAGGCGAAGGCGTCCCGCGGCACGCCCCATTCCCGGAACTGGGCGAAGCGGCGGTGAACGTCCACCGGCATGCCGGCGCGCAGGCGCTCGATCAGCTCCTCCTCGATCGGGATCGGAGCCGAGTCGGTGTCGGGATACATGCGGTCGGGGCCGGGCAGGACGCGCTCGAAGAGGGTCGTGCCGTCGGGAAGGCCCTTGCGCGTTTCATTGGGCACGCCCTGGAAGGCGAGGCGAAAGCGTTCATCGATCGTCTCCAAGGCGGTCTTGACGTCATCGTCCCCCGCCCAAAAGAGGATCTGGGCGTCTTCTTCCTCCGCCTTCAGCACCCGGCGCACCTCCTGGAAAAGGGCTTCGTCCGGCGCGGCGGCGACCGGTTCGGAATGGAGCAGGTTGGGCTTTTCCAGGCAGGCGATGACCTTCAGGCGGTCGGCGATCTCGTCGGCGAAGGTCCTGTTGGGTTGGGTGAAGAAGGAAAGGACGCCCCGGAAGCCGGGAAGATTGACCGCCAGCAGGCGCAGCCTGTTTTTCCGGGCTTCCTTCAGCAGGGGATGCCTGCCGTTCAGGGCTTCAAGGTCCAGATCCCTGTGCGCCGGCTTCCAGCGCTTGGCATCGGGAATGCGGCGTTTCAGCTCGTCACGGATCTCCAGCAATGCCTTCTGGCGGAAAGCCTCGTTGTGCACCAGTTCGGGGATCCAGGCGATGTGGGCGACGCCCTTGATCTCCACGCGCGTGCCGCCGGTGACGCTGACGTTGACGTCCTCGCGGGCGGCGCCGATGCCGGTGCGCACCTTGCCGGTGCTGCGCGCCAGGAAGCGCAGGTAGTGCGCCGCTTCGGCGGCCTCGTCAGGGGTGAGCATGTCGGGATAGGTGACCATCTCCATCAGCGGCATGCCCAGGCGGTCGGTGGAATAGACGCGGACGTGGCCGACGTCGGAGACCTCGCGGCAGGCGTCCTCCTCGACGCTGACCTGGATGATGCGCACCTTTTTCCGCGCGAGCGGGATCTCGCCCTCGATGCCCAGGATGCCGGTGCGCTGAAAGCCGGTGGGGATGCTGCCGTCGAGGTACTGCTTGCGCGTGATGTGCAGCTCGCCGACGATGTTGCACTGCAGCAGCAGCGCCGCCTCGATGGCGATCTCCATGGCCTGGCGGTTGAGCAGGAAAGGCGGAGTGTCGTCGATCTCGTAGGTGCAGGTGGTCTCGTTCTTGATGCGGTAGATGACGATCTTGCGCGTCTTGAACTCCATCAGCGCCGTGCCGTCGTACTCGCCCAGCTCGGAGAGGGTGGGCCGCATGTGGCGGACGATCTCGGCGTCGAAGTCGTCGTGGCCGTGGTAGCAGCCGGCGGGGCAACGGCAGAAGAGCTTCTTTTCGGTCTTGAGCTGCTGGTGGATCTCCAGCCCGCATTTGAATCCCAGCGCGGAATACGCTTCCTCCGGGGTTTCCCGGCGCGGGGTCCAGCCGACCCGCTTTCTGCTGCTCTCGTAGTTCAGCTGTGGATCGAAGGAGACTTTCATTTTTCCTCGGCGAGTGAATGTTCACTATATGCCCGGCATTCCGGTTTGTCAACGCCTTACCCATGCGTTGATTTTCCTCCCGCCGGGGGAAATCGCCCGCGCCATGCCGTCAGATCCCGTCATCAGGAGGCGACATGAAAAAAATGGTTGTGTTATTTATTGTCTGGACCCTGGCAACGGCCCTCGGCCTGCAGGCGAAATCATTCCCGGCCCCGGCCAAGCCGGCCGCCGGCATCCAGCTGGCGATCCTGCTCGACACCTCGGGCTCCATGGACGGCCTGATCGACCAGGCCCGCTCGCGCATCTGGAAGATCGTCAACGAGCTGGCCGCGGCCCGCAAGAACGGCCGGGCGCCGCGCCTGCAGGTGGCCTTGTACGAATACGGCCAAAGTTCCATTCCCGCCGCCCAGGGTTACCTGCGGCGCATCGTGCCGCTGAGCGGTGATCTCGACCGCGTCTCCGAGGAACTGTTCAAGCTGCGCACCAACGGCGGCGACGAGTACTGCGGCCAGGTCATCCGCGCCGCGGCGAGCGGGCTCGACTGGAGCCCGGGAAGCGGCGACCTGAAGATGATCGTCATCGCCGGCAACGAGCCCTTCACGCAAGGGACGGTCGATTACCGCGGCGCCTGCCGCGAGGCCATCCGCCGCGGCATCATCGTCAACACCATTTTTTGCGGCGATTACCGGGAGGGGCTGCGGACGGGCTGGAAGGACGGCGCCGACCTGGCCGACGGCCAGTATGTGGCCATCGACGCCGACAATGCCCCGCCGCAGGTCAGCGCCCCCCAGGACGCCGAGATCGCCCGCCTGGGCCGGGAGCTGAACGGGACGTACGTCGCCTTCGGCCGCGCGGGAGCCAACAGCAAGAAGCGCCAGGAGGAACAGGACGATCTGGCGGCAGCGGTGGGCGGCATGGTCATGGCCGAGCGCGCGGCGGCCAAGGCGGCACCGCATTACAACAACTCTTCCTGGGACCTGGTCGACGCGAACAAGTCGGGGACGGTGAAGCTGGAGGAGCTGCGCCAGGACGAGCTTCCCGCGGAAATGAAGGGCATGTCGCCCCGGCAGCGCGGCGAGTACGTGGCAGCGATGCAGGCGAAGCGCGACGCCCTTCAGAAGAAGATCGCCGCTTTGAACACGGAGCGGGAGCGCTTCGTCAAGGAGCAGTTGAAGAACCGGGCCGCGGCCGGCAGCCTGGACGGGGCCATCCTCCGCGCCCTGCGCGCCCAGGCCACCACGAAGGGCTTCCGCTTCGGGGAATGACCCGTTGCGGAGCCAGGGAGAAGAAAATGAACGGAAAGAAACCGAGTCGCTTCCTGCGGCTGCTGGCGGGGCTGGCGTTTGCCGCGCCGCTGCTGGCCGACGGCTTCATCATCATTCCCCGGCCGCCACGGCCTCCCCGCCCCGGGCCGGTCACTCCCTTCCTGCTCGAGGTGACGCGCCACGACGTGCGCGTGACCATCGACGGCCAGCTGGCCACGACCGCCGTCGACCAGGAGTTCTACAATCCAGGCCCTTCGCGCCTCGAAGGCTATTACCTTTTCCCCCTTCCCGCCAGCGCCGTCATTAAAAATTTCAGCATGTGGATCGACGGCCGCGAGACCCGGGCCGAGCTGCTGGACGCCGCCAGGGCCCGGGGCATCTACGAGGACATCGTGCGCCGGCTGCGCGACCCCGCGCTCCTGGAATACGACGGCCGCGGCGTTTTTCGCATGCGCGTCTACCCCATCGAGCCGCGCGGCCGCAAGCGCATCCGCATCTCCTATCACGAGGTGCTGGAAAAGGACAACGGCACGATCGCCTACCGCTATCCGCTGGCGACCGAGAAGTTCTCCTCCCGGCCCATCCCCGAA
Source organism: Candidatus Aminicenantes bacterium UBA2199 (assembly GCA_002327965.1). Classification (GTDB taxonomy): domain Bacteria; phylum Acidobacteriota; class Aminicenantia; order UBA2199; family UBA2199; genus UBA2199. The sequence goes on along the minus strand of DCVB01000106.1, from coordinate 29,434 downwards.
GTAAGCGTCGTCGCCGACATCCATTCGCCGGCGCCGCTGGCGGCCGTGCATTGCCCCACTCACCCGGTGGAGTTTTCGCGCCCCGCCCCGGGCCGGGCCACGGTCCGTTACTCGGCCCGCGACGCCCTCCCCGACCGCGATTTCCGCCTGTTCTTCACACCGACCCGGGAGCGCATGGGATTCTCCCTGCTCACCCACCGGCCCGCCGGCCAGGAGGGTACATTCCTCCTCAGCATCGCGCCGAGCTTCGGCCGCGCTGGAGGCGAAACCGCCGCCAGGGACATCACTTTCGTCGTCGATACATCGGGCAGCATGGCCGGCAGGGCCATCGAGCAGGCGCGGGCGGCGATCGTCATTTCTCTGGGGCGTCTGGGACGGGACGACCGTTTCAATGTCGTCCGCTTCGCCACCGAGGCCGAGCCCCTTTTCCCCAAGCTGCTCCCGGCCAACGCGGCGAACCGGGCGCGGGCCCGGGAGTTCGTCTCGAGCTGGGAGGCCGCCGGGGGCACGAATTGCGAGGACGCACTGAAGACGGCCCTTGACGAGGCGGACCCCTCCGATCGCCCGCGGGTCATCGTCCTGGTCACCGACGGCAGGCCGACCATCGGCGAAACGGGCGACGAAGCGCTGCTGGCCCTGGTGGGACGGCCGCAAAGCGCCCGCGTGCGCCTGTTTCCCGTGGCCATCGGCAGCGAGATCAACACCCACCTGCTGGACGGCTTCGCCGAGCGCACGCGCACGTTCCGCACCTACATCGCCGAGGGCGAGGACATCGAGGCGGGCATCTCCCGCTTCTACGAAAAGATCAGCTCGCCGGTGCTGAGCGACATCCGCCTCGACGTCTCGGGCGGGGCCGGGGTCTCTCAGGCGCATCCGCAGCGTATGCCAGACCTCTACCGCGGCACGGCGCTGACCGTCGTCGGCCGCTACCGCGGGGCGGGCAGGGCGACCTTCACCCTGCGCGGCAGGGTCAACGGCCGCTCCGAGGAGTTCGCCTTCCAGGCGGACCTGCCGCGGCAGAGTCCCAACCACGATTTTCTGCCTTCACTGTGGGCGGCCCGGCGCGTCGGCTATCTGCTCGACCAGATCCGCCTGCACGGCGAGGACCGCGAGCTGGTCGACGAGGTGATCCGCCTGGCCCGGCGCTTCGGCATCGTCACCCCCTACACCAGCTACCTGATCGTCGAGGATGAAAAGATCCGCCGCGGCCGCGGCGAGCTGGCCGAGAGCGATATGACCGTAGGCGCTCTGCCCGGGGCGCCGGCCCTGGAGCGCGAGCACAGCGAGCAATTCGCCGCCATGAAGGACAAATCGGGGATCGGCAGCGTGCGCGCCAGCGTGGAGCTGCAGAAGCTGATCCAAGCCGCGGGGGTCGCCGACACCCGTTCCGACCCGAACAACCGTTTGGTGCGAAGCGCAGCCGGCACGACGTTCTATCTCAACAACGGCACCTGGGTCGACGGCCGCATTCAAGCCAAAGGCAGCCTGCCGGTAACGCGCATCGCCTTTGCCTCCGCGCGCTATTTCTCCCTGCTGGACCGGCACCCGGAACTGGCGCCGGTGCTGGCGCTGGGGCGCAGCCTGCGCTTCGTCCTTGGCGGGTCCGTCGTCGACGTGTACGACCCCGGCGCGGAAACCGGCTGATCAGCGGATGGTGGTAAAGAGACGGAAGCGGGGAGGATTCTCCAGGTGCTTCTTCACCGTGCAAAGCTGCGCCGCCTGGATCACGGCGGTGCGGTATTTTTCCGGGAAGGACGCGGGGAGAATGATCTCGATGTCGATCTTGCTGATCAGGTGCGTTTCGTGATCGAACTCCATGCTTTGCCGCAATTCGATATCGGCGGTCTCGATCCCGCGCTTCTGGCAGAAAGAAAGAACATAGATGCCGGCGCAGGTGCCCAGCGACACCAGGAACAGGTCGAAGGGCTGCGGGGCGCTGTTTTCGCCGCTGCTGTCCAGCGGCTGGTCCGTCCGATGGGTGAAGCCGTTGTATTCGGCGTCCACTCTCTTCCCGCCGGGGAAAGTGATCTTCATGTCCATTGGAATTCTCCTTGGATCGCGTGTCCCGGTCTTTTCCGGCTTTACCCTGCAGTGGCTCACCCGGAAAATACCAGGAACTGAACCTTATTATAACCAGGATAATCGCATTAAACAATCCTTTCAATCCCGTTGCTTCAGGAGGTGCAGCCGCTGCCGCGAGCGGGCGGCCAGCTCGGTGTGCGGGTTGGCGGCGATGCAGGCGCGGTAGCCGCGAGTGGCTTCGCCGGGGTCGTCCGCCAATTCCATGATGCACCCGTACAAATAGGCGTCATAGAACAGCCACAGCCGCGTCATGAAGTCGCCGCGGGCGCGCTCCTGCAGGCGGGCGAACGCCGTGCGGACGGCCTGCTGCATTTCGGCGGTCGTCCCTTTCCGGGCCAGCAGGTACCCATGGGAAATCTCCGCCAGGTGGCCGTATTCGAGCGAGTTGCGGAAGATATCCTCGAAAAGAAATTTCGCCCGTTCCGGGTCCGTTCGATCCAGAATCAGGGCCCGGCCAAGGAGCAACCGCAATTCGCGCAGGTCAAGGGCATCCAGGGGCTGAAGCTCGAGACGGCGCAGGACGGACAATGCCGCCGGGTACTTCCCCTGGAACAGGTCGCGCGTCGCCAGGCACAGGTCGGAGATGCCGGGGACAATGAGCTTGAGCTTGGCGATCTCGTCGGACGCCCGGCCGGGCAGGCCCTGGTGCAGGTAGACATAGGACCTGAACAGGCTCACGCCGAAAGTATTGAAACCCCAGAACTTGGAACTGTCGGCGAACGTCTCCTCCAGCCGGCTCAAGGCGGCGCCGGGGTCGCCCTTCAGCACTTCCATCTCGCACAGCCGCTCGTTGGCGTCGTTGTTGCCGGGATATGCCCGCAGCGCCTGCAGCAATGACGTTTCTCCTCCGGCGTAGCGGCCGAGACCCACCTCTAAATCGCCATGGACGTATAGCAGGGCCGAGCGCAGGTAAGGGTTCTGCAGGGAAAAGCCCAGCGCCTCGGCGATCAGGCCGCGGGCGTTCTTCAGGTTGCGCCTCTTGACACGCTCCTGGTAGGCGCTGTTGACCAGGGTGTAGACCCGGCGCAGCGTGTCGGGCGAGTCCCAATAATTTCTGATCCCATCCCTGGTTCGTACCGTCATGCGCCCCTGGCGGTCGATATCCAGGATATCGCTTTGGGTTCCTTCTTCGAAGCGGGCCCGCCCCTCCTGCTTCCAGCGATTCTCAATCATGCGCACCTTCGCGGGCAGCATGAACAGCGTTCCCACGTAGGCGATATTCATTCTGTAGTCGACCGTCAGGTTGGGAATGCCCTTGATGACCACCAGGCCGGTCGAGTCGGGAGCGAAGCCGTTCTCGGCAATGAACGACATGTGGGAGAAAAGGTTGTTGACGCCGAAGAACATGAAGCGGGAGACGCCGGCGACACTTCCCTGCGGGAAGATCTCGAACGTCCCCGGATTGGTAAAGATGAATTTCTTGAGGCCGCGCATGAAGACCATGGCGAAGGGGTACATGCTCTGGTACTGCTGGACGGGGAGCAGCGCGTCGGTCTCGCCCGCCTTGCCGTCCGCCAGCATCTTGACCTCGTAGGGCTTGATCACGCGCACGTAATCATAGGCGTCGAACTGGTAATCCCTGAGGAAAAGCTCGCGCCGCAGCAGGACCCCGTGCTCGTCCAGTATGGCCTGCTGGCTCATGAGCTCGTCGCTGGCAATGGAGCTGGCGGCGGGAAAGACCGGGGGCTGCGGCGGAACCAGCAGGACAAAAACCACCCGGCGGCCGTTCATCTGCAAACCGCCGAATTCGGACTGAAGATCCGTTCCCTGGGGAACGGAACTGCCGGTGACATGGGCGTGACAAACGGTCCAGGGAGAAAAATCCCTCCGCCAAAGAAGAACCCCGAGGCGGTTGCGCGCTTCCAGGACGTGCCCCGAGGGCCGCAGTTCATGGATCGTTCGCGAGCCGATGGTCGCGCGGAAGCCGAGGAAGGCCAGTACGGTCAGCGCCGAGCCGGCCAACACCCACTTGAAAGGGCCGCGCTTGACGGCCACCAGCAATCGCTGCAGCCAGGACACCTTCCCCCCGCGGAAGAAACGGGCCATGGCGCCGGCGTCGCGAAAGCGCCTTCCCGGCGACTTCTCCAGCGCCTTGTCCAGGCCGTGGCGCAGGAAGCGCGGCAGGCCGCCCGTGGCCGGAGCGGGAGGCTCGGGCCGCTGGTTGAGCTGCTTGAAGATCACCTCCATGGTGCTGGGGTTCTCGAAGGGGTGGCGGCCGGAGAGGGTGCGGTACAGGACCAGCCCCAGCTGGTAGACGTCGGAGGCGAAACCGATCTCCTGGCCGCGGATCTGCTCGGGGGACATGTAATAGGGCGAGCCGACGATCTCGCCGGCCGTCGAGGTCTTCTCCTCGTCCTCGACCTCCTTGGCCAGGCCGAAATCGAGGATCTTGACCCGGCGCCGCTCGTCGATCAGGATATTGGCCGGCTTCAGGTCGCGGTGGACGATGCCGTTGTCGTGCAGCACGGCGACCGCCTCCGTGATGTCCAGGAAGACGTCCTTGAATTCCGGCCAGGTGAGAAGGCACTTCTCCTCCAGGAACGACTTGAGGCTCCTGCCGGCGGCCAGCTCCATGACCAGGAAATGGATGTCGCGCCAGCTCTCCAGCGAAAAGACCTTGATGATGCGCTCGTTGCTGATCCGCCGCGAAAGGTTGATCTCGCGCTTGACGCGCAGGAACTTCTTCACGTTGCCGGTCAGCTTGGGATTGAGGAACTTGACGGCCACGCGCGAGCCCAGCGTCAGGTCCAGCGCCTCGAAGACGATGCCGAAGCCGCCCTGGCCGATGAGCTTCTCCAGGCGGTAGCGTTCGTTGACCTCGGTCCCCGGCTTCAGCTTGACCAGGTTCAGGTAGGCAAGCTCGAGCGGCCCGCTCCCTACCCGTCGGTCCGGCCCGGCTTCGCTGCTGAATGTTCCATCGGTACTGGCCATGTACTTCCTGCCTGCGATCAAAAAAACCCAGGGCAGGGATTCTAGCAATTCCGCCGGGCAAAAGCAATCGTTGGCCCGCGGTTCCTTGTCCCCGCCGCCCGGGCGTGCTATCATTTTTTCTCACGGAGGAAACCATGAAACGAATGCTGCCGCTTTTCATCCTGCTGCTTCCGCTACTGTCCTTTGCCGGGGAAGAGGTGGATTTCGGGAAATACTTCATCGACCGCACCCTGCGCGTCGATGTCTTCCATACCGGCGATGCGCGGGAGGAGATGTTCACCATCGACCGAATCATCCAGGAGGGACCGTGGTCCGGCAACCCGCGCCGCCTGCTCGCTCCGTTCGAGCTCGGCCGCTACCTGCTGCGCGTACGCGACGCCGCCTCGGGCGCGCTGATCTACAGCAAGGGTTTCGACAGCTACTTCGGCGAGTACAAGACCACCGAACCGGGGGTGAACGGCGTCAAGAAGACCTTCTCCGAGTCGTTGCTCATCCCCTTTCCCAAGGACAAGGTCCGCGTCGAAGTGCTGCTGCGCGACCGCGAGAACCGGCCGCAGCCCGTCTTCGAGCGCGAGATCGATCCCGCCGACATGTTCATCGTGCGCGAGAAGCCGGCCGGGGACGTGCAGGTGATCGAGCAGGTGAAGAACGGACCGCCGGCGGCCCGTGTCGACCTGGTGATCCTCGGCGAAGGCTACACCGCCGCCGAAACGGAGAAGTTCCGCGGCGACCTGGCGCGCTTCAGCGACACCCTGCTCGGCCATGAGCCGTACAAGACCTGCCGCGACCGCTTCAACATCACCGGCCTGCTCAAGCCTTCGGCTGAAAGCGGCTGCGACGAGCCGAGCTTCGGCTCGTTCAGGAACACGGCGCTGGGCGCCTCGTTCGATTCCTTCGGCTCGGAACGCTACATGCTGGTCGAGGACAACCGCGCCTGGCGGGACGTCGCCGGCCGCGTCCCCTACGACGCGGTGATGATCATGGTCAACTCGCCGCGCTACGGCGGCGGCGGCATCTACAACCTCTACTGCACATTCACCAGCGACAACCAGTGGCGCCAGTACCTGTGCCTGCACGAGTTCGGCCACTCGTTCACCGGCCTGGCCGACGAATACTACACGTCAGCGGTGGCCTACAATGAATTCTACCCCGCGGGCGTCGAGCCCCTCGAGCCCAACATCACCGCCCTGCTCGATCCGAAGAACCTGAAATGGAAAGACCTGGTGACGAAGAGGACCGCCATTCCCACTCCCTGGGAGAAGGCGGCCTACGAGGCGATGGAGAAAACCTATCAAAAGAAGCGCGCCGAGATCAACGAACGGATCGCCGTTGCCAAGCGCGCCAATGCCCCGCAGGCGGAGATCGACGCCCTGCAGGCGCGGAGCGAGGAGATGTCCAGGCTGAACGGGCTGGAGATCAACGCTTTCTTCAGGAAGAGCCGCTTCAACGGCAAGGTCGGCGCCTTCGAGGGGGCCGGCTACTCCGCCAGGGGGCTCTACCGTTCCATGCTCGACTGCATCATGTTCAGCCGCGGCGTGCGCCCTTATTGCCGGGTCTGCGCGGCCGCCGTCACCCGCACCATCCGCTATTACAGCGAGTAAGCTGTCTCGCGAGGAGCCTCAAAAGTAAAAGGCTGATTTATCGCCATAAATGAATATGGTTGCATGCCGTGTCACAAACTATTGCGCATGAAATCAGGTTTTTCATAATTACCTTCCCTGATTCCCTGACGCTTGCCGCTGCGTGCCGACAATCCGTCCCCGGCATTCTTCTGAGAAAGACGCCCGCATCCGGGCGGCGGATCCGTGGACGCCCGGCGGAGGAATCCGCTAATCGATGATATTGCCTCCGCTGATGTTGAACGAGAACCCGGCTTGGTTGTTGCTTTCGTCCTCCTCCTTGATTTGGTTCGCCTTGTCCACGTAAATATCGATAGATTTATTGCCATAGCATTTGTAGCGGTGCGTGAAGCGGAACTTCGCTGTCTGGCCCGGGGCTAGCCCTCCTTCCTGGACCCGATAGTCCCTACCATGGGCGATCCCCGGACACGTGTCCAGATCGACATCGAGCTCAAACGTACCGCAGGCGGCGCTGCCCATGTTGGTCACCTCAACGTTGAGGACGCACTTCTGCAGCAGGATCTGCCTGCGGTCGGGCGAACTCACGCTGGTGATCTTCAGATCGGGGCCGCGGACGACCATCTTGAACTGCGCGAAATTGTTCTCTCGCTGCTTGTCCTTGATTTTGCTGTCATGGTCCACGTCGCCGCTCCAGAGGATCCAACCGGGCGCGTCGGGCGTGAGCTTATAATCCAGGGAATAATGCTTTCCCGGCTGGAGTCCGGGCACGTTCCAGGTGCCTTTCAAATGGCTGCCCATGAAGATCCGCATCATGGTCGCCTCCGAGGCGGCCTTCCCGATGTTCTCCACCCGGAATTCCACGACCGTTTTTTCGTTGACCGCGGGCGAGGCCGGGTTCGGCAGGATGCTGACCTTCAGATCGGGAAACGAAGGGAGTATCATCATTTGCGCTTGCATCGTGGCGCTGGCGAATTCCATCGTGATCTTGAAGACTCCGTCGCTCAGGTCCTCGACGTTCTGATCAGCGACATGGAGTCCAATGCGGTAATCCCCGTAGGGCGCCGTCCCGGCGTTCGTCTCGCCCACGGTCCAGGAATAGCTGCCGCTGGCGACGGGCACGGTGGCGATGGTACCGAACACCCCGCCGCCGGCATTGACCAGGTCGATGCGCACGTTGCCGCTGGCCTGGGAGTGGGACCAGGCGATCGTCTTCGTCGCGCCGCGTAGCCAGGCTTCGCCCCCGTTGGGCGCGGTGACCGTGACCGAGGGCGTCGGCTGCGGGCTCCCGATGATGGAAAAGGCGACGTCGCTCTGGTCGTCGACGTCCTGGGTTGGGACGTAAAGCCCGATCCGGTAGTCGCCGGAGGGCGCCGGCCCCGAGTTGGTCTGCCCCACGGTCCAGGAATAACTTCCGCTGGCGACCGGCACGATGGCGATGGTGCCGAACACCCCGCCGCCGGCATTGACCAGGTTGATGCGCACGTTGCCGGTGCATCCCTGGGAGCTCCAGGTAATCCCCTGCGAAGTGCCGAGGGTCCAGCTCTCGCAGCCGTTGGGAGCGGTGACGGTGATCGACTGCCCCCAGGCCAGCGCCGCGGCGAAAAGCACGACAGTAAGGAAAATAACTGATTTATTCATAAAGAACCTCCTTCTTTCGGCTTATAGGATAAATGCGAGTTGCCGCGGGAAAATCTCACTCGCTCGTACGGATTCCCGCTTTTTTCGGCAACAAAAAGGAATTCATTCCCAGTCGGGACGGCAGTGATTCTTTACCAAGGCGCCTGATTTCACCAGCGTTCGTTGAACTCGTTCTGGACGATCGAGCCGTCGCCGGCCATACGGACATGGAGCGCGTACAGCTCAACGGCATCCGAGAACAGGTAACTCAGGTCGGACCACGTCACCTGGTCCACTCCATCCACCCGCCGGCAGCGCCAATGGGGAAACATCACGCTGTTCTTGAAGCCGCGAACCGACAGCAACCGCTCGCCGGCAAGGACGGCAGGCGGGGGGAATCGCTTCACGATCGTCCTTTCCCAGATGCGACGGGCGGGGCGCACGTCCACCAGCGCGGCATGATAACGCCCATGATCCTCCTGGAGCACGAGCCAGCGATTCAGGTTGAACGCGGCGGGGAAGGCTTTGCGACGCAGGACGGTTTCCTCTTCGCCTGAGATCGCCAGGGCCTTGATCCGCCTGCGGTTGGAGAACAGGATGAACCCCGTGAGCAGGGCCACGGCGATCCACCCCGCCGCTCTCCCGCCCTGGGGAAAAGCCAGTCGCGCCGCCACTGCCGCCAGCAGCACCCAGAAAAAAGGGTTGAATCTCATGCCGTTGGCCTGGCACAGGAGACAGGTGCCGTATCGGCGCTCGCGGCAATGCGGGGAAGCGGTGATCGGATTGAGCCCGAGCACAACGGGACAGGAGTAGCGCCGGCGGCTGAACGGCGCCAGCAGCGCAATGCCGTTGTTGTGAATCAAGAGATCGAGGGCGATATGGCTGCCGATGCCGGCCCAGGCGATCGGGAGCAGCGACAGAAAACCGCGGCCCGCCAGAATAGCCGCCGCCGCCGCGATGATCACCCCGGCGATGAGGCCTCCGGGCAGAGTATGGACGAGCCCGTGATGGTAATCGAGGAAAGCGGTGCGGGGGATCCTGCGCGTCAAGAACTCGGCGTCGGGTGCCAGGGCCCCTGCCGTCGCCACGGCAAGCCCCACCCCGTCGGCATTGAAAAGCTGGCCGACCACCACCCCGGCCAGCGCGTGGGTTACCGGATCCACTCTGCTTCACCTCAAGGGAAGCGCAGGAGGATGCTATTGCCTCAGGGGCAGGATCTTCTTGAACAGCTCCTTCTGGTCGGCGATCTTCTTCTCGTTGCCCACCACGCAGAGATATTCCTGCGCCATCACCTTCTCCACCAGCGTTGCGAAGCCCTTCAGGTCCTCCAGGGTGGTGGAGAGGATCTCGTCGCGCTCTTTCTGCAGCATGGCCAGGGTGTCGCCGCGCAGGTAGCGGGTCATGGCGACAGCTCCCTTCTGACTCGGGTTGAGCGGCCGGTCCCAGTCGGAGATGGTGCCGATGATCAGCCGGCGCAGGTCGCGCTCCTCGAGCTGCAGGCCCTTGAGAAAGGAAACGGCGCCCAGGTAGTTCTCGACCGTTTTTTTCAGGTTGGGATCGCGATAGGAGGCGAAAGCCAGGAATCCGGAGTCATCCAGCATGGCGAAGCCCCCGTAGGCCCCGCCCTGGACGCGGATGGCGTTCTGCAGATAGACGGTGGAAAGAAGCTGGCCCAGCACGTTCAGCTTGCCGTTGTAGGCGAAGCCCAGCTTCTTGTAGTCGGCGCCTTTCAGCACGTACTGCACCTTGGATGCATCCTGGAACCCCTCGTTCAGGGGCTCCTTGGCGAAACGGTATGCGACCGGCCGGCTCTCGCTGCGGGGCAGCTCGGCCAGCATGGCCGGCAGCTCCTTCCTTACTTGCCGCAGCTGCTCGGCCTGGCAGGTGACGTTGATCTGCAGGCCGGCGCGGTTGACGATCATCCCCTGCACCGCCTTGAGCTTGGCGGCGACGGCCTTGGGATCGAGATCCTTGGCCATGGCGGTCAAAAACCGGTAATAACCGTAGCCGGAGATCAGGTCCTGGTACGCCCCGATGTTGGACAGGTAGGAACCGAGCCGGAAGCGGGCGATCTGCAGGCCCATATAGGCCAGGCGCTGCTCGAACTGCGCCTTGGTGCGCAGCACCATCTCCTGGAGGCGCGCCTCGTCGTCCCACCTGGATCGGAGCAGCTGCTGCTTCATCAGCTCGGCCAGGCGCCCCACTTTCTCGGGCATGGCCTTGCCGCGCATGATGAAGAAAGGCTTCATGCGCGCGTCGTCGCGGCCCACGGCCAGCGGTCGCAGCTGGGTGAAGATGCCGCCGGTGTGCAGGTTGACCTGGTTCTCCAGGTCGCCGTAGGAGTAGCCGGCGGTCGACATCATCCCCAGCAGGTCGCTGTAGAGCTGGGCGAAGGTGATCAGCTCCTGGTCGACGGTGCCGGCGTCGAAATAGAGATCGAGATAGACGATGCCCTTGGTGAAGGTGTCGAAATGAAACAGCGGCGTTCCGGCCAGATCCCCCTTCTCCAGGGGCAGGTCCTCTTCCTTTTTCTCGATATCGGCGATCTCCAGCAGCGGGATGGTCTTCAGCGTCTCGGGATCGTCCTGGCGCTGCTGGTAAGCGATCAGTTCCTTCGTCTGCTCTACGATGGCGGCGATCTCGTCCGGGCTCATCTTGGCCTTGATCGCGGCCAGCTTGTTCTCCAATTCAGAGGCCAGTTCCTTTTCCAGGCCCGGCTTGGGCTCCAGGATTCCCGTGCAAGAGTGGGGATTGTTCAACAGGACTTTTTCCACCAGCCCCTCGAAATACTTCCGGTCCAGCTTGGAGCGGATGGCCGCCAGTTCCTTGTTGAACGAGAGGGTGACGAACGGGTCGTCGGCAAACAGCCAGCCGGCCGAGGCCATCATCGCGCCCAGGATGCCGGTGAAGGATCCGCGCCCCTCGCGCAGGGTGAACTCGTGGCGGTTGATGATCCCTTCCAGCATGTCGCGGTCGAAGCCCTTGGCGATCACGTCCTTCAGGGTGTCGCGGTAGACCTGCTCGAAGCGTTCCGCGTCCTTGGCCTCGGCATGGGTGACCGAGAGGGCAAAGACGGGCTGCTGGACGGTGTCGGCGTAGGCCGACACGTCGCGGCCGATGCCGGCCTTCTGCAGGGCCAGGCGCAACGGCGCCGCCTGGTGGTTGACCAGGGCCTCGGCCAAGATATCGAGGGCGATGTTGAGTTCCTGGTCGGTGTTCAGGCCGTAGACGCTGGCGCGGGCGATGTAGGTCTGGCCCGCCGCCGTCGCCCCCTCGGGGATGCCGTAATGGCCATGCACCCGTGCCGGCTGCGCCAGGGGCTTCTGCAGCGGGATGGCACTGTCCACCGCGATTTTTTCATAGCCGGAGAGATAGTTGTCATCGATGAACGCCAGCTCCTGCTTCAGGTCGCCGTTGCCGTACAGGTAGATGTAGCTGTTGGCCGGATGATAGTACTTCTTGTGGAAGGCCTTGAACTGCCCGTAGGTCAGCTGCGGGATGGCGTCGGGATGGCCGCCGGAGGATTTGCCGTAGGGGTTGTCGGGGAACAGGACGCGGCTCACCAGCAGGTCGAGCTGGCGCTCCGGCGCCGAATAGGCGCCCTTCATCTCGTTGAAGACGACCCCCTTGTAGGTCAGCGGCGCCTCGGTAGACTCCAGCTCGTAGTGCCAGCCCTCCTGCTGCAGGATGCGCGCATCCCTGTGGAGCAGGGGCTTGAACACCGCGTCGAGGTAGACGTGCATCAGGTTGGCGAAGTCCTTGTCGTTGCGGCTGGCCACCGGGTAGATGGTGTAGTCGCTGCTGGTCATGGCGTTGAGGAAGGTGTTCAGCGACCCTTGCGACAGCACGTCGAACGGGCTCTTGACCGGGAAGTTTTCCGAGCCGTTCAGCACCGAGTGCTCCATGATGTGCGGGATGCCCGTGTCGTCGGGCGGCGGCGTCTTGAAGGCCACGCTGAAGATCTTGTTGTCGTCCTTGCTGGCGACCTTCAGCAGGCGGGCGCCGCTTTTCTGGTGGCGGAACAGGTAGCCCTCGCCGTCCAGTTCCTTGATGAACTGCTTCTGCTCCAGGGTGAATCCGTGCATGGTGTCTCCTATTTTCAGCGTCTCGCCGGCCGGGGCTGCCTGGTCGCCGCTTCCCGGCAGCAGCAGCACGGACAGCATGATGAATACGATACTAAGGACCTGCTTCTTCATTGTTCCTCCTGATAACCGAAATTTTCGGCTCTCCGGCCCGCCGCCCCGGCGCGCTCCGGCGTTTCCAGCCATTCCATTGTAGGCCGCAATGACGAAATAATCAATCATCGGCCGCGAAATCCCGCTGCCGGCAGCAGAGGTTATTTCGCATCCAAAAGCATCTTGATCCTGGCGGTGATGGCAGTCTCGTCGCCCGAGCCGACCTTGAGTTCGTGGATGTTCCCCGCCCTGTCGATGAAGACCATGGTCGGGATGCCGGAGACGCCGTAGTCCTCGAAATCCTCGCCCTTGTCGGAGATGGCCAGCGGGTAACGCATCTTCCAGCGCTCGGCGAATCCGCGGATCAGCTCCCGCTCCTCGTGGGCGGCGACGCCCCCCTTGTTCTGCACGTCGTCGCTGTAGCGGCCGTACAGCCGGGTGAAACCGATGACCACCAGTCCCTTGTCCTTCCAAGCGTCATAGTCCCTGACCAGGGTGGGGATGACCTGGCGGCAGGGGCCGCACCAGGGGGCCCAGAAATCGATGACCACCACCTTGCCCTTGAGCTTCTCCAGTTCCAGGGGGGCCGAATTCAGCCACTTCTCGGCGCTGATGGCCGGCGCCGGCTTGCCGATGAACTCGAGCTGCATCAGGGCCGATTTCAGCGTTTTCGTTTCCCGGTCGCCGCTGAATTCCTTCAGGCCGTCCTGCAGGATCTTCTTCGCCGCGACGATGTTCTTCCTCTTCACCTCGATCTCGGCCAGGGTGGTGACCAGGTAGACGCGATAGCGGGAGAAGCTGGGCGGCAGGTCGGCGGCGGCAAGGAGCTTGCGGCAGTACTCCTCGCGCACCGCGTCGTCGGGAGCCCCGTAGGCCAGCGCCATGATCACCTCGAAATAATCGGGCGTGCGCGCGGCTTTGCCCTCCACCTGCCGGAACAGGGGCAGGGCATCGCCGATCTTCTCCTGCGCCACCAGCATCCTGGCCTTGAGCAGCCGCGCCTCATCCTGAAGAGCGTCTTTTTTGGCGATCAGGGGTTTCAGCCTGGCCTCGGCCTCGGGATATTTCTTCAGGTCGACCAGGATGCGCGCCCGCAGCAGGTCGGCGGCAGCGCCGCCGGGAGCGGCGGCATACTTCGCCAGCATGGCTTCCAGCGCTGCCGCTCTCTCGGCCATCAGCCGGTCATAATCGGCCTTGCTTTTTACGGCGGTCATCTTCTCTTCGACCGACTTGCCCAGCGCCTTGTATTCGGCGGCGAAATCGTCGCCGGCAGCAGTCATGGAAATCGCCAGCAGGCACAGGAACAGCAGCGTCGTGATCGTTCGTTTCATCGTGAACCTCCTAGATCGCGGCAAAGCGACAACACTATTTTCCGGAACGGGCCGGCTGCTCGGCCAGCTTGATCCTTATCTCGATCCTGGGGCCGGACAACTCCGCCCTGCCGAACAGGCCTTGAAAATCCTTGAATACGAAATGACTTTCGCCGGTTTCCAGGACCCGGTGGTAGGGGTCGAGGTTGCGGCGCAGGTTCGCGAATGCAGCGGCCGCCTTCGCCTCGTCCTCGTAGGGCGCGACGATCAGGGCATGGCCGGCGCCCGACGGGTCGCGGTATTCGGCCGAGGCGGCGAAGCGCTTTCCCTCCAGTTGCAGGATGTCGCCGTCGCCCAGGGTGTAGATTGCCTGCAGCGAATAGGGGCCGCGCAGCAGCAGCGCCGAACCGGGGACCATGTCCCTTGCGGGCAGGATGCCGAGTTCTTCGACCGCCGCGCCGGGGGGGATGGCGGAGACGACCGCCCGGGCCAGGGCGGTCATGACCGGCAGCAGCTCCGCGCGGCCGCTGAAATTATTGATGAAGATGAAGTGGTCGTTCCTGAGCAAAGCGACCTGAAAGTGATCGCCGGAGTTCCTGGCGTCGATCCCCGCCAGCGGGGTCTCGCGTCCGCACTTGAGCAGGTAGATGCCGAGCGCCGCCGCGGCGTTCTCCATGCGATAGGCTTCAACGGCTATCTCAACGCCGCCGCCTGAATATTTCTGGATGCGCAGGTCAACGAAGCCCATCTCGAGGAACAGCTCGGCCCCGCCGTCAATGACATTGTAGAGCGCGGTGGGGGCATAGGTCTCCAGCGGACCGGAACGCCTCCAGCCGGGGAAAAAACCGTCGGCGGGGAATTCCAATGCCGCCGCCAGCGGCGATGACGCCAGCAGCACCAGCAGGAGAAAGAAAGGGGCTATCCTCACGCAGCGCCTATGCCTGGGTGAAGCAGATCTTCGCCGGATCGGCAATGCCCAGCCCCAGGCGTTCGGCATAGCGCAGGTACTCGCTGTACTTCGGGTGCTCGTTCACCTGCACCTTCATTTCTTTGCGCTTCTGCACGATCAGGTTGTGGCAGGTCATGTCCAGGGCGAAGGGGTCGGTGGCGAAATAGAGGGTATTGAGGAACCAGGTGGCCTGGGCCAGCGGCCCCGGGCCGCCGTCGTACTGCGCGCGCAGCCCGTCGGTAATGTTGAGCACCAGCTTGTCGCGCATGACCGGGAAGGCCAGCACCTCGGTGCAGACGTCGAAGAACAGCGGCCGGTGCAAACGGCTGGTGTTGCAGACGGCGCCGTAGCCCAGGTTCTTGGTGGCCATGGAGACGCCGTTGCCCGTGTTCTTGAACACCGGGACGTTGATGATCCTGGTCAGCTTTTTCGTCAGCAGCTTGCCGAAATAGGAGTACTTGCCGTTGAATACGTGCTGGTTCAGATACGGCTTGTCCTTGGGCGCCTCGACGTCGGCGAAATAATACGCGCCCAGGTCGAAATTCTCTTCGCTGACATGACGCCCGTCCTTGCCGAGCCAGCGGCTGTCGTCCTGGTTCTTGCCTTCAGCGGCGGCCTCGTCCATGGTCTGCAGCCCCTCGATGGCGATGCCCGGGTAGCGCGCCGCGGTGAAGCCGGCGTCGGCCAGCATGTAGTCGAAGCGGTCCCAGATGACGATGTTCGCCGTTGGCAGGCCGCCCTGCTTCAGCCAGGCGATGATGGCGTCGACCACCTCCAGGCGGGTGGAGATCAGGCCGGCCCCGACCGGGTTGACCTTGATGCCGACGACATCGTTCTTGCTGAAGAACATCCTGAAGCTCTCGGGCAACGGCTTGCCGGTCAGAACCCCCATCCCCTTCTCGAACATGGAGGCCACGACCTTGCCGTTCACCCCCTGCTCGTTCATGGCCTGTGCGTCCTTCACCGCCACGACCTTGCCCGGGAAAAGCCCGGGCAGCGAGGTCGGCGTACGCGGCACGGCCAGGGCCTCATCAATGTTGGTCTTGGGCTTGGCGGGCGGCTCGGGCTTGGCGGCTTCCTGCCCGAACAGCGGCGGCCGGCCCAGCAGCAGCCCGGCTCCCAGCAGCGATCCGCCGCCGATCTTGAGGAAATCGCGGCGCTCCAGCTTCGACGCCAGCTCCATCGACCGGTATCCCTTTTTCTTCACAGGCCACCTCCGCGCGGCAGGTCCGCGATTGGATTATAACGATCCTTTGAATTTGCGCAAGATACTATTACGCCGGCGATCGGCGTTTAGTTCACGCGGCGGGCGGCTACTTTGCATAGCCGACCGGGTGGTTCAGGAAAATGATCTGCGCATCGGTCAGTTTGAGCAGATCCTTTATCCTGGCCTTGTCCATCATGGCGCGCGGAACAGTCTTCAGGCCGGTGGCGGCGCAGAACAGCGAGATGTTCTGCGAGACGATTCCGGCGTCGAGGGCGCCCCATTCGAATTTCCGTTCCGGATCGCCACGCGTGAAGCGATCGCCGTCGGAAACCAGGATGATCTGGACGGGAGGATTTGAGGGCGGAGGCGGCGGCGGAGCAGCACCGGCAGCAGGAGGGGCTGGCGGGGTCGCGCCAGCCGCGGACGCGCCGGGCGAAGGAGCGGCAGGCCTGGGCGGGCGGGCCATCATCAACGCCTGGCGATGATCGCCAGCCAGGACCGGGAGCAACTCATGCTTGGGGGAATCATATAAATATGCGCCGTCCTTCATGAAGACATAGATGCGAATGTCGTGGGCGTTGATCGCCGAGGGCGCCGTGCTCTTGTTCTCGGCCGGGCGGCTCATGCCGTCGGCGGCCCACAGCAGGTCGGAGAGGTCCTGCAAGCTCAACTCCTTAGCGGAGAATTCGCGCGCCGAGGCCCTGACCGCCAGCGTTTCCATAAAGGGCAGCCCGCGCTTCAGGTCCGGCGGGTTCAGCTTGATCACGTCCAATTTGGCCGCCGGTAGCAGCTCCGCCGAAAAAACCAGGACCAAGGCAACGGTCCCAAGCCACGCGCGCCCGGTATTCCTGCCATTTTTTTTCTTCATGATTCACCTCCGCTTCTCGAGTGTTATTGATTATACATCTTTCCTTAGTTTTTGGTGTTACAAGGCGGAAAATAACGTCAATCTTGCCTTGATGAGTATAAATTAAAACCGACAGGGCGTAATAATTATCACCTTCAATAAGAATAGTAATCGGTTCTGAAGAACCTGCCGGGGATTTGTCATAAAACATTTGGAATTGACTTGTAAGGTCGCTTTACCGCTTCTCATTCAAGTGATCGATCCCCTCCTGGGCAATTCGGGGCAGAACCTGGACAGGATACAGCTTTAACTGCATAACAGAACCCAATAATTTAAGTTGTAATTGAGATATTTTGAGGAAAAGTCAGCCGGAAAACCTGAAGATGGACCAGTGACAAGAAAAAGCTGGACTGCACAAAAGGGGAGCGGGGAGATTGCCTTGAGCGGAAGCTTAATTCTCACTGGACTAGGGAAAGGTTGGGAAAATCATCTCAAGATGCCCCAGGATGCGAGATCTCCGGCGTGCCATGGGTCATAAATGGGAAATCCCGGGTTAAAAGCCATCCCCATGTTTCTCGCCTGCACCATCCCATCTCTATTCTGCAGTCCGAAAAAGATCACAAAATTCCCCATTCCATCGAATTGCCTTGTTACAAAGTTATTTTGCCGGGATAAAATAGCACAAAATTCCTTATTGCCATTTCGCGATGGGAATGACACGTTTTATAATCTCATGAAAAATGGAAGGGGCAATGACTGAAAACCGCGCAGCGAAACTGATACTGGCGCTGGTGTTATTGAATGCCTGCCACAAATTGCCGTATGTTCCGGATGAAAACGCCGTAATTACCCTGAGCGCTTCGCCGTCGGCCATCCGCTGCGGCGAACGTTGCCGGATTTCCATCGAGGGTAAAAAGGGCAACGGCTACCCCTTGCCGGACGGCACGATCGTCCATTTAAGCGCCTCGCGAGGGACGATTCCCTCCGAGGCGATCCTGCAGGGCGGGCGTGTCGATGTCGATTACTGTTCCAACGATGACTTCAGCGGCGATGTCGAGATCAAGGCCCGCAGTGGCCAGAGCACAATCATCCCTGAATCCCTGATCATCACGGTCTCGGACCAGGAGGTGGCATCCCTCATGATCTGGGCCGATCCGACCGAGTTGCCATACGGCGGCGGGGAGAGCGTGATCGACGTTCAAGCCCACGATGAGCGGCAGCGGCCGGTGGCCGGCAAGATCGTATTTCTCTCCACGTCCCAAGGCAGCTTGTCAGACGGCGGGGCGAGGACTACCGACGCCAATGGAAGGATCCGATCCATTCTTTATACGGAGAAAGAGGCAATCGTCACCGCCACATACAAGACGCAGGTCAGTACGACTACGGTGCGCGTCTCAAGCCAGAACGTGAAGCCAGTGGCCGATTTCACGTACTCGCCGCTCGATCCCAAGAGCGGCGAAACCGTATATTTCAATGCCGCGGCCAGCCATGACAGTGACGGGCGCATCGTCGGCTATCAATGGGATTTCGGTGATGGCGCGACGGGGAAAGGCGAGACGGCCGCTCATGCCTACACCGTTTCCTCGGATCGGAAGTTCATTGTCGTGCTGAAAGTAATCGATGACAGGGGAAGTGAGGGCGTGAAGAGCAGGGATATTGCGATCCAGGCGGCGGATTGATGCCGGATAAAGGAAGGCGCTGCATTTTCAGGCGTCGGCTGCTGACGCTGGCCATTTCCGTCAGCCTCCTCGTCTCATGCTCGGCGGGGCTGCTGCGCAAGGCGGAAACGTTTCGCAAAAACCAGTATTACGAGGAGGCCCTGGATTACTATCTGAGGGCGCTGAAGGCCCATCCCGACCGCATTGAACTGAGGATCACCATCGACCGCCTGCTGAAGGAAGCCTCACAGTACCACCTGCTGGCCGGTGATGAGCACCTGGCTGGCGGCAGGATGAAAATGGCCGAGAATCGCCTCAGGAAGGCGCTTGAGTTCGACCCGGGCAACAACGAAGTCAAGAAGAAGCTTCTGGAAATCGGCGAGCAAAAACCCGATATCAAGAGCGTGGAGCGGATCAAGAAGGAAATGGAGCTGAACGTGGGGCTGCCGGAGGTGTTCCGGGACAATCAGCGCATGGACATCGTCCTGAAAAACAAGACCGATGTGAGGAAAATATTCGAAACTCTGTCGCGTTTCGGCAACGTGAACTTCCTCTTCGATCCCAATTTCCGCGAGCGCAAGAGCGAGATATCCCTGGTGGGAATCACCTTTTACCAGGCGCTGGAGCGGCTGTGCACAATTTTCCGCTGCCGGTTCTTCGTGCTGGACAGCAAGAACATCATCATCGTCGATGACAATCGCGAGAGCATCCGGCCTTACGAGAGACTGGTGATGCGCAATTTGTTCTTTTCCAATATTGCCGCCGAGGAGGCCAAGAGGTGCATCGAGGCGGTGATCAAGCCGGAGCGACTGGTGGTAAACCAGCCGGCCAACAGCCTGATCGTATCGGACACGGCGGAAAACATGGTCTGGATCGAAAAGATCGCCGGCTTCATCGACAAGCGCCGGGGGGAGATCGAGGTCGAGATCGAGATCATCGAGGTCGACCGCAACAAGCTGAAGGAATACGGGACTGGGCTGTCGCAATACCAGGTCGGCGCCAGGCTGGAAGGGGGGGATGAAGGCAAGCGGCTCAATGATTTTCACTACCTGGCCGCGAACGATTTCATCTTCTCGATCCCGAGCGTGATCTGGAAGTTCTTTTCCTCCCTGACCGATTCCCAGGTGCTGGCCCGGCCCAAGGTTCGCGGCCTGAACGATGAAAAGATCGAGATCAAGGTGGGTGACAAGGTGCCGATCCCGCGCACGACGTTCGTCTCATCGTCGGGCGGCGGGGTCAATGACCAGCCGGTGACCTCCTACGACCTGCAGGACGTGGGCATCACCATCGGCATCGTGCCGCACCTGCACCAGAACCGCGAGGTCACCCTGGACCTGAAGTTCGAGATGACTTTCGTGACCAGCCAGGGCTCGACCTACGTGCCGCCGACGTTGGGCAACCGTTCGGTGACGACCAAGCTGAGGCTGTTCGACAACGAGACCGGCATCATCGCCGGCCTGATTCGCAGCAATACCAAGGAGGGGAGCCAGGGCATCCCGCTGTTGGGACAGGTCCCCATTTTGAAGGAGTTCTTCACCTCGCGCAGCCGCTCGAACGAGCGCACCGACATCGTGATCAGCATCACGCCGCGGATCATCCGCATGCCCGAGATCGGCGCCGATGAAATGGAAGCCTGGCTGATCGGCACCCGCGACCAGGTCAGGCTGGAGAAATGGAAAAGTTACAAGGGTGACATGGAAAAGAAGGAGAAACAGGCGAAAACAGGAGGGAGGCAATGAAGCGAGCGGCTGGAAAGGCATCCTGGGGCGTTTTGGCGGTCATCATCGGTTTGGTGTTCGTTCTGGCATGGCGGCTGGCTTCGCAGGGAAAGAAGGCGATCCTCGATGAGATCGAGCTGGCCGACGTCATCCAGGATGATTGTTTCTCCCCCAATGGCGACGGCGTCAGGGACGGGATGAACCTATCGGCCCTTTTCACCGGCCCCGCGGGAAGGCCCGTGTTTGCCGCATTGTTCATCAGGAAGAACGGCCAGTGGATCAACTTCCGCATCGGCTCGGCGCAATTCTCGGCTGCCGGCGCGGCGCGGATCGACATAGCCTGGAACGGAAGGGATCTTTCGGGGCAACCGGTTGCCGACGGGACGTACTCGCTGCTCCTGTACTGTTTCAACATTCCCGGGCTGTACAACCAGTTGGCGAACCAGAAGGTCGACAAGATCATGGCGAAGATCGAGCAGAGGCTGCTGCATCGGGAAGAGCAGGACATGCTGAAACGGTGGGATGGCGGGGTCCTTGTGGACATTCTGAGCCCGGAACTGACGGTGACCGCCCCGAGCGATCAACTGCAGACCTATGAGTCCTCCATTCAGACCACCGGGACGGTCCTGGGCGCTGACATGATGACCATCAACGGCGCCCCGGTCATGGTCGACAACGGTCAATTCTCTTCGTCCCTCGAACTGTCTCCCGGAGAAAATGCCTTCACCTACCTGGCCGAGGATTGCGCCGGCAACCGCGACCAGGAGACGCGCACCGTGGAGAGGCTGCTGGATACGGCGCCTCCCGTGATCGCCATTGCCGCCCCCGAGTCGGGAGCCGTTCTGAGTTCCCTGCCTGTTTCCGTCTCGGCAACCTATCACGACGAGGGCTGCGGCATCGCCCCGTCCACGCTGAAGGTGCTCTTGAACGGCAGCGATGTCACTTCCCTGCTGACCGCGAATGCCGGCTTGGTCGCCGGTGACATCAGCGATGAATCGCTGCTGAACGACGGCGCCAACCTGCTGCGCGTTGAAGTCGCCGACAAGCTCGGGAATGCCGCTTACGGGTTGGTTCCTTTCCGCTTCGAAAAGATCGCTGAAAAGGACAAGACATTCATCTATGGCCGCGTTTTGGAGATTTCCGGCGATGCTCCCCTGGCCGGGGCGACCATCATCGCGTCCGGCAAGGAGACGCTGAGCAATGACCAAGGCCAATGGCGGCTCAATTTCGGCGAGGGAGGAACCTATAAGATCAAGATCACCAAGCCTGGGTACACCGAGGTCTACCGCAAGATCCAGGTTGATCTGGGGAAAGAGGGGGTCGTCGACGACGCCTACCTTACCCCTCTGGACGCAACGGCGACGATGATCGGACCCGAGGGCGGCAGCCACAGCAACGGCGACGGGACGGTGCAGATCGTCATCCCGGAGGGCGCCCTGAACGAGGCGAAAAACATCCAGGTCACTCGGCTGGCCGCTTCCCGGGCCCTGCCCGGCGAGCTGAATGAAACGGCGAACCTGCAGTACCCGATCTCCTTCCTGTTCTGCGCCGACCTGCAGCCCAGCGGCACCTCCTTCGCCCAGCCGGTCAATCTCCGGGTCAGGAACACCTGGGGCTTCGCCGCCGGCACCGAGATCCCCTTCGCCTTCTGGGACAAGGATAATCTGGCCTGGTTGCCCGGTGGCATGGCCAGGGTCAACGCCGACAAGTCGTGGCTCGAGGCGGAAATCAGTCATTTCTCCTATTGCGACATCAACACCTCCGTGCGAGGGCCGCGGACGGCAGGGCATCCCCACGTTGAGTTGAATCCACTGCCCCAATGTCCGGAATGCATCGCTTCCAGCGTGGACGCCCACAGCGGCGCACTGCGCATTGAAGTAGCCGTCCCCGGGGTCAAGGTGCGTGGCGGCGACACGGGCGTCGGCCTGGTTTACAACTCTTCTACCGCCTATCCCACCTCCATCCTGCGGGTGTTGAGCCTGAGCGACGAAGACCTGGCCTTGAAGCCGGACAGGACCGATCTGAAGGTCGCAAGTTCCCTGCTTGCAGGTGATGGCGGAAACAACGGATTCGCGGCATTGGGAAAATTCCATTTCAACCCGGCCAGGGGCTGGGGATCCGGAGCCCTGATTCTCAGCGGTGCATATCCTTCGGGCCGAAGGGCAAGAACCGGATATCAGAACATCCAAATGGATTTCACAAACTACTACCCCGGCGAGTATGCCTTGGTGGCAAACTGGGGAGGAATCCCAACCAGAACAACCGGCGTGACCTCCCTGGAACCGGCCTACCTGGAGCATAAGGAGGAAAAGCAGGTTTTCATGGTCTCTCGCTTCGATTCTCCCTTTGGCAGGGGCTGGCATCTGGCCGGATTGAAGAAGCTCCATTTCGAGGACAACCGCGTTGTCGTCATCTCGGGCAACGGCGACTTCCGCGAATACGAGCATGGAGTGAACTTCGCGGCGAGCATTCGCGGCGCTTCTTTTCTTTCCTCCAATTATTCAATGCATAATTCGGATAAAATGCTGCGCCCCGCGGCCCTGGAGCCGATCAAGCAAAGCAATTGCTCCCGATTCTATTTCGGCGACAACATGCCGGTCGCCGGCACCAACCAGTCCTTTGTCATCGACCTGGGCCAGGAGCGGGACATTTTTAAGATCGGCCTTGACTTTCCGCATTACTGGACGCGACTCAATGTCTGGGATTTTATCCGCATCTCGACGTCGATCGACAATGTCGATTACCAGCCGTGGAGCCAGTGGGGTGAGCCGACCCTGAACAATCCGGCAAAGATTGTGGATCCGCTGGATGCTGAAATCAGGGCGCCTTACCTCGCTATCCGTTCCGAGCGAAGCGTGCGCTACATCAAATTCGAGCTGGGTTATCCATCGGTGAACACAACTTACAAGGGATCCGGCATTTACCGGGTGTACGCCGTGGGCAATGAAAACGAATTCCAGCAACTGGACGAGGAAGTATGGCCGCGTCTCGAATTCGATGAAGCTTCCGGCAACTATGTTCTTGAGGAATATTCCGGCAGCAAAACCATATTCGCCGGCGATGGTTTGATGATCGCCGAAGAGGACAGGGCGGGGAGGAGCCTCCGTTATGAGTACAACGGGGACAATCTGGTCCGGATCGTTTACCCCGAAGGCGTTCATATGGAATTCAGCTATGGCGCCGACGGCAGGCTGGAAAAAGTCCGCGACTCCAGCGGCCGCGAAACGGTGCTCACGATCGATGAAGAGGGAAATCTGCTGGAAGTCGCATATCCCGACGATGAGAAACGGGTGTTCGATTACAATGGCCGCGGTTTGCTGACCCGTGATAAAAAAGGCGATGCCGAAAAAACATATTCCTGGGACGACCGCTATGCCGTGCTGGTCCAGGTCGGGTTGCCCAATGGCGGCGAGCGGAGGCTGGAACCGTGGGTTCTGAGCAACGTCCTCAATGGCCGCCAGAGCACTCCCGGGCAGCCGATTGATTTTCCCAGCATTTCCGGGTTTTTTCGTGGCGCAGCCATGGAATCGACGATCACTCTTGAGGATGGGAGGGTTGAAAATCGCAGGACCGGCAGTGGCTGGAGCTGGAAATACGTCAATGATCGGCTCATGGAAAAAATCACTTACGCCGACTTGAAGAACAACCGCCTGCCCGTAAAGATCGCCCGCGGAGATACTGAATGGGAGAACACGGAAATCACCTATAATGACGACCAGCAGGTCACCCTCATCGACGGCAGCCTTCTGGATATCGCTTGGGTGCCAGAGGACGGATACGATCACGCGCCCTTCCGCCCGGGCACCGGCAGCTCCAACCGCTCGATCAAGCATACCGCGATTGCCTACAACGATCAGCGGCTGGTGGGGAGG
This sequence comes from Candidatus Aminicenantes bacterium UBA2199, assembly GCA_002327965.1. Taxonomy (GTDB): domain Bacteria; phylum Acidobacteriota; class Aminicenantia; order UBA2199; family UBA2199; genus UBA2199. Next base: position 5,488 of record DCVB01000106.1, on the reverse strand, counting down.
GTCACCGATTATGGCATGAAAAAGTCTTTCATTTATGATGCAAAGGGCAACCTGATCCAGGTGGACGAGCAGTCCGGACTTGGCAAGACCACCCGGTATGACTATAATGACGACGGAGACTTGATCAAGGTGACTTATCCCGACGGCAAGATCAACGAGATGGCCTATGACGCCCGGGGATTGGTGCTTGAGGTCAAGAACAACGACGGGACCAAGACCACGCTTGAGCGCGACGCCAGGGGCGATGTGACCGCTATGGTCGATGAGATGGGGCGGCGGGTTGTGCTGACCAGGGATATCATGGGCCGGGTCATAAGGGAGAAGAGTCCCGGAGGGAAGGAAGTGAGCTATCAGTGGGGCGGAGAGGGATGCGCGACCTGCGGCGATGGCTCGAAACTGACACGCATCACCGATGCCGCCGGCCACTCCTGGGCGTTCGAGTATGACCGGATGGGCAACCCGCTGAAGATGATCTATCCCGACGGCACGGCCATCGAGCAGAAGTATGACATCGCCGGCAGGCTGACCCGGTTCACCAACAAGAGGGGCCAGGAGATAAGCTATGCATACGACGGCTTCGGCAAGCTGGTGAAGAAAACCACGCCTGAGGGAGCGATCGATTTCACCTACGACAACCGCGACCGCATCACGGAGATCCAGGGCAACGACTTCCATTACCGCTACAGCTACGGCAACTTCCTGACCGGTTGGAGCCAGATCTGGTGCTCGGGCATCGTCAAGGAAGAAGACGTCAACAGCGGCAACTGGGTGGAATATTTCACCAACTATTACGGCTTGCCCTACCAGACCTATGATAATTTCGGCTGGCGCAAGATGATCGAATACTGGTTCGGGACCGACGCCCAGGCGACGCCGCCGGGGCCGACACCGCACAGCATCTATTACTACAAGCGGGGCTCGGCCAGCGCCCGGCGGATGTACATCGCCTATACCCGCGACCAGGGGCTGCGGGCGACCAAAAAGGTCAACGACAAGTTTTACAGCGAGCACGTGAACTACTACGACGCCAACGGCCTGCTGAGCGGCATGCGCTACCGGCCCACAAACATTGGCTATTTCCCCACGGGGAGGCTGAACTTCACACGGGATGGGTCGGGGCTGATCACGAACACAAGCGAGGACCTGGCCATGACGGTCAGCTATGACCCCGAGCTGCAGATCGGTTCCATCGCTCATACGACGCCCCAGGCATTCGACGAGGGCTACACCTACGACGACAACGGCAACCGTCTTACATCCCTGACCAACACGTTCATTTATGACGATCTCAACAAGCTGACCGAATCTTCCACCCATGAATATCAATACGACGCCGACGGCAACATGACGAGCGAGCGCAACAAGCTGACCGGAGAAACCAAGAAATATCATTGGGACTCGGAGAACAGGTTGATTAAATACGAGCATCTGGCATCGGACATATCGCCCGTGGACATTGCCGCCTTCTACAATTATGATGTTTACGGGAGGCGCATCCGGAAGGACGTGAACGGGACCATCACCAACTTCATGTGGGAAGGTGACAACATATCGCTGGAGCTGGACTCGGCCAATCAGCCGATAAGAAAATATTTTACCGAGATGGAGATGGACTCCCATTTCGCTCATGTAAATTACTCCGAGGTGACCAACTGGAGCGAAGTACTGCAAACCAATTATCCCCAGGGTTGGTATGCCTACGTCAAGGACCAGGTAGGGACTGTCTACAAGGTCTGGGATCATAATGCCAAGGCGGTAGCCGATGATCGGAACTATGACTCGTTCGGCAACCTGGTCTTCCATTCCGGCACCACCAAGACGCCATTGGGGTTCCAGGGGAAGTATTATGATCAGGAGAGCGGGCTGAATTATTTTTATCACAGGTATTATAATCCGGCGCTGGGGAGGTTTATATCGGAGGATCCGATACGAATCAAAGGCGGATTGAACCTGCAGAAGTTTGTAAACAACAGTCCAATCCATTATACCGATCCGACGGGATGGATAACGGATGCCAACTCCTTTCCCGGGCCATATTCTCCTCCGCATTCATATTCCGAGTATGATGTGACTGTTTATGATTACATCGGCTGGACGATTGGGGGCAGCATTAATAGCATAGTAAATGCGATCACGGGATCGAAAGACAGTTGTCCCTGTGAAAAGATATTCTGGGATTGCATGCGAGATGCCTATCTACCAGGATGGAGCACTGTTGTAGAGGGAACAGCATATGCTGCAGGTGGTTATTTACAGGGATCTGCATGGCAATATGCTGCCAGTAAAAGTCTAACCGTTCCCTTGAGATCATCCATATTTAGACCATTGTATAATTGGGGGCAAAAAATGGGTCCATATTTTGGAGCCGGTTATTTTGCAGGTGCAGCTTGGTATTGCTTAATTAAAGAAATGCAATGTCTGAAAAAACAGTAATTATGAGATAAAGACATGAACGAATTAAATAAAGGTAAACCTAAAAATTATTTGAAGGATAAGGTGCTTTTAATCCTAAGTGCAATAGGAGTTGGTTTATGTTTGTCAATATTTTGGATTGCTCTTGACAAGCTCAAAATAAAAGAAGAGTGGCAATTTTATATTTTCATTTCTATTTTATATATCTTTGTTTTTACTTACGGAATCCACAAGGTATATGGATTGAAAAAAAAAATAAAGAATCTCGTGTCTCTGCTGCTATTGGTATTTTTTACCGTTTTCCCAATCCTTGTTGGCTTTATGGTTTTCCATTTTAAAATATTGCCCTTTCCCAAAAGAAATTTCACTTATCTGATTGGTGGATTATTTTTATTGCCAATTGCCGCAGTATGTTTCGATGAAAGCTTAAAGTTTTTCGAACGTAGAAAAAAGAATAAAAAAAAGATAAATAAGATGATCTTTTAAACGCGGGATGAACCATACGTGAACGAAATCAATCAAGTCCCCGATCAGCCACTCCAATACTACAACGCCAACGGCCTGCTGAGCGGCATGCGTTACCGGCCCACGGCGGGGCACCCTGGCTATTTTCCCACGGGGAGGCTGAACTTCACCCGGGACGGGTCGGGGCTGATCACGAACACAAGCGAGGACCTGGCCATGACGGTCAGCTATGACCCCGAGCTGCAGATCAGTTCCATCGCCCACACCCTGCCCCAACCCTTTGATGAGTCCTATACTTATGATGACAACGGCAACCGGTTGACCTCGCTGTCCAACACGTTCATTTATGACGATCTCAACAAGCTGACCGAATCTTCTACTCATGAATATCAATACGACGCCGACGGCAATATGATCTCCGAAAGGAACAAGATCACCGGCGAGACCAAGAAATATTATTGGGACTCTGAGAACAGGTTGATCAAATACGAGCACCTGGCATCGGACATATCCCCGGTAGACACCACCGCCCTATACACGTATGATATTTATGGGAGGCGCATCCGGAAGGATGTCAACGGCAGCGTGACAAAGTTCATGTGGGAGGGGGACAACATATCGCTGGAGCTGGACTCTTCCAATGCTCCCATCCGCAAATATTTTACCGAGATGGAGATGGACACCCATTTCGCCCACGTGAACTACGCCGAGGTGACCAACTGGAGCGAGGTGCTGCAGTCCAACTATCCCCAGGGCTGGCACGCCTACATCAAGGACCAGGTGGGGACTGTCTACAAGGTCTGGGACCACAACGCCAAGGCGATCGCCGACGACCGCGCCTACGACTCGTTCGGCAACCTGGTCTCCCAATCCGGCACCACCAAGACGCCGATGGGGTTCCAGGGGAAGTACTATGATCAGGAGAGCGGGCTGAACTATTTTTATCACAGGTATTACAATGCGGTGTTGGGAAGGTTTATCGGCGAGGATCCGATAGGGTTGGATGGTGGATTGAATCTGTTCAATTTTGTTGGAAGCAATCCGGTCAGATTTACTGACAAATACGGATTTGAGCGGGATTGGAGCAGTGAAATGCCCAATGGCGGGGGATGGAGCAATATGAAAGGAGGGGAATTCACGGCTCTTTTTGGCGGATCGCCTATGGAGATACTCGGATGGACGATCGAAGGGACATTGAATGATCTGAAGGAATTTGACTGGTGCTGTTTTTCTACATGCATGCTAAAAAAGAATGCACCAACTTTTAGTAAAAAAATAGCAACAAATATTATGACATGGACAGTCCTAATTAACCCTGATATTTTACCAATACTAAAAAGCCAATTTCTTTGGATGGTAAAGAAGATTGGAATTGTCTTCTATGGCACAGTAGCAAAAAGTGTTTGGGATTGTTATCTTGAATGCAGATAGATCTTTTTAGGAGAATTCCATGTATGACATCTTGAGTTTTGTCATCGATAATTTATTTGAAATACTATTTTGGATTATTGTTCTATATTTTACAGTTGTTTTATTTATACATAGAGACTTCTATGGAAAAGGTTTTTTATTAAAGAAGCAAGGAAAATATTTAAGGGCAATAGAAGTTTTTAGTGAGATAACCAAGTCGCCAAGGCCCAGTCATTTATATGCCAAGGGATATTGTAATTATATGCTAGGATATTTTCAACACGCTATAAAGAATCTTGAAAAAGCCATTGAATTGAAGTTGAACCGAATAAACGTTTACTACTTATTGGCGGTTTTATATGCAGAAGAAGGCAAATTTGATATTGCATTCGAGTATCTGGAAAAAGGAGAGAAAATTCAGAATAATTTTGGCTTCTTGAACAAACTGACCAAACATGAAAGAAATGATTACTTAGGCTGGGTTTATCATTTAAAGGGTGAGTCAGGCAAAGCCATTGAATTATATGATGCGGCAATCCCTATCTGGATGAAGAATATTCAGAAATTGAAAAAAGTAAATGAATATTACTCCGCTCCCTGCTACCGCATGGGAGTTATTCTACTGAAAAAGGGTGACATGGAGTCTTCAAAAAAATTGTTCAGTTTGGCCGTAATGGCATCCCCGGAGAGCATCTTTGCAAGAAAATCTGAGTCGGAACTTGAAGCGATCGCAAAAGACAATTGACTCAAATGACAAAAGATTGCTCTGCGGGCTAGAAGGAACTTGAGGCAGGAAATCACAGCGATCATCAAGGAGAGGATGCGGCCGGCTGGGCCGACTCCGCGCAGCATCTATTACTACAAGCGGGGCTCGGCCAGCGCCCGGCGGATGTACATCGCCTATACCCGCGACCAGGGGCTGCGGGTGACCAAGAAGCTCAACGACAAGTTTTACAGCGAGCACGTGAACTACTACGACGCCAACGGACTGCTGAGCGGCATGCGTTACCGGCCCACCAATGCCGGCTATTTTCCCACGGGGAGGCTGAACTTCACCCGCGACAGGTCGGGGCTGATCACGGGCCTGAGCGAGGACCTGGCCATGACGGTCAACTATGATCCCGACCTGCAGATCAGTTCCATCGCCCACACGATGCCCCAACCCTTTGATGAGTCCCACTGCTGTCCAAAATAAATCGTT
>DCVB01000086.1 GCA_002327965.1 Candidatus Aminicenantes bacterium UBA2199 | reverse complement strand
TAGGTCGGGATGATGATGAAACTCTCGTCGGGGGCGACGAAGGCGTTGTAGCACGTCTGTCCGGAGTTGACCTGCGGCGGCAGCTTTTCCGGTTCCTGGTACTTCCCGTCCTTCAGGCGCGAACGGAAGATGCGCTCTACGCCTGACTCCTCGCGGCGGGTGAAGTAAAGTGTGCCGTCGCGGGTGAGCGAGGGGAAAAACTCCGGGGCATCGGAGGACACCGGCAGGCCGAGGTTGCGCGGCTCGCCCCAGTCGTCGCCCTCGCGCTCCATCACCCAGATGTCCTCGTCGACCTTCTCCTTGCCCGGGTCGGGGCGGTTGGAAAAAAAGAAGAAGCGCTTGCCGTCGGCGGAAATGCAGGGCTCGGCGTTTTTCCAGCGCGGGTCTTCCATGTGCTCCATCACCTCAGGCTCGGTCCAGGCGCCGTCCCGCAGCCGCGTGACCATGATGGTGGAAAACGTGAAGCCGGCGGCATTCACGCAGAAATAGATCTCCCTGCCGTCTGGGGTGATGGCGATGTCGCGGGTATTAAGCTCGGTGGAGACGATCCCCGGGGCGAAGACTTGCGGTTCCATCCCCGGAAGCGCCTGCCCCAGGCAGGGACCATCCAGCCTGGGAATCTTTCCCTCAACCGCGTTGCCAAGCGCCGATAAAACGAGGAAAACGGCGAAAACAAAAGTTCTTTTCATGATATCTCCCTGATCATTCTACGTTCGCGGTTAAGAAAAAGTCCAGGCCGCGGTTGCCGCCGCTCAACTCCAGCAGAGCAGCAAAATAGTCAGCAGGATCAAAAACGCGATTTTTTTCATTTCCCCCTCCCTTCATTCCATTGGAATCGCGGCAAGCTACCGCCGCTGCCCGAAACGGCAAGGATCCGGGCCATGCGTCCACGAATGATCAATATATATATAACTGAGATCCAACGAATTGAATCAGGAATAGATCCAACCGAAGCCTGGGGGGACGATCGCCGCGGCGGCTGCCGTTCAATCGGCCTTTCCCGGCTGCAGCCCGTGGATGATATCGGTTTTGGGACATGGATTACCGATCCGCCGCGGCCAGGAAATTGTCGAGCAGGCGATCCGCCAGTTCGGCCATCCGGGCTTCGTGCTCGATGTTCTCGCGAACGATGCGCGGCCTGTTTTCAACCCCTTCCCGCAGCAGGCCCTTGAAGACCCCGACCAAACCCCGGGAATCCTCGGTGGTGAATTCCAGGTGGAAGTGCAGCCCAATAGCGCTCCCCATGCGAAAGCCCTGGTTGGGGGATTCCCAGCCGCTGGCTAGCCGCAGCCCCCAGGGAGGGATGTCGATCGTGTCCAATTGCCACAGAAAGGCGGGGAAGATCTTGGGAAACCCCTGGAACAGCGGATCGCTGTGGCCGGCCGCCGTCAGGCGCACCGGGAAGGCGCCGACCAGGGCGGTCGGGCTTTTTCTGACCTCGGCCCCCAGCAGTCGGGCCAGCAGCCGGGCGCCGGAACAGATGCCCAGGATGGGTTTCTCCAGGTCGAGGGCTGTTTTCAGGTAGCGGGCCTCTTCCATGAGGAAGTCGTGATAGCGGTCGCCGTTGGCCGAAACCGGCGTGCCGCCGATGATGATGGCGTCGCAACTCTCCAGGGGCGGGATGGTCTCGCCGGCATGGACCTGCACGGTGGCATGGGCGATGCCGAGCCGGCGGAGCCGGCGGCCATAAAGCCCGATCCCTTCATCGGGGTGGTTCTTCAGGATCAGGATCCGGCCGGAATTGCCCTGGCCGGGTCTCACTTCTCCGCTGCTTGCCGCGGCTCGCGCAGCCGGCGCACCAGCTTCATCTGCCGGCCGTTGATGCAGTGCTTGCGCATTTTTTCGAACAGGGCCGTGTACTTGATTCCGAGGATGGCGGCGGCATTGCGCTGGTGGCCCTGGGTCAGGGTCAGGCAGGCGCGCAGGATGCGCTTCTCGAAATCGTCCATGAATTCCTTCAGGGGGGTGCACTGGATGCTCAGGTTGGCGGCCAGGTAGGCGGATACCAGTGTCTCCATGATCGTTTCCATGGACCTTTCGTCCCGGGGAGCGGACCACGAAGATCTTCCCGTTTCCAGGTCCTCCAGCTCCCAGGGCTGGACGCTGACCGGCGCCGGGCTGGTCCATGCCTCGGCGGACATCGTGTCGGCCTGACCGACGGTCATTCTTTCGCTCATTGGCGTCTCCTTGCGTTCACAACCACAATACGCATGAAACGCGGAATAAATAACTGTTCTTGAGTATGATTCCTCAAAATAAACCCAAAGGTTTAGAGGATTCAGGGGGGGACAGTGTCAGTGTCAGTGACAGTGTCAGCAAGAGGGTCGAAAAGCAACAGTGTTAGTGTTAGTGATAGTGTTTGCAAGAGATCAGAATGAAATTCTGGGACAAAGACAGTTATTGAAATCGGTTGACGGCGGACGGTTTACGGTTGACGGGAAGAGAAGAAGCAACCGTAAGACTTAAATTCCAAATCCCAAGCTCCAAATTCCAAATAAATCCCAAATTCAAAATTCCAATGACCAAAACCCAGAGCAAGCACTTGTTGACGGGTAGAAGTGTGAAAGGGTTGACGGGTTAACAGCCATTGATCTGACAATGGCTGAACCCATCAACTCTTGAACTCTTTAACCCTTCAACCTTCTTGCCTTTCTTCTCAGTCAAACGTGGAACTTGGAACGTGGAACTTGGAACATGGAACGTGGAACATGGAACTTCGAACATCGAACTTCGAACATCGAACTTTTTCGTTCACCTGGCCAGTTTCAACGCCCGGTCCACCGCCTTCAGCAGCGGCTTGACCGAGATCCCCGTTCCCACCGCATTCTTCATCCACTCCGTGGGCGTGATGTTGCCGGCGGCGCACATGCGCTCCATCTCCGGCCCCAGCACCTTGTCCTTGAGGAAGTCCTCGAGCTGGAACTGGATGACGTTGCCCAGCGCGTAGTGCGGCAGGTACAGGGTATAGTCGATCATGTGCGAGTAGATGGCGAGGATCTCCTGGTCGCGGACGCCGAAGACCGGCGCGTAATACCGGTTCCAAACCTTTTTGGCGATGGCGATGACCGCCTGCTTCAGCTCGGCGGGGGTCGCCTGCGGGTGGTCGTAGAGCCAGTGCCAGGCCTGCATGTCCACCAGCGAGACGCCCATGATCTCGTAGGCGCCCCAGAACGTGTCCAGAACCTTCAGCTCGCGCTGGCGCGGGTCCGGCTCGCGGACATCGAGCATCTCCAGGTCGCGCTCCTGGAAGATGAATGCGAAGGCCTCGGTGACGGCGCCGTTGGGCACGCCGGCCAGCGAATAGCGGTCGATGAGGTGCAGGTCGAGGACGTTCTCCACCGCGTGGCCGAACTCGTGCAGGGCGATGTTGTAGCCCTTGTAATTCATGCCGCCGGCGGGGACGCGCGTGCGCAGCCGCGATTTGAATTTGCGCGACTGGGCCTGGGCGTTGTGGCCCGAGCCGCGCGCCGGGTCGACCTGCACGCGGGCGGCGACATAGGCGGCGCGTTCCGGGCTGAAGCCGAGGCGGGTCAGGATGTTCGGCAGGTCCTTCTCCAAGGCGGCGGCATCGGGATATCTTTCCCTGACGATGCGGTCGAGCTCCTCCTCGGGGAGCTCGGCGCCGGTGCGCAGCCCGGGGTACCAGATGTCGAAAGGCTGCAGCTTGCGCCCCAGGCGCCGGCGGATCAGGTCGGCCACCTTCCTGACCTGCGGCGAGGAGAGCAGTTCCCGGAACATGGCCTCCACGTCCTTCTCGGGGATCTCGCGCCCGACCTCGAAGCTGCGGCGGATATGGTCGGGGTAAAGCGGGCTGTAGGGGTCGATACGTCGCATGGCCTGGAAGGTGTCCAGGAAAGTCTTGTAGCGGGTATTGGGCTCGGCCACGGTCTCGACGGGCTGGCCCTGGTCGAAGACGGCGTTGCTGAACGGGTTCCATTGGTAGCGCCCGGAGTTGACCATTACCTCGGGGATCTCCTGGCGGATGATGCGCTCCATGATGCGGTAGATGGCGTGCTGCTTGACCAGCGCGCCCGGTTCGGCATAGCGCGCCTTGAGCTCGTCCCGCAGCCCCCAATGGCAGAGCAGCTTCATGTCGGCGGGGAACAGCGGCAGGTTGTCGGGGCCCAGGATGCTGCCCATGAAAATGTTGTAGTCGGAGATGTAGCGGCCGGCGGCGGCCATGCGCGTGGAGATCTCCTGGCTCACGGCGGCGGGCAGGCGGGTTGTGTTGCTGCCGGCGGTGCGCGCGTAGGCCCACTGCAGGCGGTCCCAGCCCGCGCCCTGGGCGGTCTTTTCCTCCAGTGTGTAGACGGGGAAGTTCAGCAGCGAGATGAAGGCTGTCTTGTTCTTGAACATGTCGTCGGAGACATGGGCGGCGGGATCGAAGCCGTTCATGGCGATGTCCAGCGGCGAGATCTCGCCCCAGTCCAGGTCGACCGGCTGGTCCTTGTCCATGGACATCTCGCCGAAATGGCCGCCGATGACCTCGCTGTAGAACTCCAGCTTCTTGAACAGCGCTTCCTGGGGCGCCCCGGAGGCGACGAAATTCTCCCTGCAGAAGGCGGCGAACCCGTCGGGGCCGCCGTCGCTCTCGAGCCACAGCCCGGCGACCTGCTCGACGCCCCGCTCGACGCGGAATTTTTCGTTGGCGCCGAATTTCTGCAGCAGCTCGGCCTTCACCTTCTGCGCCGCGGCGTCGTCGATGTAGCGGGCCGGCGCCTGGGCGGCGAGCCCGGCCGCCAGGGCGAGGGCCAGCGCAAGCACAAAGAGCTTTTTCATGGGACACCTCCGGGAAAATCGGTCCGACTGCCTGAACCTAACAGAAAGGACTTCTTTTGGCAAGCATGGATGCGTGGCCGGTTTCCCCTCTTACCAGATCCCGGGGATCAGGCGGTGTCTTACCCGCCGCATGTAGTCGGCGTATCCCGGCAGTTCGCGGCACAGCACTTTCTCCTCGTTGAAGATGCGGGCGATGATGATCGGCGGCAGAAAAGCGGCCGGGATCAGGGCCCAGAACGATCCCAGGGCCAGCGGGCTGAACAGGTACAGCGGCAGTATCCCGGCATACATGGGATGGCGCACCACGGCATAGGGTCCGGTATCGATGACCTTCTGTTTCGCGTCCACCTCCACGATCCGCGAGAGGAAACGGTTTTCCTTCATGACGCGGACGAACAGGAGATAGCCGGCCAGCACCACGAGGTCGGCCAGCAGGACCAGCCAGACCGGGACCCGGGACCAGGCGCAGCGCCGGTCGAATCCGGGCAGCAGGAAGGCGGCAATGAAGACGGGGTAGGAGAGGAAGATGATGGCCCGCTGCCGCTTTTCCTTTTCCAACGTGCGCATGCGGCGCTCGAGGAGCTCGGGATCTTTTCTGAGGTAATGGGCCAGGACCCAGCCCATGGGAATGAGGAGCACGGCCATGTAGGCCCAGGCCTGCCAGTAGTCCAGCGTGCCGGCGGGCAGGAAGAAGATGGCCGCCAGCAGCGGGCCGGCCATGCCGAAGCGCAGGATGACCTTGCAGGTCAGTTGCTTGCGATCAATGGCGGGAGCCTTTTTTTCATTTTCCATGCTTTATTTATATATCGGTTGAGCATGGCCGACAATAGAGATAAAGCTACATTTCAAAACGGCAGGTAAGGCCGGGCGGCAGTTGCGCCGCCCCTATTATGATCCCATAGGATGTATTACCAGATGCTCGGGCACTGCTCGGGGGCGCGGTAGAGCTTGTCGCCGGGCTGGATGTCGAAGGCCTTGTAGAACCCGGGGACGTTGAAGGGGGCGCCGTTGACGCGGAACTCGCCCCAGGGGTGGACGTCCTCCTGGATCTTTTTTTTCAGCGCCTCGGGGCGGATCTTGCCGCGCCACACCTGGGCGAACGAGAGGAAGAAGCGCTGGTCGCCGCTGAAGCCGTCGATGGCCCTGGGCGCTTTCTTGCCCTGCAGCGAGAGGTGATAGCCGGCCAGGGACATGGTCAAGCCGGCGTAATCGGCGATATTCTCGCCCAGGCTGAGCTCGCCGTTGACGTGCACGCCGTCCTCGGTCGTAAAGGCGCCGTACTGCTCGACCAGCAGTTTGGTCTGGCGCTTGAACTTCTCGCTGTCCTCCGGGGTCCACCAGTCGCGCATGTTGCCGTCCTTGTCGAACCAGCGCCCCTGGTCGTCGAAGCCGTGGCTCATTTCGTGGCCGATGGCCATGCCGATGGCGCCGTAGTTGACCGCGTCGTCGGCTTCGGCGAAAAAGAACGGGGGCTGCAGGATGCCGGCCGGGAAGATCATCTTGTTGTACACCGGATTGTAACCGGCATTGACGATCTGCGGCGCCATGTCCCACTTGGTCGCGTCCACCGGCTTGCCGAGCTGGTCGAGGTTCTTTTGAAACGCGAAGCGCCCGGAGCGGCGCAGGTTGTCAAGCAGCGAGTCGCGGCCGATCTCCAGCTTGCCGTAGTCCTCCCACTTGTCGGGATAGCCGACCTCGATGCGCATGGCCAGGAGCTTTTCCAGGGCTTGCCGGCGGGTCTTTTCGCTCATCCAGGAGATCCGGCGCAGGCGCGCCTCGAAAGCTTTCTTGATGTTGGCCGCCAGCTCATTCATGCGCTGCTTGCAGGCGGGCGGGAAATACTTCTCGACGTACATCCGGCCGACCAGCTGGTCGAGGCTGTTGCTGGTCAGCGAGGTCATGCGCTTCCAGCGCTCCTCGATCTCCTGCGTTCCCTCCATGGCCCGGGAAAAGAAATTGAAGTTCTCGTTGACGAAGGCCGAGCTCAGGAAGGGGGCATAGGCGTTGAGCGCCTGCCAGCGCAGCCAGGTCTTCCATTCGGCCAGGGGGACCTCCCGGAGCATGAGCCCCATTTCCTTGAAGAACCCGGGGGCGGTGACGATGAAGTCCTTGATGTCGGGGCGCTCGATGTTCTTGAGGTAGCGGCCCCAGTCGAAACCGGGGCTGAGTTCCTGGAGCTGGGCCAAGGTCATTTTGTTGTACAGGCCGGGGATGTCGCGCATCTCGACCCGCGTCTTGGATGCCCGGGCCAGCCGTGTTTCCAGGGCCAGCACGGTCGCTGCGGCGGCGGCGGCCTGTTCGGGAGTGTCACCCAACAGCTTCAGCATGGAGGTCACGTGGGCCAGGTATTGCTCGCGCAGCTTGCGGGCGTCAGCGTCGTCGCGGGTGTAGTAATCGCGGTCGGGCATGCCCAGCCCGGACTGGGCCAGGTAATAGCCGTAGGCCGTGGAGTTCATCAGGTCGACCTCGACGCCGGCGCCGAACAGCACGGGGGCATTCTCGCGGTGGAAGTCCGCGATCAGATCCTGGATTTCAGCGGTGGTCGCAGCCTCGGCGATGCGGCGGAAATCATGGTTCAGCGGCGTGGAGCCCAGGGATTCGATCCTGGCCTCGTCCATGGCCATTGCGTAGAAGTCGCCGACCTTCTGCGCCGCCGTGCCCTTGGCGGCCGTGGCGGAAACGGCGGCGAGGCTCGCGAAGAGCTCGCGCAGCCGGGAGCGGTTCTGCTCGCGCACCTGGTCGAAGGCGTCGTACTCGCTCTTGTCGGCGGGCATCTCGAGTTGGCGGATCCAGGCGCCGTTGGCGTAACGGAAGAAGTCGTCGCCGGGGCGCACCGCCAGGTCCATGTTCTTCTTGTCCAGGGCCGGCGGCTCGGTTGCGGCCGGCAAAAGAGTCGCAGCAGAGCAGACCAGTATCAGGCTGACCGCGATCATGAAAAGGGAAACGATGCCGTGTTTCATTTGCTTCTCCTTGTATTCAATCGTCAATTGCCAGGAGATATACGCCCGGCTCCGGGGAAAAGTTGTGCGTGACCGCCGCGGCCTAAAGGAGGAATGCGGGGACGGCCCGAAGGCCGTCCCCGGCGGATCTATGGAGAGGGGACCGACAGATGACTGCGATCAGAACCCGGGCATGACGGAGCTCCATGCCGCCATGCCCTGACGATGATACGCGATATCGGCGCAATGGTCATCCCTCAGAACTGGTAGCGGTAGCTCACCTTGAAAAACAGGCTCTGGCGGGTCTGGAAGAAGCGGTCGCCGGTGACGCCGCGCTGCCAGCCGCCGTCAACCCAGGAGCGGCTCTCGTTGAGCGAGCCGTAGCCCAGGTAGAGCACCGTGCCCGGGATATAGGTGAAGGAGGCCAGGAAATCACCCAGCAAGCGCTGGTAGAAGCTGTCGTACTGCACCAGGCCGCGGACAAAGAGCTTCGGGTTGAACTGGTAGGTCAGGCGGCTGCGCCAGATCCCCTGGTCGTAGATCCTGGCGCCGGTATTCAGGCGGCGGAAGCGGCTGATGGTGTGCTCGGCGAACAGGTTCAGTTTCCGCGTGGGCTGCAGGGTGAAGCTGGCGTGGAGCTGGGCGCGGTTGCCCAGGAACGGATCGACCGGGTCGTAATAGATGGCGTCGCCGGCATTGCCGCAGACGTGGAGGTTGAGCCAGGTAAAGGGCTGCAGGTTGACATATATGTGCCCAAGGGTGCGGCGGAACTCGCGCCCGGCCCAGCACTCCTGGCCGAAATAGACGTAGCCCCCCCAGCTGCCCTTGAGCAGGAAGTTGGTGTCCAGCTGCAGCATGAGCTCCAGGTCGTCCATGCCCGATACCTTGTCATGGATGTAGGCGCCGTAGACGGACGGCGTGACGCCCAGCAGCCAGGGGATTCTTTTCTTGTCGGGGACGAAACGCTGCTGCAGGTAGAACTTGGCGGTGGCGATGCCGCTGCGCTGGTAATAGGCGGTGTCCATGCGGAAGCCGGGGGCGACGTCCTCCACCATGGCCAGGGCGAAGGTGTTCCCCTTGGCGAAGGCGTACTCGGCGGTCAGGTAGCCGCCCTGGGTGTTGCCGCTGCCGGGCTGGCCGGAGAAGGACTGGATATAGTTCCCCAGCAGCTGGTGGTGCCTGCCGATGCGCAGCGAGAAATCGGCGGCCAGGGCGCGGTTGTACTCGCCGCCGTATTCGCGGCCGCTGTAGAGCAGGCCGACAAAATTGTCCTGGCCCAGTCCCAGCTTGCCGCGGCCGATCCAGAAGGTCGCCTGGCGGCCCAGGTCGGGGTTCTCGCCGTCGCTCCAGGGATTGCCCGGGGCGCGGTCGGACGCGGCCAGCAGGGCGAACGAGCCCCGCCCCTGCTCGCCGGTGAGGCGCACGCCCCATTGCGGGTCGGCGATCAGGCGCGTGTGCACCGGGGTGGACATCTGCCCCAGGCCGTCGCCGACGGCGGCGAGGTCGAAGAGATTGCCCGCTTCCATGAAGAACGGCCTCTTTTCCGAGTAGAAGACGGGGAAGCGCTGGTTGACCGTCACCTGCAGGGCGTCGCTCTCCACCTGGCTGAAGTCGGGGTTGACGGTGGCCTCGGCCACGATCGACGAGGTGATGCCGTACTTGAGGGCGAAGCCCAGGTCGCGGACCTGGTCGGCGCCGGACCAGGAGCCAGGCGACTGCCGGTCCCAGCCCGAACTGAAGGTGAAGGAGGGCAGGGCCTCCAGGACCAGCGGCCTGGCCAGCTCGGGGATGCGCACTTCGGCCTGGCAGTTGCCGATGCCCTGCCCGGGCCTGAGGTGCGGCCAGGAGCCGCTCATGCCCAGGCGGCTGATGCGCCGCCAGAAGACCACGCCCATGCGCACGTCCCGGCCGCTGGCGAAGCGGATGCTTTTCAGGGGCTGGCTGATCTCGACGATGTAGCCGTCGCTGACGACCTTGCCGGCGCTGTGCCACACCCAGTCGCTGGAGGAATCCTCCCTGTCGCCGGTGCGGAAGATGTCGCCCTGGGCGCCGCTGGGGTTGACGAAGAACTCGTAGCCGTATTTTTTGCCGCCCACGGTGTCGATGGAGAGGCCGACCCAGTCGTCATTGAAGATGCCGTCGCGCTTGGTCAGCGAGGTCTTGATCAGCTCGGGCTGGCTGTCCAGGCAGTGGAACGCGAAATAGAGGTTGTTCTCGTCATAGGTGACGTAGGCGCGGGTGTGCTGCGGCAGCTCTTCGCCGTTGACCGGGTTGTAGGTGATCCAGACGTCGTCGATGACGACCGCATTGCGCCAGGCCTCGTCGTCCAGCGAGCCGTCCAGCACCGGCGGCGTCGCGGTCTTCACCAGTTCCAGCGGACGGATATCCTGCCGGACAGGGCCGTTGGCCGCATCGGCCGACCCGGCCAGCAGCATGATCAGGATGACCCAAAAGAGCAATTTTTTCATGTTTCCTCCGACATCTTCCACCCATATAACGTGCGAACCGGGGTTGACGTTACACCTTGAATACGCTGAAAATACCCGTAATGCATTCAGACTTGGGTTCGATTTTTCATTTTAGACCTTAAGTTTGAGCGGGCTGGAGAAAGGGGGAGAGTGCGTATCACAAGAACGGCGGCGGGGATTTGTCCCGCGTCAGCGGGACTCCTCCCCGCCGCCTATGGGGGGAGGGATCAGAATTTTTTCTGCTTCTTCAGCCGGGCGACGAGCCTCTCCATCTCGCCGACCAGGCTGTCAAAGCGCTTCAGGGCCGCGACGTAGGGCTCGGGCCGGGCCATGTCCACGCCGGCTTTCTTCAGGATGTTCAGCGGGTAGTCGCTGCCGCCCGCCTTCAGCACCTCGAGATAGCCGTCGCGCGCGCCGCGGTCGCCCCGGGCCACGCTGTCGCTGAGCGCCAGCGAGGCGATGATGCCGGTGCTGTACTGGAACACGTAGTAGTCCATGTAGAAGTGGGGGATGCCGCTCCACTCCGACTGGATGTAGTCGTCGACTCGGCAGATGCCCTGTTCGTGGCCGTAGTACTTGCGGGTCAGCTCCAGGTAGGCGGCGTTGAGCCAGTCGGCGGTCAGCGTCTGTCCCGCTTCCACGCGCCGGTGCATGGCCAGCTCGAACTCGGCGAACAGGGTCTGGCGGAAGAGGGTGCCGCGGAAGCCGTCCAGGTAGCTGTCCAGCAGGTACAGTTTGAACAGGTCGTCCTTCTCCGTTTTCAGCAGGTGGCGCACCAGCAGGTGCTCGTTGAAGGTCGAGGCGATCTCGGCCACGAAGGTCGTGTAGTCGGCGGTGGGGAAGGGCTGGGTCTTGTCGGAGAAGTGGGAGTGCATGGCGTGGCCGAGCTCGTGGGCGGTGGTGGAGACGGCGTCGAAATCGCCGTTGTAGTTGAGCTTGATGTAGGGGTGGACGCCGTAGACGCCGCCCGAGTAGGCGCCGCTCTCCTTGCCCTTGTTGGGATAGATGTCCATCCAGCGCTCGTCGAAGGCGCGGCGCAGGGGGGCGGCGTAGTCGGGGCCCAGCGGCTTCAGCGCCGCCTCGATCACCCGGCGCGCCTCGGCGAAGGTGAAGGTCTTGTCCACCGCCGGCACGGCCGAGGCGTAGATGTCCTCGTAGCGGAACTCCGGCAGGCCGAGCATCTTCTGCTTGAGGGCCAGGTAGCGCTGCAGCGACGGCAGGAAGGCGTGCACCTGGCGGATCAGCTGCCGGTAGACCTCCGGGGAGATGTCTTCGGAAAAGAGGCGCGCCGCCAGGCAGTCGGGGTGCCGGCGGATCTGGGCGTCGAACCAGTGCGCCTTGACAACGCCATCCTGCAGGATGGCGAAGGTGTTCTCGAACCTTTTCTGGTTCTCCCAGAAGGACTTCATGACCCGGGAACGGTCGCCGGGGTTCTTGGCGGTGCGCAGGCGCTGGTAGGCCGCCTGGTCGAGCAGGACCCTTGTGCCGTCGGCCAGGGTGACCTCGGTGCGCGGCAGCTCGACGTTGTTGAGCATGCCCGAAGCGTCGGCGGGGACGCCCGAGAACAGGCCGGTGAGCGCGGCGATGCGCTGCTGCTCGCCGGGCAGCACGTGCTCCCTCTCGCGCAGGATGCGCTCGACGCCGAAGCGGAAGGGGGTCAGCCCGGGCTCCTGGCGCAGGTAGGCGGCGAACCTTTCGGCGCCCAGGGCCAGGATGTCGGGCTGCATGAAGGAGAGCTTGGCGCTCATCTGTACGAAGCCGGTGCGGATCTCCCCGAGCATGGCCTGGAAGCGGGTGTTGGCCATGTCGGTGTTGGACTGGTGGCTGGCGTAGGAATAGAGCCGGGTGCCGCGCAGCTGTATCGAGCTGACCAGGTCGAACAGCCGCTTCATGGCGGCGGCCGAGTTGGTCCAGCCCCTGGCCGCCTCGTCGATGGCGGCGATGTCCCCGATCACGGCCTCCTTTTCGGCCTGCCAGTCGGTCTCGCTGACGTAGAGGTCCTCGATCTTCCAGGTGTGCTCCACAGGGACTTCGGAGCGGGCTTTCAGCGAATAGTCGGGAATTTTGTCCATCTTGTCCTCCTGGGCGGCGGCCGGGAGCGCCAGCAGCAGGATGACGCAGAGCGGCAAGAAAGCCAGGGGCGCATTTTTCATTGGGCGGTCTCCTTTGGTTTCATGAAAGGTGTATACGCGGAAAAGCAACGCTTGGTTTCGCCGGCTCCGATCCCCAACGCGCAGCCGATCTTGAGGAAGAACGTGCGTGCGTAGCGGGTCAGGTCGATGTCTGGTTGCCCGGCAGCTGCCCCGAGTAGCCCAGGAAAGGGACGGTCTTGGCGCTTCATCTTGGCGCTTCATCTTGTTTCGGGCGTGGCAGCATGTTACCATTAAAAACAGTGAAGAGCGTCATCAAAGTTAAAAAATTGGCCAAGTATTACGATAAAAACGTCGCGGTCGACCAGGTCAGCTTCGAGGTCGGTGATGGCGAGATCTTCGGCCTGCTTGGCCCGAATGGTGCTGGCAAGACGACCATCATCAGCATCCTCGCCACGCTGCTTCGCCCCACCTCCGGCTATGCCGAAGTGGCCGGCATTTCCGTGGGCGGAAACCGCGACGCCCTGCGTCGCCAGATTGGTATCGTTTTCCAGGAGCCGGCCCTGGACACGAAACTGACCGGCAGGGAAAACCTGCAGTTTCATGCCATGATGTATGGCCTGGCCAAGCATGAGCGGAGAGAACGGATCGAGCGCATGCTGGAGTTGGTCGACCTGCAGGACAAGGCCGACCTGCTGGTGGAGAAATATTCCGGCGGCATGAAGCGCAGACTGGAGATCGCCCGCGGGCTTGTCCAGCATCCCCGGGTCCTGTTCCTTGATGAGCCGACCCTGGGACTGGATGCGCAGACCCGGCGGCATATCTGGGATTACATCCGCCGCCTCAACCGCGAGGAGCGGGTCACGGTCATGCTGACCACTCATTACATGGAGGAAGCCGACTTCCTGTGCGACCGGGTGGTCATCATCGACAAGGGAAGGATCGCGGCCATGGATACGCCGGCCCGCCTCAAGGACATCCTGGGCGGGGACATCGTCAATCTCGCCGTGCCGGAAGGCGGGGAACCGCTCATGAATGTCTTGAAGGACAGGCCCTGGATCAAAGCGAGCAGGCTGCATGACGGCCAGTTGAGCCTGACCATGGTTCAGGGCGACAAGCGCATCCCCGAGCTGATGCAGACCGCAGTGCAAACGGGGACCCGGGTTACGGCCGTCAACCTGCACAAGCCGAGCCTGGAAGACGTCTTTCTTCATTTCGCCGGCCGCAGCATAAGCGAAGAGGAAACGGGCCATGATGCGCAATTCCGTTTCGTGCGCCATGGCGGGCGCCGCTAAATCATGAAGGCCATCCAGGGGATCGCCATTTACGTGCTTTGGCTGCGTGAGCTCAAGCGGCTGCTGCGGGCCAGGTCCAGGCTGATCGGCACCCTGCTGATGCCGTTGTTTTTTCTGGCCTTCATGGGCCTGGGCTTCCAGCGCATGCGCTTTCCCGGCATGCCCGGGACGGAATATTCGGACTTCCTGCTCCCCGGCATCCTGGGCATGAGCATCCTGTTCTCCTCGGCCTTCACCGGGCTCTCCGTTCTCTGGGACCGCGAATTCGGATTTTTAAAGGAGATCATGGTGGCGCCCGTGAGCCGGGTTTCCATCGTGCTCGGACGCATCGCCGGCGGCATCACCACCTCATTGTTCCAGGCCCTGGCCATCCTTGCCGTCTCCCTGGCCTTCGGCTTCCGCCCGCGGCAATGGGTCATGATGTTCCCGGCGCTTTTGCTGATGGTCTTGATCTCCATCACCTTCATCGGCCTGGGGCTCTCCTTCGCCTCCAACATGCGCGACATGCAGGGATTCAACCTGGTCATGAACTTCGTGATCTTCCCCCTGTTCTTCCTTTCCGGGGCATTGTTCCCCCTGGACGATTTTCCGTCCTGGGTACGGGCCGTCGCGCGCCTCGATCCTCTGGCCTATGGCGTGGACGGTTTGCGTGCGGCGTTGCTGGGAAGTTCGGATATGTCACTGGCGTTCAACCTGATTGCGCTCGCCATTTTTTCCCTGCTGGCGGTCGCGCTCGGGGTCTGGTTTTTCGAAAAAAGCGACAGTTTGTAGGCGTGGTGCCGAAGCGGGTATTTTGCCGGCAGATTTGCTATAATGTTCATCCATGCGGCATGCGAAGTCGATGGGTTCGGTCCAGCCCTGACAGGAAGGAGAAATAATGAAAGCGGACGCAAGCCGGATAAATGCAAGTGTCGGCGCGCCGGAAGGGCGGCTGATTTTCCTGGTCAAGCCGGAAACGGACCGGGAAAATTTCGTAATGGCCCCGCCCCTGGGAATACTTTATCTCGCCGGGGCGCTGGAGAAGCGCGGTTACCGCGTCCGCTTGATCCATGAACGGTTCACGGCCGCCAATGAGAATAGGATCGTGGATGAGATCATCGCCGCCCGCCCGCTTTTCGTGGGCATCTCGACGTTCACCGGCCCGTCATTGTCCCCGTCACTGCGCTTGACGCGCAAGATCAAGGAGCACGGCGATACTCCCGTTCTTTGGGGCGGCCTGCACTCGACCATGCTTCCCGAACAGACGTTGCAGGAGCCGGATATCGATCTCGCCGTCCGTGGAGAAGGGGAGGAGACGGTCGTCCGCCTGGCCGATCTGCTTGCCGCCGGCGGCGACTATCTGGAAAAACTGGCCGATGTTCCCGGCGTCGCCTATCGCCGCCCTGACCGGGTGCAGATCAATCCCATGCCCCCGTTCATCCAGGACCTGGATGCATACTCTCCGGCCTGGCACCTCCTGGGCAATGAACGCTACCTGGGGGAAGGCAAATACATCTATACGGCGCTGGGCTCGAAACTGAGCGACCTGAAGATCGCCACGGTCATGTCAAGCCGGGGCTGCCCGGGCCGCTGCGGTTATTGCTACAACCAGTTCATCAACAAGCGCTCTTTCCGCTCCCATTCGGTCGCCTTCGTGGCCGGGCATATCCGGCGCTTGCGGGCCGATCATGGCGTAACCGGCATCGTCTTTGAGGATGATTGCTTTTTCACCGACCGCCAGCGCGCGCTGGCCATCCTGCGGCAGGTCGAACTTCCCTGGGCCTCGTCCATCCGCGCCGACTACGTGGCGCGCTGGGGCGACGACTTCGTTCGCGAGTTGAAGGACCTTGGCTGCGCCGAGTTGCGCATCGGCGCCGAGTCAGGCTCTCAGGAAACGCTGGATATCATGCACAAGGACATTCAACTCGAGCACATACTCCGTTCGGCGGAATTGTGCCGGAAACACGGCATCAATGTGATGATGGGGTTCCTGATCGGTGTGCCCGGCGAACGCTGGCCGGAGATGAAAAAAACCTTCGACCTGATCGACGAGATGGAGCGTCAGGGCGTGACCGTCACTCCCGGGCCCTCTTTCTACTTCCCTTATCCCGGCACTCCGATGTTCCAGGAGGCGGTCCGGCGCGGTTTTGTTCCCCCGGACACCATCCTGGGATGGTCTGTTCCCTGGGGCCCCTCACAGCCATCGCCGCCTTACGCAGACCCGCGGGCCCGCTACGTAGGATACTACCGTTCCATAGCCATGCGCCAGGTGACCGGTTCCCTGCGTTTTCCCCTGTTTTTCAAGATCATAAGCGGCCTGGCCCGCTGGCGCTGGCGACACCGCTGCTTCTCATTCCCGCTCGACTACCTGCTGCCGCGTTTCGTGCTGCGCTGCCTGCGCCAGCTCGGCCTGAAGCGAGTGCTCGCCGGCATTTATGATGAATAGCCCGGAAAGGCCAGGGCGCCGCGGTACGGGTTCTTTGTTCGGCAGTGCCTGGAACGCCGTCCAGGCCAACATGGAATCCCTGTTGGGGATCGTCCCCGCTCCGCGGGCGCTCTGCTTTTACGTCACCTATGCCTGCAACCTGCGCTGCCGGACCTGCGGCATCTGGAGGGAGGGTCCCGGCAGCCGGGGCGCTGAGCTTTCATTGCCGGAGATTGCGGAGATCCTTTCCGATCCGCTGTTCGCCCGCCTGAAATACGTCAACATCAACGGTGGCGAGCCCCTGCTGCGCCCCGACCTGCCCGAGATCGCCGAACTGATCCTGGAGCGTTTCCCCAGGCTGAGGGCGCTGTCCCTGAACTCCAACGGCATACCGGCCGCCCGTTGCGTTTCGCGGGTGGCCGCTATCTCCCACGGCTGCCGCCAGCGCCGGGTGCCCTTCTCCGTCAGCATTTCCCTGCATGCCCGTGGACCCGCTTTTGACGAGATCGCCGGCCGATCGGGAGCCTGGGATGAAGTGCATTCCGCGCTGGAGCAGCTGCAGGACCTGCAGAAATCTTGCGATTTTTTTTTGTCGATCAATTGCGTCATGTCGGCGCTCAACGCCGATGGGCTCGAAGACCTGGCGGCCTGGAGCCGCGAAAGGAATATCCCGGCCAATTTCGTCCTGGCGGAAGTGCGCGAACGGTTCCACAACCGGGAGATGGAAGAGGATTTTTCCCTGCGTCCAGAGCAGAAGCCGGTCGTCATTCGTTTTCTTCGCCGCCTGTCCCGGGAGGAGCCGTTCCTCCGCCATCACCGGCTGCGCTACCACGTGCTCGCCGACATGCTGGAATACGGCCGCCCGCGCCGCCTGGCCTGCCACTACCGGATGGGCGGGGCGATCCTCGGTTCCCGCGGAGAGTTTTTCTACTGCAAGTTCAGCCGCGAGATCGGAAGCTGCCGGGAGCAATCCGCCCGGCGGATCTATTATGGCCGCGAGGCGCTGCGCTACCGGGAAAGGGAATTGCTGGCTGGCGTCTGCCCGCAGTGCCCGCCCAATACCCTCAACCGCATCGAATTGGAGAAGGACGCCCTCCGCTACCTGTCATTCCTTCTGCGCATGAAATTCGGGGGGAAAAAACTTCATGGCTGATGCCGGGACGGCCCTATCCTTCATTCGCCTTCTCCGCGACCCGTGGCGATCGCCTGACGAATTGCAGGCGCTGCAACTGTCAAGGCTGAGGAACCTGATCCGTTTCGCCGTTGACCACTTCGCCTTCTACCGGGGCCGCTTCGATCGTCTGGACTTGCGGCCGGAAGATATACGCGGGCATGAGGACCTGCTGCGCATTCCCGTCGTCGGCAAGGAACTCCTGCGCCAGGCGATCCGCGAGGCCACGACCATTCACCGGAACAGCCGCTGGGTCTGCACCAGCGGTTCCACCGGGATGCCGATGCGCATTCCCTTCCTGCCCCGCGACCATTCCCTGGTCAACCTGACCTGGCTCCGCCCTCTGCTGGCGCACGGCATCCCGCCCCGCGCCCGGACGCTGGAGATCACAGGGCCGCAGAACATCCGCCTCCATCCCGCCTGGTACCAACGGCTGGGATTCTGGCGCCGGAGATCCGTCTCCATCCTGGACAGCGAAGACGCATGGCTCAAGGCCCTGAATGAAGATCGGCCCGATATTCTCTGGGGCTATTCCGGAAGCCTGAAGCTCCTGGCGCAGCACATTAAAAAAAGCGGGCAAACGGCGTTCCGGCCACGCTGGGTGGTCGGCGTGTCCGACCTGGTCGACGATGAATGCCGGGAACTGATCAGGGAAATATTTCATGCCGAATTGCTCGATCTTTATGGCGCCGCCGAAACCGGATGCATCGCCTGGCTTTGCTCCCACTGCGGGGAATACCATGTCAACATCGATCATCTGGTCGTGGAGTTCCTCCCCTGGTCTGCTGCCGCCGATCCCGGCAATCCCCGCAGGATCGTCGTGACCAACCTGTATTCCCATGCCTTCCCCATCATTCGTTATGAGATCGGCGATCTGGGTTTTCCCTCGGCTCAGTCTCCGCTCTGCGGGCGCGGACTGCCGCTGATGAAGGTCGTGGAAGGCAGGTCCGACGCCGTGGTCCGGCTGCCTTCCGGGCGCGTGCTGTCCCCGCTGTTCTTCTTCGCGGTAATGAAAAAAGTGGCGGGCCTGGCCCGCTGGCAGGTCGTCCAGGAGCAGGCGGGCAGCCTGACGGTCAAGGTCGTCCCCGACGACGACGGTTCCTTTTCCCTGCCGCTGGCGGAAAAGACCTTGCGCGCGGCGGTCGCCGAGCCGCTGCGCATCGAGATCGAGATCGCCGCGGCCATCCCCGGGGCCGAGACCGGGAAAGTGCGCTCGGTCATCTCCAGGTTGAATGGCTAGCCGCCGGATTTCCCGCATCCTTGTCGTCAACGCCCATTCGCAGGCCAACGCCGGCGACGCCGCTATCGTCCTCGGGCAGTTGCAGTTGTTAACAAAACTGTTCCCGGACGCACGCCTGACCATCACTTCGCGGACGCCCGGATCGGATCGGCCGGTCATGGCCACCTGGGGCGTCGAGGTGATCGCGCCTGTTTTTCATTCGCCCTCGGGTTTCCGCGGCCGCTGGCGCGGCTGGGCGAACTCCTTCCTTTCTTTGGTCTTTCCCCGCCCGGCGTTGGCCTTCCTGCGCTGTCTCTGCCGGGCCGACCTTGTCTTTGCCTGCGGCGGCGGTTATTTTTACTCGAACCGGCGCATCCCCGGATTCACCTTCTGGCAGAACGACATCGGGCTACGTCTGGCCATCCTGCTCAGGAAGGACATCGTGTTCTTCCCGCAGTCCTATGGCCCACTGGCCAGTCCGCTGAGCCGCCGCCGGCTCGCCGGCCTGATCGCCTCCCGACGCGTCCGCGTCGTTTTTGCGCGCGAGGCCATCTCCCTGTCCGTCCTCCAGGGGCTGCTCCCGTCCGCGGCCGAAAAAAGCAAGCTGCAATTCTGCCCCGACATGGCTTTTTATTTCGCCCCGGCGCCGTCGTTGTCGCCGGTCGATTTTTCCGGATTGCCGCGGCCGCGCCTGGCGCTGGCCCTGCGGGATTGGGATTTCCCGGCGCAGCGATCCGCTGCCGCCCGGCAGAGGCAGAAACGGGCCTACATCGAGGGCGTGCTGTCCGCCTGCCTGGAACTGCATCGGAGACACAATGCCTCGTTCCTGGTCTTCAGCCAGGCCCTGGGGCCAAGCAAAGGAGAGGACGACCGGCGGATATCCTTTCTCGTTCATGAACGGCTGAGTGCGGCCATCCCGTCCTCCCACCTGCGTTTGTTCATCCCGCCCCTGGCCGGGGCGCCGGCAACCATCGTGGACCTGCTGCGGCAAACCGACCTGCTGATCACCAGCCGCATGCACGCGGCCATCTTTGCCTTTCTGGCCGGCCGGCCGGCGGCGGTGATCGGCTATCAGCACAAAAGCGCAGGTATCCTGGAGTCGATAGACCTGGGACACTGCTCCCTGCCCATCGAGGAGATCCAGAGCGGAACGCTGTTGCGGTTGTGCGAGGAAATACTGAAAAACCGGGAACAGTGGCGGGAACGGATCGCTCGTACCATCCCCGGGCTCCGGGAGACGATCGAGGAGAAATTCCGGGTCATTTTCTCGCCACCGTCGGTTTGGCCGTAAGGAAATTTGTCTTTGCGGGCAAAATGCCGTAAAATTCCATTGGTTTTGGATGAATGAAAAAGCTGTTTTTCCCGCTTCCGCCGCCACGCCCAGGATTGCGGAAGATTTTGCGCGTCTGCTTTTTCAGGAACTTGCCTGCCGGCGCCGGCAGCGGTTGGATGATTCGTACCTGCAACTGAAATATGTACCGGGATTCTTTTCCGCCCGGGGCGTCCTCAACCACCTAGCCATCCACGCTTACGCGGCGCGCTTGTCACCCCTTCTGGCCGAGATACGCCGGCGCCCGTCACCGCGGTTGCTGGACGCGGGAGCGGGTTGCGGCAGCGAAGCGATCCTGGCGGCGTTGTCGGGGGCCCATGTTACCGGTATCGATCTGGTGCCTTTCCGGACCGCCTACGCTGGCTCGCGCGTCCCGTTCTTTCAGGAAGTCGGCCAATGCCGCCTGCCGCTCCGTTTTCTTACCGCCAACGCCATCACCCATCTCCGGGAGACCCCGGGGTATGATCTGATCTGGGTCAACGAGGCGATCTCCCACATCCACCCGGCGGAGGCGTTCTTAGCTGCGGCCTACCAGGGATTGCTCCCCGGGGGCTTGCTCATTATCTCTGATGCCAATGCCCTGAATCCCGTGGCCCGCTGGCGGGCGGCGCGCATCCGCGGCGGCAGGAAATGGTACGTGCACCGGCAATGCGCGCTCCTGGACGACACGCCCCATGACGAGGTGGCGGAAGAGCGCCTGTTTTCCTGCCGCAGCCTGCCGCGCTTGTTGCGTGAAAATGGTTTTCGCGTCCGGCGGATCGAAATGCATGGTTTTCTTGGATCATTTTTTCTGCCGCCATCCTGGCAGGCCAAGCCGCGCTTGGCGCGGGCGCTCTCGGGTATTCAACAGGGCATCACGCGCATCCCCCTGGTCCGCGATTTTGGGTCCAGCATGACCGTGATCGCTGAAAAGAGCGGCGGATCATGAAGATCCTGCTGGTCAACAAATTCTTCTTTCCCTTCGGCGGCTCGGAGACCGCATTTTTCCAAACGGCTGAGCTGCTGCGGCAGCAGGGGCACGAGGTGATCTTTTTTTCCATGGACCATCCGAAGAACCTGGAGTCGCGGCAATCATCCCATTTCGTCTCCCGGGTCGATTTCGAGGAGATGGGCAACTGGCGGGAGCGGGTCAGGGGGGTGCTGCGCATCCTGTTCGGGAAAGAGTCGCAGGCGAAGCTGTCCGAGCTCCTGCGCAGCGAGAAGCCGGACATCGCCCACCTGCACAACATCTACCACCATCTCTCGCCGGCGATCATCGCCACCCTGAAAAGGCACGGCGTGCCGGTGGTGATGACCCTCCATGATTACAAGCCGATCTGCCCGGCCTACAAGCTTTTTTCGCGGGGAAAGCCCTGCGAAAAGTGCCGGGGAGGCCGCTTTCAGTGGTGCCTCCTGAAGCGATGCGTCAAGAACAGCTATTGGAAAAGCCTGGTTTGTTCGCTGGGGGCAGTGCTGCACCGCGCGAACTACAGGCGGGTCGATCGCTTCATCAGTCCCAGCCTCTTTCTGATCGCCAAGGCGGGTGAGATGGGCTTCCGGGGGAAGTGCGTCCATATCGCAAATTTCACCGGCTTGCCGCCGCTCGAGCCTGTCCCCGCGGCACCGGGAGCGCCGGTCGTTTATTTCGGGCGCCTGGTCGAGGAAAAGGGCGTGTCCCTGCTGATCGACGCCATGAACGGCACGCCGGTCGATTGCCTGATCATCGGTGATGGCCCCGAGAAAAAAGCGTTGCAGGCCCAGGCCGGACAAATCGCGAATGCCCGCATCCGCTTCCTCGGCCATCAGCCGTTTCCCGCCCTGGCGGCGATCGTCCGGCGCGCCCGCATGGTCGTCGTGCCATCCATCTGGTATGAGAACAATCCTTTTGCCGTCATGGAAGCGTTCGCCCTAAGCGTCCCGGTGGTGGCGGCCCGCATCGGTGGCATCCCCGAACTGGTGATCGACCGGGAAACCGGCCTGCTTTTTTCCCCGGGCGACAGCGCCGATCTGCGGGTTCAGATCGCCCGGCTGCTGCAGCAGCCGGAGCTGGGGCGCGAATTGGCGCGCAAGGCCCACCGGCATCTCGAACAGCATTTCAGCGCGGATCAGCATGGAGAAAAGCTGCTGCGCCTCTACCGGGAATTGATCGCCGCCAGGCCGGCGCCGGGGGGCGGATGAAGATCGCCATCATCGGCTCGCGGGGATACCCGATCGTTTACAGCGGCTACGAGACCTTCGTCCGCGAGCTGGGGGAGCGCCTTGTCCGCTCGGGCATCGGCGTCACCGTCTATTGCCATCGTAACCTTTTTCGCAAACGGCCCCGTGAATTGAATGGCATTCGCCTGGTCTATGTCCCGACCATCGAAAAAAAGATCCTGAGCCAATTCGTTCACTCCCTGCAATCCATGCTGCACGCTTGCTTCGGCGGATTCGACGTCATCCTGGTGGTCAATTCGGCCAACGGGCCCTTCGGCCTGCTGGCCCGGATCTTCCGCAGATCCACCGTCATCAATGTCGATGGCCTGGAGTGGCTGCGGCCCAAATGGCGGGGCCTGGGAGCGCGCTATTTTCATTGGGCCTCCAGGATGGCGGTGAGACTGTATGACCGCGTGATCACCGATTCGTCGGAGATGCAGAAGATCTATCGCCAGGAGTTCAATGCGGAGTCGACCATGATCGCCTACGGCGCCAATATCCCGCCGCCGGCCGATCCCGGGTTGCTGGGAAAGTGGGGCCTGCAGCCGCGGGGGTATTACCTGGTCGTCGGCCGTCTGGTCCCTGACAACAACGCGGATCTCATCGCCCGCGAGTTCGCTGCTTCCGCTTCGCAACGGAAACTGGTCATCGTCGGCGATGTTCCTTATCGCGATTGCTTTGCCGAGAACCTCCAGGGGAGCTCCGATCCGCGGCTCGTGTTCACCGGCTACGTGAACGATCCCGATGAGCTGGAAGCCCTCCTTCAGCACTGTCACGCCTATTTTCACGGCCACGAATTCGGCGGCACCAACCCGGTCCTGCTGCAGGCGCTGGCCAATGGCTGCGCCGTCTGTGCCCTGGATACGGTCTTTAACCGCGAAATGATGCTGGCCGGGGAATACGGATTGTATTTCGCCAAGAAGACCGGCGACCTGGCCGCCCGGATCGGAGAAATGGAGGGCGACGAGGCGCTGTTGAACGGCTTGCGCCGCAAAGCCCCGCAGCGCATACGTGATGTCTATTCATGGGAATCGATCACCGCCCAATACCGGCGGCTGTTCGCCGAAATCGCGGACGGGAAAAATGCAGAACCGCAGCCGTAACAGTGATTTCCTGAAAAAGGCCGGCAACATGCTGATTCTCGTTGCCGTTTTCTTCATCGCCGTTTTCCTGTCCCGGCGCCATGCCGGCATGACCGCCAATTTCCTGCGCCCGGGGAGCCTGGAGCTGTATTTCCTCCTCTTCCTGTGCCTGGCCTGGGCCGGCGGCGCCCGCGCTTTCCAGCTATACAGTGATGCGCGGATCCGCTCGCTGGGCGGCGAGTTGCTCGCTCTGGGCAGGAAGATGCTGCTGCATTTCTTTCTGGCCACGGTCGTGCTGTTCGTGGCCAAATCCCACGTTCTTTCGCGCTTCTTTCTCTTCACCTATTTCGGCCTGCTGCTGGTTTCGCTGACACTCTGGAACCTGGTCGTAATATGGCTGCAAATGAGGGTGCGCCGGGACGGCCGCCGGTTGGGCAGCGTCCTGGTCATCGGCGGCGGCAAGACCGCGCGCAGTTTCTGCGCGACCATTGCCGCCAACCCCCACTTCGACCTGCGGGTGCGGGGTTATGTCGCCGATGAGCCGGCAAAGGGTCCCGGCAGCCTGCATCTCGGCGTGATCGATGATCTGCCCCGGGTGCTGGAGAGCCAGGCGGTCGACGATGTGGTGATCGCCCTGCCCAACGGCGGCATGGATCGACTCGGGGCGATCGTCGGCGCCTGCGAGAAATTCCCCATCCGCGTGCACATTATCCCCGACCTGCAGCGCATTCTCGGCATGAGCTATCGCGTCTCACGCTTCGGCCCATTTCCCATCATCACCCTGCGCTCCAATTCGCTGGAACGTTCGTCCTGGCGGTTTCTAAAGCGCGCCTTCGACCTGGTTTTTTCCCTGGCGCTCTTCATCGCCGTCTTTTCCTGGCTGTGGCCGCTTCTGGCCCTGCTGATCAAGGCCACCTCGCCAGGCCCGGTCTTCTTCAAGCAGGAGCGCTGGGGGAAGAAGAACCGGCGCATCCTCTGCTGGAAGTTCCGTTCCATGGCTCCCGACAGCACGGATGTCGACGAGAACGGGCGCTATCTTCAGGCGACGCGCGACGACCCGCGCGTCACCCCCATCGGCCGTTTCCTGCGCCGCAGCAACCTGGACGAGCTGCCGCAGTTCATCAACGTGCTGAAAGGGGAGATGTCGCTGGTCGGGCCCCGGCCCCATCCCACGCCGATGAACCTGGAGGCGAAGGGCTCCATCCCGCACTACCCGCTGCGCCACCTGGTCAAGCCCGGCATCACCGGCTGGGCCCAGGTGAACGGCCTGCGCGGCGAGACCAGCGACCCCGAGCTGCTGCGGCGCCGCGTGGAGGCCGATATCTGGTACATCGAGAACTGGTCGTTCCTGCTGGACATGAAGATCATCGGGCTCACGGTCTGTGAGATGTTCAAGGGCGATCCCCATGCATACTGACCCCGGCCGCGGTCCCCGGGACCTGGACAACAGACGATGAAAGGATCTCCCAGGGCCCTGTTCCTCTCCTTCTCCCTCCTCTCCCTGGCGCTCCTCTTTTTCGTGGTCGCCATCCACCTGAAATTCCTCGCCCTGCCCCTGCTGTTCGCGGCCCTGGGCTTCGTCTCGTATGCCTGGAATGGCCGCCGGGCGCTGCTGCTGTTCCTGTTTCTCCTGCCGCTGGTCAACTCCACGCCCGACCTGTTCTTCAACGGCTACCCATTCAACTACATGGGCATGCCGCTCTTCCATCTCGGTGGCATGCTTTGCGCTTCGCTCCTGAAAAGGGAGAGGCTGGAAACGGGTTTTCCCGGCCGCGGCGTTTACCTTTTTTTCCTGGCCCTGTTGTGGGTCTCGGCCGTCTTCGTCTTCCTGCGCTGGTCGAACCTCGGTACGGCGTCGCTGGCCTTCCTGCGCGACACGCCGGTGGCGCCCAGCCAGGAGCGGGTCTCTTTCGCCATCATCTTTCCCGTCATCACCCTGGCCCTGTTTTCGCTTTCTCCCTGGGCGGCCTTTCTGTTGCGCCATTTGCGCCTGGGAGTGAAACAGGTTTTCATCCCTCTCAAGGCCGGCTTCTTCCTGTCGTTTCTCCTGGCCCTGGTCCAGAAATGGATCGATCCCGACCTGCTGGCGCAAAGCTGGTGGGGGATGAGGATGAAGCAGTTGAACGGCGGCTTCTCCGATTTCAACGCCTTCGGTTTCTTCGCCGGCGCCATGTTTCTTTGGCAGGCACTTGAACTTATGAAGCGGCTGCGCCCCAAGCGAATGAAGCCAGATGAGAAAGGGAGCGATCCCGAACTCAGACGCCCGCTGTGGCCCGGCATTGCCGGCGATCTCCTGTTCCTGGCCGTTGCCCTGGCCTCGGTCATGCTTTCCGGCTGCCGCACGGCGATTTTCTTTATTCTGGCCGGAACGGCCGTTATCCTCCATTCCAGAAAGGCGGGCTTCTGCATCAAAGGACTGATCATCCTGGCGTTGATTGCCTTGTTGGTGTTTGGAGGCGGCACGCTCGGAAAGCGGCTGCAACGCACGGTGAGTCAGGTGGCAAAGATTCCGGCCCAATCCGACCTGTTCCTGGCGGTCGACGGTGTCGGCAACACGCGGCTCAGCATGCTCCGTGACGGGTTCCGCATGATCGGCCGCTTTCCGCTGAGCGGCGTCGGGACCGGCAACTTTCTCTTCTGTCTCAAGTACCTGCGCTTCGGCAAGAACGCGTATTTCGACCTGCCGCTGAACCAGTATCTCCTGTTCTTCACCGAGGGCGGCATTATCGGCGGCCTGGCGTTCCTGCTCTTTCTCTCGGTTCTGCTGCGGCGGCTGAAACCGGGCCAGGAGCGCTTGATCCTGGTTGCCATGGCCCTCGCCCTGTTCTTCAATAATTTCTTCTGGTTTCCCGAGGTGCTGCTCCTTTTCTGGGTCGTCGTTTCCCGCGGGGATTGGCAACCGGGGCCGGAGCAGAAGAGCGGCTTCGCCTGGGCCGCCGCGCTGCTCCTTTTTTTCACGGTCGCGAACGGGTTCGCTTTTCATCGGCTCCATCCGCGGACATGGGCGCGCGAAACCTCGACGCCCTTTGATTACGGATTTTCCTATCCCGAGCAGAAGGGGTCCCGATCCTTCCGCTGGAGCGGTGCCGAGTCGGGAATGTATCTGTTCCCCGCAAAAAAACGCCCGGTGCCTGAGATTTTGTTCACCTGCGGCGCACCGCTCTCCCTTTTGCCCGGCCGGCAACAGGCCGTCGATTTCTACTGGCGCGGAAAACTACTGCAGCGAGTGGTTTTCAGGGAAAATGCCACTGTGCCCATCCGGATCGAGAATGGGGAAGATCCTGAGGGCTTCCTGGAATTCCGCGTCCATCCCACCTTCAACCTGTCCGAACTGGGGCTCGGCCCCGAAACGCGCGACCTTGGCGTGCAGGTGGAAGACGGAGCGTAAGAAATTCACCGTTTTTATCCAGTGGGACCTTTTTATGGCAAATCCAGCTATATAAGTAGTTTTTCCATGTTGAAAAATTCAAATAATTGAATTATAATCCAGAAAACATTGCAGTTCCTTATTGACAGTAATAGTGTTTTGTAATATTTTCCTTTTTTATAGGTTTTAAGGCGAACTTAAGATCTGAGGAGAGGAACATGCCAAAAAGCAAAAAAATATTATTTCCCCTGGCGATCTTTCTGATTTGCGGGACGCTGGTCTTCGCCGGCGGGCCTAAGCGCAGGATCCTCTTGCCGGGCGCAGACGCCCCGAAGCCTTATGCCGACAGCGAGGTGCTGGTCAAGTTCAAGGAGGGCGTCGACCTGGCCGCGGTCAACAAATTCGCCGCCGGCCAGTCGCTGGTCCTGATAAAGCAGTTTGGATTGCTGTCCAAGATGAAAGGCCAGCAGATCGTCCACTTGAAGTCAACAAAAAAAATCGACGCCCTGGTTCTGGCCAATGCGCTATCAAGTGATCCAAGCGTGGAATATGCCCACCCAAACTACAGGCGGGAGCTTGCCGCTACCCCGAATGATACGTATTACAGTTCTCTTTGGGGAATGCACAATATCGGCCAGACCCTCGGTACCCCCGATGCCGACATCGACGCC
Organism: Candidatus Aminicenantes bacterium UBA2199; assembly: GCA_002327965.1. GTDB lineage: Bacteria > Acidobacteriota > Aminicenantia > UBA2199 > UBA2199 > UBA2199. The sequence goes on along the minus strand of DCVB01000086.1, from coordinate 28,659 downwards.
CCCGAGGCGTGGGATATCAGCACCGGCTCTTCTGGCGTCGTGGTGGCCGTCATCGACAGCGGCATCGACTACAACCATCCCGACCTGATCGCCAACCTCTGGAAGAATCCGGGCGAAATCGCCGGCAACGGCATCGACGATGACGGCAACGGCTATATCGACGACATCTACGGCATCGACCCGGCCGGAGCCGACGGTGCCTCGACAAATCCCGGTGACACCGATCCCATGGACGGCATCGGCCATGGGACCCATTGCTCGGGGACGATCGGCGCCAGGGGGAACAATTCGCTGGGGGTGGTCGGGGTTAACTGGAATGTAAAAATCATGGCGCTGAAGTTTTTCGGCGACTACGACGGCGGCGGCTGGGACGCCGATGCGATCGAATGCATGCAGTACGTGGTGTACCAGAAGACCCACGGGCAGAATGTCGTGGCCATCAACGCTTCCTGGGGTGGCGTGCCCGGCCGCACGCAGGACTCCGGGCTATTGCGTGACGCCATCGAGGTCGTGAACAACGCCGGCATCGTCTTTTGCGCGGCGGCCGGAAACGGTGGCAGCGACGGCTTTGGCGACAACAACGACGCTACCGGTGGAAGCTACCATCATTATCCCTCCGATTACACCCTGCCCGGGATCATCTCCGTGGCGGCGACTGATCATAACGATGCCCTCGGAATCTTTTCCAACTATGGCGCCACCTCGGTCGATTTGGGGGCGCCGGGAGTGGCGATTTTAAGCACGATTCCCCCAGTTTATGTTCCGGGAGCTGGCGAGGATATTTTCTTTGACAACGTGAACAGCGGTGAGGGCAATTGGACTCATGGAGCAATATCCGGAACCGACTATTGGCAAATTACCACGGATCAGGAAGGTTTCGCCAATGGCAGTTTCCCAGTTCCAAGTCCGCCGACTTTCTGGAGCGACCGTCCGGGGGCGAGTTATGCAGCTAATTCCCATACTTGGTTGGCATACAACGCGAACATTGATCTTTCGGCCTATGTTGGCGAAAAAATCTATTTTGCCATCGGTTCAGCTCTGGCTTTCAGGGCCGGCGATCATGGATTTATAGAATTTTCCAATAATGGCGGATCAAGCTGGACCGTTATACACGATTTTACCGATGAAGGATGGTATTGGAGCGATTGGTCCTGGTTGATCCCCGATTCCTTTAAAACCACTCAATTCAGGATGAGGTTCCGCCTCCAAGACAACAATGACGCGAATACCTGGATCGGGTGGCTGATTGATAACATTGGTATCGGGCGCCAGAATGCATATTATGCTTCCTGGGACGGAACTTCGATGGCGACTCCTCACGTTGCCGGTGCCGTGGCCTATTTGGCGTCGATCTTCCCCAATGAAACCGTCGCCCAGCGCAAGCAGCGGATCCTCTATGGTGGTGACTCCAAGACTTCCTTGAGCGGCATAACCGTCACCGGCAGGCGCTTGAACCTGTATGGCGCTTATACCTATGCGCCGACGGCTCAACCCTCAATTACAGTCACCTCGCCCAACGGCGGCGAAGTGTGGACGGTGGGACAAAGCCGCAACATCACGTGGACAACTACCGGCACCGTGGGCAACGTCCAGATTCACTATTCCATTAACAGCGGTGCGACTTGGATATCGATTACGAATAATACTGCCAATGACGGCGTTCATGCCTGGACGATCCCCAATACTCCCTCGGCGAACTGTTTGATACGCATATGGGAGCGATCCGATTATGATCCCTCTGACATAAGCGATGCGGTGTTTGCAATCGTGCTAAACAACGGGGAGACCGTCTCCATCCCCTCGACCCTCACGGGCCCGGCCACCGGATTGGTGGGGGCGACCTACACTTATACGACCGGCGGTTCCACCTCATCCATGGGCCACAGCGTCCAGTACCGCTTCGACTGGGGCGACGGCACCTATTCCGTCTGGCTGCCGGTGGGAACGACGAGCGCCTCGCACAGCTGGGCGACGGCCGCTACCTATAATGTCCGGGCCATGGCCCGTTGCAGCGATCATTACGTCCAATCCGACTGGTCGACGCCGCTGCCGGTGCTCCTGGACGAGACGCCGACCTGGGCGGCGATCACGCGCTTCGCCGCCAGCGACGCGGAAAGCCTGCCCACGGTCGAGTGGCACACGGCTTCCGAACTGGGCACGGTGGGCTTCAACCTCTTCCGCCAGGACAACAGGACCCGGGAGTTCCAGCTCATTCACACCGATTTCCTCCCGGCGCTGGCCAACGCGCCGCAGGGGGGCGTCTACCGCCTCGCCGACCCCGGGGCCTATCCCGGCGAACCCTCCGTCTACCAGCTTGAGGAGATCGACGCCCGGGGACGGAGCAGGAGCTACGGCCCGTTCACCCTCACCTTTGGCGGCCATGCGCAGACGGACTTGACTGACCCGTCCGTGCGCCTGGGCAAGGAAGAAGGGGGCGATGTGATCGGTTACCAGCGCTATCCGCGCCAGCGTTCGCCGCTTGACGAGGAGCGGCTGGAGGCGCGGCGCCGGGAGCTGCGGGCCGGCAGCCTGCAGGCGGCCGCGAACGGCCGGGCGCGCATCACGGTCAAGGGGCGCGGGCTGTTCTACGTGACGGCAACGCAGATCGCCAAATGCCTGGGAACCAACCAGGGCGGCGCGGCGGCGCTGATCGGCAACCGCAACCTGAAGCTGACCGGGCTGGGGCGCGAGATCGCCTGGCTGGCCGACGCCAACGGCGCCGGGCTGTTCTTCTACAACGAGGGCAAGGAGACCGTCTACTCCGACAAAAATGTTTACTTCCTGGAGAAGGGGAGCGGGTTGCCCATGAAGACGCTCAGCGGCGGCGGCGCCGGGGCCGCCGGCATGCAATCCTTCATGGATACGCTTCATTTCGAGGGTAACCGCTACCCGCTGCTGAACGCGGCGATGGATCCCGCCGGTGACATCTGGTTCTGGGACTACGTGGTCGGCGGCGCCGCGGCCAAGACCTTTGCCGTCGATGTGCCCGGGGTGGCAACGGGGCGGGCGGCATTGAAGGTGAGCCTGCAGGGCGCGACCGACACGGCCGCCAGCCATGACCACCATGCGCTGGTCAGCCTGAACGGCCGCGAGATCGGCGAAGCCGCCTGGGGCGGGGCCAAGGCCCATGAGTTCGAAATCGAGTTCGACGCTTCACTGCTGCAGGAAGGCGGCAATGTCCTGTCGGTTTCCGGGGCGCTGGACACGGGGGCGCCGTACAGCGTTTTTTACGTGCAGTCGTTCGATCTCAGCTATCCCAGGCATTACCAGGCGGTGAACAACAGCCTGGTCTGCCGCGGCGACGGCAACCCGGTGGTGACGGTCAGCGGGCTGACCGAGCTGCAGGCGGTGGTGCTGGATGTCACGACGGCGGACAGGCCGCAGCAACTGACCGGCATCACGGTCGACGTGTCGGGGCGGGTGACGTTCGTGCCGCGCAATGCGGGGAACACCTACCTGGTGAGCGGGCTGAACGCGGCGCTGCGGCCGCTGGCGGTCGTCGGCGGCCGGCCGGGGAAACTGCGGGGCACCAGCCAGTCGGCCGATCATATCGTGATCGCCCCCGAGGAGTTCGAGGCCACGGCGCGGAAACTGGCCGACCACCGGACCCGGAACGGCCTCAAATCGGTGCTGGTGACGCTGGAGGACATCTACGACGTGTTCAGCGACGGCGTGCCGAACCCTTATGCCATCCGCGACTTCCTGGCCTTTGCCCGGAAGAAGTGGACCGGCAGGCAGGTGAAGTACGCCGTACTGGTTGGCAAGGGGACGTATGACTACAACGACTACCAGGGCCATGGCGACAACCTGGTTCCGGCCGTCCTGGGCTGGACGCCGGAAGGGCTGTGCGCGGCCGACCGGATCTACGGCGACGTGGCCGGCAGGGACGGTTTGCCCGAGATCGCGATCGGCCGGCTGCCGGCGGTGACCAATGCCGAGCTCAAGGCGATGATCGACAAGATCAAGGCCTACGAGAGCGGGCAGGGTGCCTGGCTGGACAAGGCGCTGATGATCGCCGACAACGCCGATAGCGGGGGCGATTTCGCCGCCGGCTGCGACGAGCTGGCCGGGCTGGCCGTGGGCATGCAGGCGGAGAAGATCTACCTGGCCGGCTCCGCGGCGGAGACGCGGGCCAGGATCATCGACTCATGGAACGGCGGGGCGGGGCTGGTCAACTACTGCGGGCATGCGGGCGTCGACCAGCTGGCCACGGAAAACATCTTCCACGTCGCCAATGCCGGGGAGCTGCGGAACGGCGGAATGCTGCCGCTGGTGACGATGTACACGTGCGCGGCCGGGCGCTTCGAGCTGCCGGGGTTCACGTCGCTGGGGGAGGCGCTGCTGGCCAACGCCGATGGCGGGATGGCCGGGGGCATGCTGCCGTCGGGGGCGGCGTACCACTCCGACTCGATGAAGCTGGGCGAGCAGTTCTACAAGGCGGTCTACCAGGCCCGGGAGGCGCGCGCCGGCGCGGCATGGCTGGCGGCGATGAAGAACTACCTGCTGCTGGGGGGAAAGAGCTCGCTGCTGAACGTCTACAACTGGCTCGGCGACCCGGGCATGCGGCTGAAATGAAGCCGGAGGCCAGATACCGCCGCAAGGAGGGGATCGCCGGGCGCGAGATCGCCGGCGAGTCCTTCCTGATCCCGGTCTGCGGCACGCCGGTGGACATGAACAACATCTTCGTGATGAACCCGATGGCCGATTTCATCTGGCAGCGGCTCGACGGCGGTAAAACGCTGGCGACGATCGTCGCCGAGATCGTGGAGGAGTTTGACGTGGATTCCGACCGGGCCGGGGAGGACGCCGGCGAATTCGTGACCCGGCTGCTGCAGAACAACCTGGTGGAAGCGCTGCCATGATCCACGGCTGCGAGCAGGCGACCGGCATGGATAACGACCGCTTCCGACGGGAATTGTCCCGCCGGGTCATCGACCGGCGCATTCCCTTCACCGGCAGCCTGGCCCTGACCCATTGCTGCAACCTGGCCTGCGTCCATTGCTACGCCAGGGAGGACGGCAGTGCCGCGGTGCCCGAGCTGTCCACGGCGGAATGGCTGGGGATCATCAACGAGATCAAGGAGGCGGGCTGCCTCTACCTGCTGCTCACCGGCGGCGAACCACTGCTGCGCGAGGATTTTCCCCGCATCTACCGCCATGCCAAGGAGAGCGGTTTCCTGGTCACGGTGTTCACCAACGGCACGCTGGTCGACGCCGGCATCCTCGACCTGTTCAGCGCATTGCCGCCTTACGGGGTCGAGATCAGTCTCTATGGCGCGAGTGCCGCGGTCCATGACCGCGTCACCGGCGTCCCGGGATCCTTTCAAATGATGTTGCAGGCGATTGAGGCGCTCCAGGCACAGGGAAACCATGTCCGGCTCAAGAGCGTGCTGATGACGCTGAACAGCGACGATTTCCCGGCCATCGAGAACCTGGCACGCAGTCTGGGCGTCAAGTTCCGTTTCGACCCGGGGATCTTCCCGGCGCTGAGCGGTGACAGCGGGCCGGTCGCCCTGCGCGTGCCGCCGGAACGGGCGGTGGACCTGGAAATGGCCGACGCGGCCAGGGAGCGGGAATGGCGCGAGTTCCTGGACCAGTTTCGCGGTTCCCGCGATGGGGATGGATTGTACGACTGCGGCTCCGGGCTCAATACGTTCCATGTCGATCCCCAGGGCTGGGTGTATCCCTGCCTGATGGTGAGGAAGGCCCGCTTTTCCCTGCTTAAAAGCAGTTTCCGGGAAGGGTGGGAGCAGGCTTTCAACGATTTCAGGAAAGTCGTTGCCCCCGACGGCATGCCCTGCCGGGGTTGCGACAGGAAGCTCATCTGCGGTTATTGCCCGGGTTTTTTCACCATGGAGAACGGTTCGGAGAGCATCCCTTCCGAATACATGTGCCGCATCGGTCATCTCAGGTTTGAAAAACTTTATTCCAGCGCCCATGGAGGATAGATGAAAAAGAGGAACGGAAACGGATCGCCCAGGAAGAAATATGAGAAGCCCATGCTGCGGGTGGTGAGCATCGCGCCCGGGACGCAGACGCTGGGGATCGGCTGCAAGCTGGCCAGCGGCGGCGGCGTGAGTTATGACCAGCCCTGCGTGAGCCTCGCTTGCGCCGCGGCACCGGGAAGCTGAGCGGCAGCCTGCGCCTGCCCCGCGGCGGCGACCTGCGCATCGGCGACATCTCGATCCAAGTCAATGCCCCGTTTTCCGCGACGCTGCGCACCGCCAATCCCCTGTACCGATCATTCTTGCAGGACCGTTCCGCGGCGGCGCCGACTGGGCGCATGTCAGTCCGCCTGCGCGGTGACGGCTGGCCGTCCATGCAGGACGCGGAACGGGTGTTCGACACCCGGGATTCCTGGGTCCTGTTCCGGGATCCATCGGGCTATTGGCTGCGCCTGGACCGGCCGGGCAGCGGGGAGCCGTTGTGGGTCGCGCGCTTCAAATCGGGGGTCGGGCGGGTTGACCTGTATTGCCGGTTCGGATCAGCGGATGCCCGTGGCCATGTCCCGATCGACCTGCCGCTGACCTACCCCCTCGACCAGCTGCTGCTGATGCATTACTTTGCCGGGCGCAAAGGGCTGCTGACCCATGCGGCCGGTTGGGTATATAAGGGAAAGGCCTATCTTTTCGCCGGTGCCTCGGGTGCTGGCAAGAGCACGATCTCCGAGCTGCTGGTCAAGGCCAGAGCGGGGAAGATGCTCAGCGACGAGCGCATGATCGTGCGCGAGATCAGGGGGAAGATGATCGCTTTCGGCACCCCCTGGGCGGGGACGGCGGGGATCGCCCGGGCGGGCCAGGCGCCGCTGGCGGGGATCTTTTTCCTGAAGCACGGGAAAGCGAACCGCTGCGAAAAACTGGATGCCGCCCAGGCCGCGGACCGCCTGCTGCCGATGATCTCCACGCCATGGTACGATCCCGACACGGCGGCGCCGATCATCGCCTTCGCCAGGCGGGTCTGCTCCGCGGTGCCCGGCCATGAGTTCCGCTTCACCCCCGACGGCTCGGCAATCGATTTCATCCGGGATTTCATCGGCAAGACGACCTGAGCGCCCCGGGCCCTGCGGAAGATCCTTCTTAACTCTCCCCGCCGGCGTAGGGCCGGTCGAACAGTTTGGCGGAGCTGCCGTATTTTCCGGCCGCCTTTTTCCAGCCGCGGTCGGCGACGAAATTGTAGAACCAGCGCGGCATCATCGCCCGGCCCATGAGCGCGATGACGTCGGCGGGGATCTCCTTGTTTTCGCACAGGAATGCGGCGGCCCGGTCCAGGGCCTTGCGCTGGTGGCGGACGATCGCGCCGGCTTTGGCAAGGGAGCGGTTGCCGATGGCGCCGCCCATGCCGGTCGCCAGGCAGCCCAGGAAGCGGAAACCCGCCTGAACGGCGAAGAGGCGGACGATGTCGTCGGCCGGGCGGCAGTGGGTTGTCTCGGGGAACCCGCAGTTGACGATCGCCGCCAGGGCCTGTCCTGTCCGGACCTGGCCATTCCGGCGCTCGGCGATTTGGCGCAGCAAATCGATGAGCGGCGCCGGCAGCTGGTCGACGTACAGCGGAAAGGCCAGCACGAGCAGGTCGCACAGGTCGACGGCGGCCAGCAGCTCGGACATTTTCCTCTCCTCGCCGAGCGCCGGATACAGCGGCAGCGTCTTCAGCGCCATGCCCCGCTCCTCCAATCCGGCAAGGAGATGATCGCCCAGCGACTTGGATGTGCTGGCCGCCCCGCGCGGGCTGGCGACCAGCAGCAGGACCTTGCGGCTGCTCATGAGGCCTCCGCGCCGAAGAACGGCTCCTGGCTGAGGCGCTTTTCCATCGTGGCCAGGGACGCGTCGCCGCTGAACACCAGGGTCGTCGTCTCGACGTCGCCCATGTTCAGGGCGTTGCGGCCGACCAGCCGGCGGAAGGCGCCCTCGCTTTCGGCGTCCTCCTGCTTCAGCGTACCGACGGCCAGCAGGCGGCGCGGCAGCGGGTAGCGCTGGGGATGATGGGTCTCACCCTGGATGCGGGTGAAAAAAGGCAGCAGTATGGGGAGGACGCGGTCCAGCGTTTTCTTCAGCTCCGGCCCGTAGCCGCCGAAGGTGACCGGCGTCAGCAGGATGATGCGCTCGGCGCCCGCCCAGGCGCGCAGGATCGCTTCCTGGTCGTCGTCCTGGATGATGCAGCGCCCCGGTGTCCGCGTCCAGCAGGAAAAGCAGCCGCGGCAGGCCTTGATGTCCATCGCCGCCAGCGGGAACGCCTTCGTTTCCCAGCCCCTGGACTTGAGCAGCGCCGACACCGCCGCCGCCGCCCGGTTGCTGAGCGGGTCGCGCCCCGCCGGGGGCGACCCCTTGAAAAAAACTGCCTTCATGGATCCTCCGCTCGATTTTCCGCAGCCCATTATCCTCTGGGAACGCCGTTCCTGTCAAGTTGACAAAAAGATCCCGCCCCTCTGGCGCCACGGGGCCTTTTGCACGTATAATGAGACTTGCCGTCAATTCATAAGGAGGATACGTCTTTGAACAAACAAAACATCCTGATTGTGATTGCCCCGGCGCTGCTGCTGACCGTCCTGTGCCTGCCCCTGGCCGCATCCGCGTGGGGTGGTGCCGCCGTTGGGGACAACCCGTTCTTCTCTGCCTACGGCACGCCTTTTGACACGCCGCCCTTCGACCGCATCCAGCTGGCGCACTTCAAGCCGGCCGTGCTGGAGGGGATGAAGCGGCAGCAGGCCGAGATCGACGCCATCGTCGCCAGTCTCAAGGCCCCGACTTTCGAGAACACCGTCGTGGCCCTCGATTCCTCGGGCCAGATGCTGGGCGAGGTGGGCAATATCTTCTACTCGCTCCTGAGCGCGGCCACGAGCCAGGAGATGCAGGACCTGGCCAGCGAGCTGGCGCCGCTGCTGTCGGCGCACCAGGACAACATCGCCCTCAACGAGAAACTCTTCGCCCGCGTCAAGGCCGTCCACGACCGTCGCGCCCGGCTGAAGCTCGACGATGTCCAGCGCTACCTGCTGGAGAACACCTACAAGGGCTTCGTGCGCAGCGGCGCCCTGCTCGACGCCGAGCGGAAGGAGCGCCTGCGCGAGATCAACAGGGAGCATTCGCTCCTGGCCTTGAAGTTCAGCGATAACGTCCTGGCCGAGACCAATTCATCGTTCATCGTCATCGACAGCAAGGACGACCTGGCCGGGCTGCCCGACGGCGTCGTCGCCGAGGCGGCGGAGACGGCCAAGGCCATGAACATGGATGGCAAGTGGGTCTTTACCGCCCAGAAGACCAGTTGGATCCCCTTCCTGCAGTACTCGCCGCGGCGCGACCTGCGCCAGGCGCTGTTCGCCTGCTTCTTCATGCGCGGCGACCGCGACAACGACAAGGACAACAAGGCCGTGCTGCAGAGGCTGATGGTGCTGCGCCAGGAGCGCGCCCGGCTGCTGGGCTATGCGACGCCCGCCGATTACTACATCGAGCCGCGCATGGCCGGGACGCCGGCCCGGGTCGACGCTTTCCTCAGGCAGCTCTGGACGCCGGCGCTGGCGCGGGCCAGGGCCGAGCGCGGCGAGATGCAGAAGATCATCGACCAGGAGGGCGGCGGCTTCCGGATCGAGCCCTGGGACTGGTGGCACTACGCCGAGAAGCTGCGCAAGGCCAAGTACGACCTGGACGACTCGGCGCTGCGCCCCTACTTCATGCTGGAGAACGTCCAACAGGGCATGTTCACCCTGGCCGAGAGGCTCTGGGGGCTGCGCTTCGTCGAGCGCAAGGACATCCCGGTCTATCACCCCGACGTGCGCGTGGCCGAAGTGCGCGACCGCGACGGTTCGCTGCTGGGCATCCTGTACATGGACTTCTTTCCGCGCGACAACAAGCAGGGCGGCGCCTGGTCGGGCGCCTTCCGCGGCACCTTCTACAGGGACGGCAAGCGCGTGGTCCCCTTCGCCACCCTGGTCGGAAACTTCACCAAGCCGACTCCCGGCACCCCCTCGCTGCTCAGTCTCGACGAGGTCAGCACGTCGTTCCACGAGTTCGGCCACGCCCTGAACACGCTGTTCACCGACAGCCGCTACCGCTCCAACTTCGCTCCCCAGGACTCGGTGGAGCTGCCCTCGCAGATGATGGAGCACTGGGTGCTCGAGCCCGAGATGCTGAAACTCTACGCCCGCCACTACCAGACCGGCGAGGTCATCCCCGCGGAGCTGGTGGAAAAGATCCGCAACAGCTCCCTGTTCAACCAGGGCTTCGAGACGGTGGAGTTCCTGGCCTCCTGCTTCCTGGACATGGCCTGGCACCAGCTGGAGAGCGCCCTGAACGTCAACGTCACCCGCTTCGAGAAGCAGGTCATGGACGGGATCGGCCTGATCCCCGAGATCCTGCCGCGCTGGAAGTCGACTTACTTCACCCACATCCACGGCGGCTACGAGGCGGGCTATTACAGCTACATCTGGTCGGAGCAGCTCGACTGCGACGCCTTCGAGGCCTTCAAGGAGACCTCGCTGTTCGACCGCCGCACGGCCGAGTCCTTCCGCCGCAACATCCTGGCGCGGCTGGGGACCGAGGACGCCATGACGCTCTACAAGCGTTTCCGCGGCCGCGAGCCCAGGATCGAGCCGCTGCTGAAGAAACGGGGACTGCTGTAAAACAGTTGTTTTGATTTTTTTCAGGGCGGCCCCTGCGGCCGCCCTTTTTTTTACGAGATCAAAAAAAATTCTCGAGCCGTATCCTTGTGTAGGGGCAACCCTCGCGGTTGCCCCTTCCTCTGCATGGTTATGGATGCGTACAGGATATTGCCGCGCATGTTCTTTTCTGATATTTATACGGCTTGAAAAGACACCTGCCGCTTTTCCTGGCCGCCCTGACCCTGCTGAACCTCCCCGTGTGTGCTGAAAAAGAGGAGGAAAAATCGAATAAGGCCAGCCTGGTGGTGGAGTACGGCCTGGACTCGCTGGAGCGCAGGTACTATCGCCCCGTCTTCCGTTTCGATTTCCCGATCCGGAAGGGCGGCCTGTTCGCCGAAGTGCAGTACCACTCGCGGATGAACGGTCGTATTCAGGGCGCCATCGACTACTGGGTCGATGCCGGCGTGCGGCGGGAGCTCGGCCGGCAACTGGCCCTCGAGCTGCGCCTGAACCATTTCTGCCGCCACGGTACGGTGCGCGACACCCCTTATGTATGGAACCTGAACGAGTTGCTGGGCCGGGCCGTCCTGGATCGGGAAAACGTCACGCTGGCGCTGGGAGCTGGCACCTTTATCGGCGGCAGCGACGGTTACCGCAGCCTGGCCGCCGCCGCCGGCCAATGGCGCAGCCTCCTCATCCCGGAGCTCACCCTGGAGGTTGAACTAAAGTTGGTCGACTTCCGCCGCCTCTACCACGAGGCGGGTTTTTCGCTGGCGCTCAACCGCTCGCTCGACCTGTTTTTCCGCAACGTCCGTCATTACGAGTTCCCCGCCGTCTCCTACCTCGGCCTGCGCCTGCGCTCGGGGGACGGCGGCGACGCCTTCCTGGATACCATCAAAGTTTCAGTTGGCGCCTCCCCTTTCGACGATCGAATCAAGCTGGAGGTCGAGGGCGAGTTTAAGATGGAATTTTTCGGGAACGGGGCGCGCCGTGTCGCGCTGGCGGTCGGTTTCCTGGCCCCCATCCTCAATGGCGAAGGCTTTTTCGCCCAGTTCTGGCCCTGGAAGATGATCTATGACATCGGCCTCGACTACGAGCGGCGTTTTGCCCGCGGGCTTTATGGCGCCTGGGTGGCGCGCTACCGGCTGGACCTGCCCGTCGACGACGACCGGCCGTTCGCGGCCAGCCTGTTCACCGGCCTGGCGCTGCGCAACCAGCCCGACTTCGACGTGCTGGAGAACGATGTCCGCTACGAGGTCATGGCGGGCTTCGATTTCAAGCGCGGCTTCACTGCCGGCGGGAGGCTCGGCCTGGGCAGCTGCAAGGGGCGAGCCGTGAAGGTGTTCTCCGAGCTGAGGGGCGAGGTCGATTCCGATCGAATGCGCCTCGACCTGCGCCTGTCGGCCGCCGGCGGCCGCGCGGTCGAATGGCGGCCCTACGTTGGCTGGAAAAAGGACATCTGCCTGGAACCGCGGAAAGAACTGCCCGGCAAGCTGCTGTTCGGCTTGGGCTTTTTTAAAAAGTTTCAATAACGACTTGTTGAAGGGTAAAAGGGTGGAAGTGTGGAAGGGTTAAGAGCCCTGAAGCCGCCCCAAGGTTTTTTCCTAACCCATCAACTCATCTACCCTTCAACTCATCTACTTCTATTTAATCTTTCTTTTCTTCGGGTACCTTGAACCTGTCTCCCGTCTCCTTGATGATGCGCTCGTACCACTCCCTGGGATACGGCGGGTGGGTGACCTTGCCCTGGCTGTCGCGCACGTTGCCGTCGAGGTATTTCCAGATCAGGAACTCGCCCAGCTTCTTCCAGCGCTTGACCAGCGCCTCGCCCTCGCTCACGCTGTAGGCGGTGAGGCGGTCGCGGGCCAGCTCGGGCGAGCGCTTGTAGAGCTCCAGCACCGCCGCCTCGAGCTCGGGCTGCACGGCGAGGTACTTGCCCTCGATCTCGCGCTGCACGGCCTGGATATCCTGGATCATGTCGGCGTAGCGCGAATAGGCGTAGTTGGAGACGAAGTTGAACACCCAGAAGGCCGAATCCCAGCTGAACCGGTTGAAGTCGCCGGTCCCCTTGGCGTAGCTCGGCGGCACCTGGCGGATGCCGCAATACATGGGGGCGTAAACGGTGCTGAAGGTGTCGTCCATGCCCACCCAGAAGATGCCGCCGATGGCACCGGGCAGCCAGGAGCGCGACTGGGCGACGAAGGAGTACGCGGTCTGCTGGGTGGAGGTGGCGCGCTCGAAGAAGTAGCTTTCCTTGGCGTCCTTGTCGATTTTCCAGGTCATGGGCCGCCAGCGGTAAGGCAGGACGAAGGCACCGGCGCCGATGTCGCGGTTCATGTCCATCTCGCTCCCCTCGTAGTGGTCGCGCATCAGCTCCATGACGTCGCGCAGCGACAGCTTGCGGTCGGGCTTGATGAACAGTGGCATGGGCTCGGCGTCGGGCCGGATGCCCAGGGCCCAGTCCAGGTAGGCGTCCATCTGCCGGGAATCGGGGGTGATGCGCCGGAAGAACTGCCAGACGCGGGCGTCGCAGAAGCGCCGGCCGCCGAAGTCGGGCGGGCAGTAGGCGTCGGCGAAGCTGAACTCGTTGTCGGCACCTTTGAAATAGCCTTTTTCGCGGGCAAAGGAGACGACGTCGGTGGAGTGGAAGGTCGTCTGTTTCCTGTCAAAGAAATTGTTGGCCTTCTGCAGGGGGAAGCGGTGGATGCGCGCCTGGTTGGCGTGGCCGCAGACATAGCCGTCGGGCACCATGCGCGCCACCCAGACGGCGCCCTTGCGCTCGGGCCCCTTGGAGATCATCTCCAGTATCCACACTTCGTCGGGGTCGGAGACGGAAAAGGATTCGCCGCTCGAAGCGTAGCCGTACTCCTCGACCAATTCGGTCATGACCTTCAGGGCCTCGCGGGCGGTGCGGGCGCGCTGCAGCGCCAGGTTCATCAGGCTGCCGTAGTCGACCACCGCCTTGGGGTCCATCAGTTCCTCGCGGCCGCCGAAGGTGGTCTCGCCCAGCGCCAGCTGGTGCTCGTTGATCAGCCCGACCACCTGCCAGGTGCGGCGTGCCTGGCGGATCTTTCCCAGGTACTTGCCGCTGTCGCCATCGAAAACGTCGATCCAGGTCCCCTCGATGTGCTCGCCGGCGGGGATGAAATTCAGGTCGCCGTAGAGGGCGTGCGAGTCGGCCGAGTAGGTGATCATGGTCGAGCGGTCGGCGGAGGCGCCCTTGCTGACCAGGTAGTTGGTGCAGGCCGGCGCCGCCGGCGCCAGGGCCAGGAACAGCGCGATGATTATGATCCAGGTGCGGGTTTTCATCAGATCGTGATCCTCCTGTTTTGGATTCTGCGAGCGGGGGAAAGCGGCCTTTCCATCCCCTCGTGGGCATCAAGGGGCAAGGATACCGGATTCGGTACGAAATTGCAAGCTAGGTCTGAAATCGGTTGACGGTAGATGGTTGACGGTAAATGGTCGTAAAAAGCAATACGAAGACTTAAATTCCAAATTCCAAGCACCAAAATCCAAACAAATTCCAAACTCCAAATTCCAATTTCCAAAACGAAAGCCAAGGCAAGTGTCAGTGTCAGCATGAAATGAAAGGAATCGGTTTACGGTTTACGGTAGAAGGTTGACGGGAAGAGAGGAATTTCACCTTCAACCTTACGCCTTGAACCTTGCGCCAAGTTCTTTTCTTTCATGTCACGCGTCACGCGTTACGCGTCACGCGTCACGAAGTGTCATTTCTCTTAATACCATGCTAAGCGGCCTCTCCAGCCGGTGGGCACTGAGCAGTCCGGCATCGCCCAGGATCGCGTCGCGCGGACCGTCGGCCACGATACGGCCGTGGTCCATGACCACGATGCGGCCGCACAGCTCGTAGGCCAGTTCCATGTCATGGGTGGCGATGACCTTGGTCTGCGACAGGGCACGGACGATCTCGATGAAGTCGCGGCGGCCGGCCGGGTCCAGACCCGCCGAAGGCTCGTCGAAGGCCAGCAGTTCGGGCTCCAGCACCAGGACCGTCGCCAGCGCCGCACGCTTCTGCTCGCCGGTGCTCAGGCGCAGCGGCGACGTGGCGGCGATGGGCTCCAGCCCGAAGCGCTCCAGGACCCGGGCCACGCGCCGGTGCGCCTCCTCCCCGCTCCAGCCGGCGTTGAGCGGGCCGAAGGCAACGTCCTCCTCAATGGTGGGCAGGAATAGCTGCTGGCGCGGATCCTGGAAGAGCAGACCGACGCGGCGGCGGATCTCCTTCAGGTGGACCCGTTTCGTCTCCATCCCCAGGACGCGCACCTGGCCGCGGCCGCGCAGCACGCCGTTGAGGTGCAGCAGCAGCGTCGATTTTCCGGCGCCGTTGGGTCCGAGCAGCCCCAGGCATTCACCGCGCCGGATGGTCAGGTCCACGGCGCGCAGGGCGGGACGGCCCGACTCGTAGGCGAAGTCGAGGCCGCGGATCTCGACGGCCGCTTCGTTCATGGCAGCAGGGCGGCGAGTGCCGCGAACAGGGCCACGAGCGCCAGGAAGGTCGCGTCGCGGCCGGCGAAGGCCAGGCGATGCCAGGCGGGCAAGTGGCCGTGGAAGCCGCGGCCGAGCATGGCATCATGGACATCGACGGCGCCCTCGAACAAGCTCTCGAAAAAGAGGGGCAGCATCCTGCCTGCCAGGCGGCCGCGGCGAAGCAGGGGCAGCGCGGCGGCGTTGCGGCCGATCCAGGCGTGGCGCATCCCTTCCATCTCCAGTCGCCACTGGCCGGCGAAACGCAGGCCGATGGCCATGACCATGACCGCGGCCCGGGGCAGCCCGGTCTGGCGCAGCGCCTGCAGCATGCGCCCGGGTTCCTCGCCCAGGACGAACAGGGCCAACGACAGCAGGACCAAGGCCGCCTTGGCCGCGATCAACATCCCCAGGCGCGCGGCGGGAGTGGTGGCGGCTGGAACGAGGAAGGCGCTGAGGGCGAGGAACGCCAGCAGCGGTGCCGAGATCGCCAGCAGGCGCAGCCAGAGGCGGCAGGCGCCCCGCGACAGCAGCAGCAGCGCCAGCAGGGGGAGGGCGACGGCCAGGAGGCGGATAAGGGGTGGTTGGGGCGAGGGGATGAACAGCAGCGCCTGTACCGCCAGGAAGGCGACCAGTTTGGCGCGCGGGTCGATGGCGGCCAGCATCGTTCCTCAGGCCAGGGCCCAGGCAACGTACTGCCCGGGTTCGTCAATGATCTCGCAGGAAATGAACCCGGCCGTCGCCAGCAGCCCGGCCAGCACGGGCTTTTCCGGCAGCCGGTCTCGGCGCACCGGCTCGCTGCTCTCGTTGTGCAGCCGGTCCAGGGCCTCGCGCCCCAGCTGGTGGGCGATCACCAGCAGCCCGTTCGGCTTGAGAACGCGGCGGAACTCCTTCATGGCGGCGCCACGGTCGTCGAGATGGGGCAGCAGGGCCAGGGCGATGACCTTGTCGAAATCGCCGTTGGCAAACGGCAGGTCATGGGCATCGCCGGCCACGAAAGTGACGCGGAGGCCCCGGGCCTTTTTGCGGCCGATCTCCAGCATGCCCGGGGCGAAGTCGAGCTCCACCAGGCTGCCCTGCGGGCCGACGGCCTCGCAGATCAGCGGGATCAGGCGGCCGCTGCCGCAGCCGGCATCGAGGACGCGGTCGCCGGGGCGCAGGCGGAAATGGCCGGCGAAACGGCGCAGCTTCTCCTGCTCCTCCGGGCTCGAGTGCTGCTCGTCCCAGGAGGCGGAGATGCCGGAGAAAAAATCACTCTTGGTCATGGCGCCTGGCGATGCGCTCTTTGCGGGCGCGCAGGGGGGGGATGATCAGCGGCAGGACAACCAGCATCAGGGCCAGCCCGGGCAGGCCGCGCACGACCGCCGCCCAGCCCAGGAGGCGCGGCGGCAGCTCCATGCAGCGCGCCATGGCCTGGACCAGCGCCAACAACAGGATACGGTCGAGGACGAGGACGACCAGCAGCGCCGGCCAGTCTCCCAGGGGCAGGATTTTTTTCAACGGCTGGGGCAGGGCGGTAAACAACAGCCCCTCGGCCATCATGATGAAGGCAATGGGCGGATAAAAAGGGGGCATGCCGGTGAGCAGGGCCGAAAGCAGCGGTGCCGAGACGCCGACGATCATGGCCAGCGGCGGCGATACCAGGAAACCGGCCACGGCCAGGGGATAGAACATGGGCATGAAGGCGCTGCCCAGGCCCAGGACGTGGAAGAAGATCGGCAGCACCAGTGCGGCCGACAGCAGCAGGCCGGCCAGCACGTAATCGAAGCTGGGGTGCTTCATTTCCGCCAGCGCAGCCCGATGGCGATATTGCGGCCGGGCATGGCGAAGGTGCCGGCGGCACTGCCGGGAAATTCGCCGTAGATGACGTACTCCTCATCCAGGATGTTGTTCAGGTCGACGATCAGCTCGAGGCCGCGGATGAACCGGCCGATCCAGCGGGTGTTCAGGACGAAATAGGAGGGAATGGGCTGCCGCGAGTTCGCCCCGGCGAAATAAGTGTTGACCTGCTGCCCCTGCAGCTGGACGGAGAGTCGGCGCGAGTGGAAGCGCAGGGCGGCGTCCCACTTGTGCCCGGGCCTGCCGGTGGTCTGTTCGCCTGGGTCCAGGTAGGCATGGCTGAGCTCGATCTCCATGGACTCCAGCGGCTTGGCGCGCACGCCGATCTCGACGCCGTTGAAGGCGAAGCGGCCGGTGTTGAGGAAGATGAACTTGTTGCCCGGGCCCGGATTCGGCCGGGTCTCGATCAGGTTGCTGCCGCGCATGGCGAATACGCTCGCCTGCAGCGTCCAGCGCGGCGCCGGGTGCCAGTCGATGCCGGCCTCGTAGTTCCAGGTGCGCTCGGGCTCCAGGCCGGGGTTGGCCGGCGGGAACATGTACAGCTCGTTCAGCTGCGGCGAGCGGAAACCCTTGCTGGCCTGCAGCCGCGCCGAAAGGGCCGGCGTCGCGTGCCAGACCAGCCCGGCCTGGGGGCAGATCTCGCTGCCGTAGAGCGAATCGAACTGCAGGCGCAGCCCGGCGCTGGCGACCAGGGCGGCAACGGGCAGCCAGTCGTCATGGAGAAACAACGAGCCCTCGCTCTTGCGCCATTCCCCCCTGGGGAAGTTGATGCTGCGGCCGCCGAAGCGGCGGTAGTCGCCGCCGGCCAGGAGGACATTGTTCTTCAGGCGCCGCGTGGTCCAGCGGGCCAGGGCGCCGTTGGTGAAATCGGTCGAGTCCCAGCCGTCGGAGAATCGGTGCTTGCCGAAATTGCGGTACAGGCGCAGGCTCCACTCGTCCCGGTCTCCCTTGTGGATCAGGGAGAGATCCACGGCGCCGCGGCGGTAGTCGTTCCACGAGTCGGCCAGCGGCCGCTCCACTGTGCCGGGCTCGCGCTTCAGCGCGTCGAAGTACTTTCCCTGCAGCGCGAGTTCCAGGGAAGGCGCCAGCTGCCAGTCGAGGCGGGCGGTCAGGGCGTCGCCCCGGTAGTCGGAGTTGTCCAGGTGACCGTCGCTCTGCCGGCGGTCGTAGGTGACCAGGTAGCCCAAACGGCCGTTCCTGCCGCCCTGCTGCAGGTTGATCTGACTGGTGTTGAAGCTGCCGTAGGAGACCTGCAGCCGGCTTTCCGACTTGTTTTCCGGCCGGCGGGTGATGATATTCACCGCGCCGCCCATGGCCTCGCCCCCGTAAAGCACCGACGCCGGCCCCTTGATCACTTCGATGCGCTCGACGTTGTCCATCGGGAAGGCGTGGGTCACGGCGCAGCCGTAGAGGCCCATCTTCTCCGGCCGGCCGTTGACCAGCACGGCGATGCGCCGGCCGTTCTGCCCCAGGCCGCGGATGTCGAGATCGGAGCGGCCGAAGTCGCCGCTGCGCTGCACGAACAGACCGGGGAAGCCGTCCAGCGCCGCCAGGGCGTTGCTCGCCGGCAGCAGGTCCAGCGCCGGCCGCTCGACGAGCAGCAGGGAGTCGCTGCAGTTCTTCAGCTCCTTGGGCGACATCTTGGCCGTCACCACCACCTGCTCGTGGAACAAGGGCTTGGCGAGCTCCGTCTTCTCCGCGTTGTTTTCCCCGGTGCTCGCCGGCGCAGGCTCGTCAGCGTGCAGGCTGCCGGCGGCGAAGAGCAGCGCCGGGACCAGGAGCAGGCAAACAGCGGGCGAAAAGCGCTTTTTCATGCGGCCTCCCGTTGGTGTTACGGAATATAAAAACGTAACACAACGGCGGCCGCCTGTCAAGCCGCCGCGTACCCCCGCCTAGGCGGCCGGGGGGTCAGGCGCCCGGCGCCTCAGTCCGGTGGCGATCAGGGCCGCCAGGGAATTGCAGAATACGATGGAATACCCGGTCGGGAAGTCGTAAAAGTAGGAGAAGGCGATGGCCGCGACGTTGATCAGGGTGCCGATGGCCCAGGCGTTGAAAAGCAGCCGGCCGCGGCCGATGGCCAGGGCGATCATCGCCGGTCCCACCAACAGCGCGAACACCACCAGCACGCCGGCCAGGCGAACCGAGCTGGTCACGGTGATGGCGAAGGTGACGAAGAACAGGATGTCGCGCAGGGCTCCCGAGGTGTGGCGCTGGAAGAACCAGATCACCACGCCCAGCCCGCTGTAGATCAAGGCGGTCTGCACGATGTCGTGCAGCGGGGTGAACAGGATGTCGGCGGCCATCAACTTCTGGAACTCCTCCATGCCGTGGTAGGACTTGGAGAGGAGGATGTAGACACCGGCGAAACCGAAGGCATACATCAGGCCGATAAAGGCCTCGAGGTGGCTGCAGCGGCGCGCCACAAAGGCGATCAGCAGGCCGGTGGCCAGCGCGAAAGCCAGCGAGACGGGATACATCATGCGACCGTCCAGGAAGAACAGGGAGAAGGCGGCCCCCAGTGCCGACATCTGGCCAATGGCCAGGTCGGTGAAGATGATGCCGCGGCGGATGATCTCCAGGCCGAAGTAGGAATGGATGAACAGCAGCACGACCGAGAGCAGCAGGGCGGCCAGTAGGATGTCATTCATCTCTGAGCCTCCGGACGATCTCGTCGAACAGCGAGAAGATCCCTTCGGCTTCGCGAACGGCGCCGACGTCGTGGGGCAGCTTGATCATGGGGATGCCGTGCTTGGCCGACAGATGGCGGGCGGCCTCGTCGGGGTTGTAGATATCCTGCAGGATGAGGCGTACCTTGGCCTGGGCGATCTTCCCTTCCAGGTCGCGGATATGCTTGGAGGTGGGGGGGATGCCCGGCAGCAGTTCGACGGTTCCCAGCAGCTGCAGGCCGTAACTGCGCAGCAGGTAGTCGTAGTTCTTGTGGTACTCGATGACCAGGGATCCCCTCAGGGGGTCCATGCGTTCGCGCCACTCATCGAGCTTGACGTTCAGCCGGCCGTTGAAGTCGGCCAGGTTCCTGCGGTAGATGCCGCTTCCCTGGCGGTCCAATGCGCACAGCTTGGCCGCGATGGCCTCGGCCAGGGGCAGCATGTTGTAGGGATCGAGGTAATAATGGGGGTTGCCGTCGGGATGAATGTCGCCCTGGGCGCGAGAGACGCTGTCGGGGACGTCGATCAGCTTCACGAAGCGCGAGAGGTCCAGCATGCCCGGCGAACCGACGTTGACCTTGGGATTGTTGGCCTGGTTCAGCAGCGGCGGCAGCCAGCCGATCTCCAGCTGGGCGCCGTTGATGACCAGCAGGTCGGCGCGGCGCAGCTTGGCGATGAATGACGGCTTGGCCATGATCGTGTGCGGGTCCCACTGCCCGCCGGCCAGGGCGTGGACCTTGACCCGTTCGCCGCCGATATGTTCGACCAGGTTGGCGATGTACGGATAGGTCGTAACCACCTGCAGCCGTTTTGCCGCCAACGGCAGGGTCAGGGCGCAGACGGTCAGGGCGATCAGAAAATTCTTTCGTTTCATGCGTTTTCTCCTCTTTCTAAAAAGCGTGGGCGCCGTGGGCGCCGATGGTGATGTTCACTTGCAGGGCGAGTTCATGGACCGGTTCCCGCTGCCATAGCCCGTAGACCTGGGCGTGGCGGCTGCGGTCGTACGTGTACTGCAATCGCAGACGCGAGAATTCGGTCGGGTTCCATTCGCCCATGGCCGCGTAGCGCGCCAGGTTTCCGGGCAGGTCCTGGCGGGCGCCCGCCAGGCGCACGTCGTTCTGCCAGATCAGGTCGAGGCGCGCTCCCAGGCGCAGGCGCTTGTTCAGCCGGGTTACGGCCTGGGCGTACATGCCTCCCTGGCGGCCGCGTTGCCGGCGGAGCAGCCAGCCGTCCACGGCGTCGAAATCGTAGCGGTCACCGCGGCTGGAGCGGCTCATCACCTCGGCCTGCAGCGACAGGTAGCGGGTCGAATCGAACAGGTATTTGAGGGTGAGGTCGGCCCCGAACACGGCGGCGCTGCCGGCAAAGGCCGTTGTGCCGTCCCCGTCATCCAGGCCGGGGGCGTGCCGGGAGCTGCCGGCGGCGGCGGAAAGGCCGGCCAGGACGGTCAGGTTGCCCGCGTCGAACGAGCTCTTCGCCGTGGCGACGAGCAGGCCGGGAGCCTGCACGTCAGCGACGGAGACGTCCGGCAATTCAAAGCCTTTGCGGCCGAAACTCATGCCGTTATCGCCCTGAAGCACTTCCAGCGCAAGCTGCAGAAAGACATCGAGGGGGGCCACCCAGGAAAGGCGGGCGCCCAGTTCTCCCAGGCCGCCGCCGCCGAAAAAGGCCGACTGCACCAGCGGGGCCGAGGCGAAATCCCAGTAATGGGCATGCTGGCCGTTGATGCGCCCGAACTGGCTGAGGAACTTGCCGCCGCGCAGCTGCAGCCCGGCCGGCAGGCGCCGGGTGCTGAAGTACGCTTCCTCGATGTCGAAGCCCTCCTGGGAAAGGTGGAACACGGCGAACAGGTCGAAGTAGGGGTCGACCACCGAGGCCAGGCTGAGCTCGGCGTAGTTGAGATTGAAGCCCTTCTCCAGGTTCGACTCGTCGAGTTCCGCCGCCCTCCCGGCAGCGCCGGCGCGAGAGAATCCCGGCAGCCACAGCATGTTGAACCATTCGTCATCGAGGTCGCGAATGACGAACGACGTGTCGAGAATGAGCGAGATATCGGGAACGAACTTGGCCTGGGCGAAGGGATTGCCGCCGCCTTCCTGTCCGGACAGGCGGGGCGTCATGGCCAATGCAGCCAGCAGCAGGATGACCGGTATGATTTTCAGTTTCATTATTTCTCCTGAATGGTTGAGATCGGCCGCCGCCGTCTGGGCGCCGGCCGGGTTAAACGCGGGAACCTAGGAGAAGCGGAGCGGCGGGGCCCGGGATCGTTCCCGGGAAAGCGGCACGAAATAAACGGGGATGATATCGCTGCCCGGCAGCAGCCTCAGGCAATTGAAGATGACCAGGAAGAGGAACAGGATGAACGCCAGTGCGATATTGGATTGCTGGAATTGGCAGGCCGGGCAGTCCGGTTCCTTCTCCAGGATGGAATCGCTGTGAAAAAAGTTGATGAAGGCGACGAAGGCGAAGAAAAAAAGCATGTAGAGGAAGAAGAACCTTCGGGCGCCCGGTTTTTTCATTGGCAATTATTATAGCAGACGAACGAATTACTTGTCAATTTGCGGCAGGAATGGCGATGGAGCACCCTGCTCAAGGAAGCGGGATGCCGCGGGGCCAAGACGGGCGGCGAGGGGAAAGCGAAATTCAGAATTGCAAGGTCATCCCGGCTGTGCCGGGCGCCACGCGCTTGCCCAGCGCCCGGCGCAGCGCGTCAATGGCGGTATCACCCGTGCAGTGGCAGGGGACCACCCTGTCCGGCTCCAGCTGGCCCAAGGCGGCGATGGTCCGCTGCAGGCGCCGGGGGCCGGCGTTGCCCAGATGGAACCCGCCGATGACGGCGCGGATCTTCTGTCCCTGGTTCAGGCGGCGGACATGGCGCAACGTGTTCACCACTCCGGCGTGGGAACAGCCGACGCACACGACCAGGCCGTTCGGGCTCCGCAGCCACAGGGCCAGGTCGTCATCGAGCGGATCGGGATGCCTGCCTCCGGGATCGAGACAGAAAGACCCGCCGCTGTCCTCGTAATCCGTGGCGCGGGGGATGGGGCCGCTGAGGCCGATGCGGTCGCTGAGTTGAAATGGCTGCTGCAGCCAGTGCAGGCGAGTCTCGGGCAGCCGCTGCAGCGCCGCCAGCGCCGGCACCGGCATGGCGATGGAGCGCGCCACGCCGGCCTGCACGCTGTAGCGGGGCAGCACCAGCGACGGGTGGCCGTATACATGGGCGCCGGGAGCGCGGCGGAGGACCCGGGCCAGCCCACCCGTGTGGTCGTAATGGCCGTGGCTCAGCACCACCGAACCGGTCGTCTCCAGGTCGACACCCAGCTCACGGGCGTTGTTTTCCAGCACGCCGCCCTGCCCGGTGTCGAACAGGATGTTGCGGCCGCCGGCCTCGATCCACAGCGCCAGCCCGTGCTCGGACCGCAAGCCGGCGCGCCCGGCGCGGTCGTCGACCAGGATGGTGATCTTCATGACCGGTCCCGGGGTTCGCGGGCCATGGTCGGCAGGTGAACGCCTCGGCCCCTCAATCTCGGCCTCCGCGCCGCCTCCTCATCTTGCCGCCTCCGCCGCCGCGGCCGGTCTGATTCCCTCCCCCGGAGGGGGTGTTGGGTGACGAGGAAGCCAGCCACCTTATGATGCCGCCGCCGATGGCGGCGATCATTTCGATCCAGCCGCCGGTAGGACTTTTCTTTTGTGCCGCCGGCTTCATGTCATCCTGATGGGCGGGGACGGGCGCTGACCCGTCACGCGTCTCATCCACAATCTCTCCCTCGAGCACCTTGTCGGCATCAATTTTTTGCATGGTGTCCAATTCCTCCTTCTGGGTTGGGCTGGGTTCCGTGAAGAACCTCTCTGGTCAATCCTTTGCGGTCTTCCTGAAACTCCGCAGGTAGTACTCATTGCCCTCGTATGCGGAAGCGGCCAGGTCGCCGCGGGCCTGCAGCGCCTCCACCAGCGACCAGGAAACCCCGGCCTTGGCCAGCATTTTTTCGATCGCTTCCCGGCGCATGGGGTGAACGGCGGCATCCGCGGACACCATCCTCACCGCTTCCAGCGCCTGGCGGACAAAGCAGGGGATGCAATCCAGATATGTCCTCATGGCCTGTTCAGGGGCCCTGAGGCGCGCGGATCCGGCCAGTAAGGCCGGAGCTTCAGTGATCGCAGACGTTTTCGCCGCCTTTCAGGGTTCCCGCCAGATAGGAATTCACCAGTGCTTCCGGCGTCTCGGCCGGGGCGCCGATGATCACCTCGATGCCGTGCCGGCAGAACAGGTCCTGGGCGCGCTGGCCCATGCCGCCGGCGATGATCAGGTTGGCTCCCCGTTCGGCCAGCCATTTGGGCAGCAGGCCCGGTTCGTGGGGCGGGGCCTGGAGATCCTCGCGCTTTACGATCTTCTTTTCATCGGCGTCGGCTTCGATCAGGGCGAAGCTGGCGCAATGGCCGAAATGCATCGCTAACTTTCCGTCAGCCAGGGGTATGGCGATCTTCATGTTGGTTTTCTCCTTGGGTCCGGTTTTTTCGGGGATCATTTTGCGTCCGCCTCGAGGGCCAGCAGCGGGGCAATGATGCCGCGCATCACCTTGGCGGTGGCGGAGGCGGCGAAAGCGCTGACATAGGGGCGGCCATCATCCCCCGAGGCGGCAATGGCCGGATCGATGGGGATGGCGCCCAGGAAGGGCACCTTCATGTCCTTGGCGATGCGGCGGCCGCCGCCGCTGCTGAATATGGCGGAGACCTCGCCGCACTTGGGGCAGGCGAAACCGCTCATGTTCTCCACCACGCCGAGCACGGGGACGCCGAGCTGGCGGCAGAAGGTGATCGATTTGCGCACGTCGATCGCCGCCACTTTCTGCGGCGTGGTGACGATCACCGCGCCGTCGAGCCGGCCGATCAGCTGGCAGACCGAGAGCGGCTCGTCGCCGGTGCCCGGCGGCGAGTCGATGACCAGGTAGTCCAGGTCGCCCCAGGCCACGTCCTTGAGGAACTGCTTGATGGCGCCCATTTTCAGGGGACCGCGCCAGATCACCGCCTGGTCGGGGTCGGGGAGGAGGAATCCCAGCGACATGACCTTCACCCCGTCGGCATCCACCGGCAGCAGCCCGTCGGGCCCATTCTGCAGGACCGCCCCCTGCAGTCCCAGCATGGTGGGTATGCTCGGGCCGTGGATGTCGACGTCCAGCAAGCCGACGCGCTTGCCGGCCATCTGCAGGGCCGCGGCGATGTTCACCGCCACCGTGCTCTTGCCGACGCCGCCCTTGCCCGACAGGACGACCAGCTTGCGGCGGATGCGGCAGAGCCGGGATTCAAGCTCGCGCCGCTCGCTGAAATCCTCCTCGCTTTCCCCCTTTTTACGCTGGGCGGCCGGGCATTCCCTGTTGTCGCAGCTCTCGCAGGCCGTTGTCGGCGTATCGCCCGGCTGCGTTTTCGTTTCCTTGTCCTTGCTGTCCATGTCGTGCTCCTAGAGGTTGAGATTATTCCATATTTGCCGGATGTCGTCCACACAGGGAGCCTCGGTCTCCACCACCGCCTGCCGGCGCAGCTGGGCGGCGGTCACGGCGCGGTCGTAGCGCACGCGGCCGGCGATCTGCGCCCCCGACCGCCGGGCCAGGTTTTCGATGCGTTCGGTCATTTCCCGGTTCAGGTCCCACTTGTTCACGCAGACGGCCGCGGCCATGCCGAAATGACGGGCCAGCTTCAGCACCCGCTCCAGGTCGTGCTCGCCGGAGACGGTCGGCTCGGTCACGACCAGGACAACGGTGGCGCCGGTGAGCGAGGCGATCACCGGGCAGCCGATCCCCGGCGGGCCGTCGACGATGACCGGATCCCGTCCTGCTTCCGTGGCGATGCGCCGCGCCTCGCGCCGCACCAGCGAGACCAGCTTGCCGGAGTTCTCGGCGGCGGTGCCCAGCCGGGCATGGACCATCGGGCCGCAGCGGGTGTCCGAGATCATCCATTCGCCGCAGCGGCTCTCGGGAAAATCGATGGCTCGCTCGGGACAGAAACGGACGCACACGCCGCAGCCTTCGCAGGCCACCGGGTCCACGGCATATACCGCTGCGCCGTCGGCGCGGGTCTTTTTCGTGATGGCGTCGAAGCGGCAGAGCCCGGCGCAGGTGCCGCAGCCCGTGCAGTCCCCGGCGCGGATGACCGCCTCGTTGCCGCTGTAAAAATCGTGTTTTTCGCGCGGGCGCGGTGAGAGCACCAGGTGCAGGTCGGCCGCATCCACGTCGCAATCGGCGGTGACGGCGTGGCCGGCCAGCACGGCGAACGAGGCGGCCAGGCTGGTCTTGCCGGTGCCGCCCTTGCCGCTGATGACGACCAGCTCCTTCATTCCTCATCTCCGCAGGCGGGCCTGCCGCAGCGCTCTTCGCGGCCGCAGCAGGTCTTCCCCGTTCGCTGCAGGCTGCAGTCGTCGCCGCTCTTTCCGGCCGCACCATGGGCGGCTCCCTTCATGATGAAGCCGGCCCCGCCGCTGACGATGCGCCGGATCCGTCCCTTGCACTTGGGGCATTGGGTCAATGGCGCGGCGGTGATGGGCTGCATCTTCTCGAACTTCCAACCGCATTTCTGGCATTCGTATTCATAGGTCGGCATGGTTCATTCCTCTTTGTTGTTATGGCCGAGCAGCAATCTTCCGGCCAGGGCGGCGAACGCCGGCCGGTACTCGGGCAGCGCCTCGACGATCAATTCCCCCCGCGAATAGGCCTCGGCGATGCGCCGGTCGTCGGCGACCTCCAGGATGATCTCGATGCCCGCCGCGGCGCAGAAGCGGTGCACGCGGTCGTCGCCGCTGCCAACGCGGTTGATTGCCACGGCGAAGGGGATGGCGAGCTCGCGGACCATCTCCACGGCCAACTGCAGGTCGTGAAGCCCGAACGGGGTGGGCTCGGTGACCAGCAGGATGAAATCGGCTCCGCGCACGGCGGCGATGACCGGGCACGAGGTCCCGGGCGGGGCGTCCAGGATGGCGTGCATGTCCGGCTGCAGCCGTTCCTTGACGGCGCGGATGAGCGGCGGCGCCATGGCTGAGCCGACGTCCAGGCGCCCCGTGACCAGGGCGATCTTCCCCGACTGCCTGCTTTCCACCACGCCGATGCGGCTGGGGACCTCGCGGATCGCCTGCTTCGGGCACACCCGCATGCAGCCGCCGCAGCCATGGCACATTTCGGGGAACACCAGCGGCTTGGCCCCATAGGAGACGATGGCGTGGTAGGCGCAGAAGCGGCCGCACTCGTTGCAGCCGTCGCACCGGGATTCGTCCACCTCGGGTATGGGGATGGTCACGGTCTCCTCGCCCGCGGCCTGGCCGGGGAGGAACA
Source organism: Candidatus Aminicenantes bacterium UBA2199 (assembly GCA_002327965.1). Classification (GTDB taxonomy): domain Bacteria; phylum Acidobacteriota; class Aminicenantia; order UBA2199; family UBA2199; genus UBA2199. The sequence continues at coordinate 1,772 of DCVB01000086.1, read as the reverse complement.
GGTGGCTGTTCGGCTCCTCCACATCGCAGTCCAGGAGCTGCAGCGGCCGGTCGAACGCCCGGGCCAGGTTCACGGCCAGGGTGGTTTTGCCGGTGCCGCCCTTGCCCGAGGCGATGGCCAGGATCATTGCTTGCCTCTTGTCTCCGAAGAACCTGGACGTTGGGGCGTGGCAACACGGCCGCCGTTTTCCAGGTCGTCCAAACGGCATCTCATGGCCGTTAACTCTGCTTGCATCTCCCGCAGCCGGCCTTGAAGCGATCGGCCGTCCATTTTCCGAAAATCAGGGCCCATGGCGACAGGTTGTCCCGCCAGGCCGGCAAAGCCGGTCCTGGGCTGCCCGGGATCATCGGGCATGCGGAGCAGGCAAAAGCCGTTCGCCTTTCCGGTCATGGGGCCCTGGCCCCGCGGTCCCGTTCCATCAAATCCCGGCATCAGTTCATCTCCATGTCTTTTTGAATGTCGTCACCAGTGGCCCTGGACGTCCGCGCCCCCGGACTCCTTCAGCTTCCCCTGCTTGAACTGCTCCACTGCCTCCGCCACGGTGGCGGCATCCGAGTTGTAGACCTTGACGCCGGCGCTGGACAGCACGCGGAAGGCGTTGGGGCCGCAGTGGCCGCTGACCAGGGCCTTGGCTCCCGAGCGGATCACGGTCTCGGCCGACTGGATCCCCGCCCCCTGGGCGGCGTCCAGGTTCTGCTGGTTGTCGATGATCTCGAATTTCCCGTTTTCCAGGTCCAAGACCAGGAACTTGGGAGCCCGGCCGAAGCGGGTGTCGAGCGCTGCGCTCAGGTCGCTGCCCGATGTGGATAAAGCGATCTTCATGGGTATTCTCCTTGTCGGTTGGTTTCTGTTCCGATCTCTGTCGTTCGCCCTATTTGGACGGTTCCTCTTTCTCGATCTCCTCGAGCCGCTTGCGAATGGCGTCGAGCTCGCTCTGCATGGCGTCCGCCTGATTTTTCAGTGCCTGCTTCTCGATTTCCGGGTCGGGGTCGCCGACTGGGGCGGCATAGCCGCCGTAGCGCATCCAGCCCGGTTGCCCCGTGGCGTAATACCCGTTGCGCCAGCCGCGGCCGCCGAAGCCGCGGCCCCAGGCGCCGCCACCCCGGCCGAAGCCCAGGCCGAATCCGCGCCCGGCCACCGGGTTGCTGAAGCCCGGCATCCCATAACCCGCGCAATAGCCGGCCGCACGGCCGGTCATGGGACCCATGCCCCTGGGTCCCGTTCTGTCACCTCTAGGCATTTTATCCTCCTTCTTTAATAATAAAATACATTATTCTCTGAGCAGCGAAGTCCCGCATTTGGGGCATTGCCGCTGCACGCAGGGCACCCCGCGTTCATGGCCGACGCGCTCCCCGCATTTCGGGCAAAGGCAGGTCCCGATCGCCCCGCCTGCCACGGGACCGCCCATGCGGCCGCGGCCCACGCCTCCTTGTCCCCGGCCGCCGCCCCCTTGGCCTCTGCCTCCGCCCTGCCCTCGACCGCCGCCCATTCCACCTTGTCCTCTTCCGTTCATGATTATTTCCTCCTTATAATAATAATTCTTTTCTCGGCTGCTACGGCGACCATGCCGCCCGCAGCCGGGCATGACAAACTCAGCACCCGGCAATTGCCCTTTCAGCCAGGCCGCGATCACTTCCCGCAAGTCGCCGGAAACAAAGGGGATCACCTCGATCCCTACCGAGGAGACCATTGCCTGCAACGGCCGGGAAATGGCGCCGCAGACCAGGATGCCGACGCCCAGTTCAGCCAGGCGCATGGCTTTCTGCAGCGGC